>DAOUDX010000055.1:0-2295 GCA_034430835.1 Anaerolineae bacterium
CAGCAAGGCATTACCCCCGCTTTTGGATACGGTGCCCCTCATCTGAGCACCGGAGGGACTCAAACCCTCCTGACCAATGCGCTGCCCAGCGCACAATATGGGTCTGTCCGACTGCCCGGCCTGCCTGTCCTGCGGACGCAGACAGGTTACGTACATACTGGGATTGTGGTCACTGACCTTCCCCAGTCGGACTGAGCTAGGAACCTGCTCAGTCACTTCCAGGCTCTCCCGGTTCCCGCCTGCCTGTCCTTTGGACGCAGACAGGTACATGGAGCTTTTACGCATCTGCCTGTGCGTTGCACGCAGACAGGTGCAGAGGGTCTCAGGCTCCGTGGGCCGATACGCACCTTGCATAACGGCTCCGTACCGTGTTGTCTTCCCCATAAGAGTACAAGGTCGACGCACCAGAGCCATGATTTCGGAGCTCAATACCTCGCCTACGCAACCCCACGCTAACGCTTCGCCGCTCCCTTACGGGTAGCCGACGCATAACTCGGGGGGTGTAGTGGCTTGCTATGCCTTACTACGTAGTGGACTTTCACCACCACCTCCATGCCAGTTTTCACCGGCGCTTTCACTCCCGACTATGTTTTCAACCCTATGAACCCTACGAACTCAATGAACTCTATGAACTGGTCCAACGAATCATGGTATGCGTCCCCGGAATTACTGCGCCCGGTTCAGCCGGAGCCCATTGCTGGTCCCGTCGAGCGCGCCATCATGTACGCGACCGCCATTCGAGCGCTACAATCGCGAAGCGAACTACCGGACTGCTTGGGCCAGGTTTGAGCAGAAGGGAGTATAGAAGCTAGCTGTGTTTAATGTTTAATGTTGCACAACTGGATGTTTGGTGTCCAGTTGTGCTATTCTCAACACATTATGAAGACAAGAGCAGTGAGTCTGAATAGCTGGGTGGATGAGATTCAACGCGTGGGTCGCTATACGTTCACGCGTAAGGAAGCGACACGACAACTGAACCTGTGCACAGATGCATTAGACAAGTCCCTGCAACGTGCAACATCTCAAGGACGGATCCTACGTTTACGAAGAGAGTTCTACGTGATTGTTCCTTTGGAATATGCCGTCGTAGGCACCGTTCCCACAGAATGGTTCATCGATGATCTGATGAGATTCATCGGCAAGCCGTACTACGTGGGTTGCCTCTCCGCAGCAGCCTTGCATGGGGCCACACATCAGCGTCCTCAGGAAATGCAGGTTGTTATTCCAGAGCACGTGCGTGCTGTCGAGACGCGCGCAGTGCGTGTTCGATTCCTTTGCTTCTCGGGTATGTCGCAGGCATTGACGGAAAGTCGGCGCACCCACACTGGGGATATTCCCGTTTCCACGCCGGAGTGGACGGCTATTGATCTGATCCGTTTTCAGAAGCACTACGGGAGCATAGACGCCGCGGCTACGGTCCTGACCGAGCTGGCGGAGGGGCTGGATGCGGATAAGCTTGCGGCAGCGGCTACCCACGAGCGTGCAAGCGCGTATCTGCAGCGCCTCGGATGGTTGCTTGACTTCCTTGGCCAGCGGAGGCTGACGCGGTCTCTCCACGTTGTCGTCGTGGAGCGAAATTCATCGTACACACCCTTGAATGCTTCGCTAGCGAAGCGTACCGGGCGCCGCGATCCTCGCTGGCGCATTGTAATCAACGAGGAGCCGGAGGCCGACCTGTGATCCCACGTGCCGACATCATGGAATGGCGCTCCGTCGGGCACCCCTGGCAGACCAACATCATGGTCGAGCAGGACCTGATCATCAGCGTCATACTTGTGACCCTGTTCCGCGATGAAACCATTGCCAACACGCTGTTCTTCCGGGGCGGTACGGCGCTGCACAAGCTGTATCTCGATCATCCCCTGCGCTATTCGGAAGACATCGATCTGGTCCAGCCAGAGGCGGCTCCGATCGGGCCGCAGTTCGACCGGATTAGGATGATTCTGCGGGATCGGTTGGGTAGGCCCCAACGCAAGATCGGCCCAGACGTGGCCACCCTGACCTACAGACTGGAGTCGGAGGATTCCCCGCCGTTGCCCTTGCGCGTCAAGGTGGAGATAAACACGCGAGAACACATGCAGGTCCTGCCGGTCGAGCACAAGTTACTGGATGTTCAGTCCCGCTGGTTCGAAGGGCGAGCGAACGTGCCGGTCTATCACTTGGATGAGTTGCTCGCCACCAAGCTGCGGGCTTTGTATCAACGAAGAAAGGGCCGCGATCTCTTCGATCTTGCCTTGGCCCTTCGTAGCTTGCCGGTGGATGCTGCCCAGTTATGCCGGGTGTTTCAGCACTACA
>DAOUDX010000056.1:0-25066 GCA_034430835.1 Anaerolineae bacterium
TCGCTTGGGCGATCAGCGACGGTTCCTGGGCTACGACCTGCGCTCGCTCGAGGCTGCTCCTGGCGACCGCGTTCCCGTCGTCCTGTACTGGCAGGCGACGGAGCCGGTCGCAGACGATCTGAGCATTTTCCTCCACCTGCTGGGACCCGACGGTTCTTTGGTCTGGCAGGACGATGGGGCAGCCGACCATGGCGCGCGCCCGACTTACAGTTGGAGCAAAGAGGAAATCATTGTCGATCCACACACGCTGATGCTGCCGCCCGGTCTGCCGGAAGGGGACTACAAGCTGGTGACGGGCCTCTATGATTGGCGGACCGGGGAGCACCTGCCCACCACCACGTTCGAGGGCGAGCAGTTGCCTCAGGAGCAAATCGCGGTGGCGACTCTCACGCTCCGATGGCCCCGCACGCACCCGGCGGCATGGGTCGCGCGGGCAATGGGAGGTTTGGTGCTCCTGTCTGCACTGGCGGTAATCTGGAGGCCTGGCGCCGATGAGTGAGCGGGCAGCCCGGCGGGCACTGGCGGCGATCCTGATCCTATTCGTGATCCTGGGGACAGCCTACGCTCTCACCACCCCTACGCTGGAGGGGCCTGACGAGATCCACCACTACGATTACATCCGCAGCCTGGTGAACACCTCCAGCCCGCCGATCTCCGAGGAGGGTGACAGGGGGTTCGGCCACCACGCACCCCTCTACTACGTCTCCGGCGCGCTGGCCTCTTTCTGGGTGGGGGAGGACGATCTGGGAGTTTGGCGCGCCCGCCATAACCCTTACTTCAGCTATCGGTTCGGGGACGTAGGGCGGGACAACAAGAATCTGTACGTCCATCCCGACGACGATCACTTCGGCACCAGCGACACCTGGCTCGGTGTGCGCGTCGTGCGGGTGCTGTCGGTGCTGATGGGGGCAGCCACGGTTTGGGTCATCTTCCGCATCGGGCGCGAGGTGTTCCCTGAAAGGGCGGAGATGGCGCTGGGAGCGGCGGGATTGGCAGCCTTCATCCCCGAGTTTCTCTTCGTCTCTGGCGTGGTCAACGATGACAACGGTGCAGCCCTCTTCGGCGCTCTGGCCCTCTGGGCGATGATGCGCATCCTGCGCAAGGGGCCTGACCGTGGACGTTGCATGGCGTTGGGATTGGCCTTGGGGCTGGGGTGGCTCTCCAAGCTGACGGTGATAGCGTTGCTCCCTGTGGCTGGCTTGGTCGTCGCGCTGATCGCGTGGCGCAGTCGATCGTGGCGCGACTTGTTGGGGTGGGGGTTGATCGTCTTCGGTGTGGCAGCGCTCCTCATTGCCCCCTGGGTTGCCCGGCAGTCTATCCTTTACGGCGATCCCATCGGACTGTCGCAGGAAAGAGAGGGATTCGGAGAGCCGGAGCGTTTGCCTTCTCTGGCCGACTTGTGGCCCGATCTCTACTGGCTGCGCACCTCTTTCTGGGGCCGCCTGGGGGCCAACCAGATTCCTCTTGCTGGCTGGATCTATGTCGTGTTGGATCTTCTCACCCTGATCGCGATTCTGGGTCTCGCTCTCATGGTGGTTCGTCGTCGCCGCCTTCTCCAGTCTTCACTCTCTAATCTCCGATCCCCATTCGCCACTCGTCCTCTGCAATTCATCCTTCTTGCAACTGCTTTCCTTCTTACTCTTGGCCCCATGGTCGTGCGCCGTTTCTTGCGCCCCATGCCCAACTTTGGACGCTATCTCTTCCCGGTGCTGCCCGCCATTGCCTTGCTTCTGTTTGCAGGTTTGGCTGCCTGGCTGCCTCGCCGTCGTCACTCGATCTTGGCCGTGGGCGTCACGGCGGCGATGCTGGCGCTAGGTGTCGCCGGGCTGGTCTTTTTCCTCGCACCCGCCTATGCTCGCCCTCCCGTCTACGATGCCACCGTCGCCCCAAAGCCCGCCCATCGACTGGACTGGGTCTATTTGGAGGAGGGCCAGCCGCTGGCTCGCCTGCAAGGGTACGATCTCGACAGCGAAAAAGTCGAGCCGGGAGAGATGCTGCAAGTGACTCTCTACTGGGAGGCGCTGATGGAGACCAAGACCAACTACGTCCTCTTCGCGCAATTGTTCGGGCGGCAGGCGGCGACGGTGGGTCAGCGGGACACCTGCCCGGGACTGGGCCACTATCCCACCTCCTTCTGGCAGCCCGGCCAGGTCATTCTTGATGAGGTTCCCATCCCCGTGAGCCCGGACGCTGTGGGCCCGGCGCGGTTGCGATTGGATGTGGGCCTCTACCGACGCGATGATGGGGAACGCTTGGCAGTGGTGGATGATGCAGGGAATACGGTGGGGGCAGCGACTATTGGATGGCTGAAGCTGTCTGCTATGAAGGTGATCCCCCAGCCCGCTGTCGTCACCGATTACCGGTTTGGGGATGGCATCGCTCTCGTCGGATACGACCTAGAGGAGAAGGCTGAAGGACTGCGGCTCATTCTTCACTGGGCCTCCCTGGCCCCGGTGGATCGGGACTACACCGTCTTCGTGCACTTCGTCGGCCCCGACGGCACACTGGCCGCTCAGGCCGACGGTCCGCCTGCTGGCGGCCACTATCCAACCTCCCTTTGGGCTTTCGGCGAGATCGTTTTTGACGAGCGGCTTGTCCTCACGCAGGGTCTTCCCGGCGGGACGTATTACTTGCACCTGGGGATGTACCTGCTGGAGACTGGCGAGCGACTGCCTGCCCTGGATGTAGACGGCGTGCGCTTGTCTGATGACGTGGTGGTGCTGACGGAGGTGGAGCTTCCGTGAGTGAGCGGATGGCGCACTGGGCGCTGGCCCTGATCGTGAGCCTCTATCTGGTGCTGGGCATGGCCTACAGTCTCGTCAACCCCGTCTTTGAAAGCCCTGACGAGGCGTTGAACTATGCCAATATTCGCTACCTTGTCAAAGAGCGACGACTGCCGGTGCTGGAGCCGGACGAGGTGAGCAAGGCCCATCATCCTCCTCTTTACTATGCCCTGGGGGCGCTGCTTACTTTCTGGGTGCCCGACGAGAACTTTGTGGCCATCGTCGAGCGAGAGAATCCATTCTGGGCCTACCGGTCGTGGGAGTATGGGGTAGATAACAAGAGCCTGTACCTGCACGATCCTGAACTGGAGGGCTTTCCATACCGGGACGCAACACTGGGCATCCATCTGGTGCGCTGGCTCTCGCTACTGATGGGAGCCGGGGCGGTGCTCTGTGTGTACGGGGCGACGCGGGAGCTCTTTCCCCGGAGACGCGCGGTGGCGGTGGGGGCGACGGCGCTGGTAGCCTTTAACCCCATGTTCCTCTTCATCAGCGGTTCCGTCCACGACGACGCGCTGGCGAATCTGGTCGCGGCGGCGACGCTGTACGTGACTGCAAAGGTGTTGGTGCATGGTCCAACAGCCCGCCGGGTGATAGCGCTTGGACTGTTGATGGGACTGGCCGTTCTGACCAAGTTTACCTGTTTGCCCGTACTGCCGACCGTGGGGTTTGCACTTTTATGGCGGCTCTTGGCCGATCGAGGCCGTATCGGGTGGCGAGAGGCAGCCCGGTTCGGCGGCATCATGATAGGGCTGGCGCTCTTGGTCAGCGGATGGTGGTTTGTCCGCAACCAGATTCTATATGGCGATCCAACGAGCCTGGTGCGTGAGGCTGAGGTGTGGGGAACCCGAGAGAATGCACCGGATCTGCTGGCGGCACTGGGCGAGTTGGGCTTTCTATACGATTCTGCCTGGGGAGCTTTTGGTTATGGACAGATTTCAATGCCTGCCTGGACCTATTGGCTGGTGCGCCTTCTTGGGTTGGTGGCCTTGGGGGGCCTGGTTCTTTTCTGGATCCGCCGGCGCTCAGGGAAGGTCCCCTGGGAGCGTTCATTGAGTGCATTGTTGATTCTGAGCACTGCTCCACTGGTCGTGTTCTTGGTCGTTTTTGCCCGAATGACAGTGAATGCGGTGGCGAACTTTGGACGTTATCTGTTCGTGACATTGACCATTCTAGCGTCTCTGTGTGCGTTGGGGTTGAACGAGTGGCTGGCTTTTCGTGCACGTACCTGGTTAGCAGCTGGGCTGGCGGTTGCCATGCTTGCTTTGGCGATATTTGCCCTCGTGGGTGTTCTTTGGCCTGCCTATGCACCCCCAGCAATGCTCTCGCCGAACTATATCCGGGAGATCGTTCAGCCTGCAGACGTGCGTTTTGCCAGTTCGATCCGTCTGGTTGGCTATGGCACAGATCGCAAACACGTCTTGCCGGGCGAAGAGGTCACGGTGACACTCTGCTGGGAGGCGCTCGCGCCGATGGCAGACGACTACGTCTACTTCGTCCACATCCTTGGACTGCAGGAGAGCAAGGTCGGCGCGCGCGACACGCACCCAGGTCTGGGACGCTATCCCACTAGCCAGTGGAAGGTTGGCGAAGCCTTCTGCGACGCCGTGCGCGTTCCGGTGGAGAAATGGGCGCCTGCTCCCGCCGTCTACGACGTCGCCGTGGGATGGTATTTATACAAAGAGGGGGAAGTGAGAGAACACCTCCCTGCCTACGACTCGGCCGGCTCGCTGCTGGAGTTGGTGACGCTGGGAAAGCTCAAGGTCAGGCCCGAGGCGTATGCTACCATTGAGACGCCCAACCGCCTTGATGCCGATCTGGGTGGGCAGGTCACGTTGCTGGGGTATGACGTGGATCGGTTAGACGTGACCCCCGGCGAATCGGTCAACGTCACCCTGTACTGGGCGGCCCAAGTCCCCATCCCTGTTGACTACACTGTCTTCGTTCACTTGGCAGCTCCTCAAGGTCCGCCCTACGCTCAGGACGATACGCAGCCTCGGCGGGGTGCCTATCCGACCTCCTTCTGGGATGTGGGTGAGATCGTTTCTGACCCGCACACCATCCTAGTCCCCCATGACCTACCGCCGGGCGAATACCCGCTGGTGGCGGGAATGTACCTGCTGGAGACTGGCGAGCGGTTGTCGGCTGACGCTGTACAATTGACCACACTGAGGTTGCGTCCTGAGCCCGACCAGGGAGCGGCTCCATGATGTGGGCACGCAGGTGGTACAGGCTGACGCCCTGGGCTGTGGTCGGCACGTTGCTTCTGGCCTTTGCGTTGCGCGCCTACCAGTTGGGCGTGCGGGAGCTCGGCTTTGACGAGGTTGCCAGTGTCTTTATCGCCGACCAAGGCCCGTTGAAGCTGTTTTCCTACCTGCGTGGTGCAATTCGCGAGCATCCCCCTTTCTACTACCTGCTGCTTTCCCTGTGGATGCCCCTGACCGGTCGGAGCGAGTTCGCCGTGCGATTTCTGTCTGTCGGCGTTGGTCTGATAACCATTGCCGCGATGTATCGACTGGCGAGGAAGGCCGCTGGCCGGCGGGTGGCTTTGTTGACGACGTTGCTGTTCGTGCTCTCCCCGTTCCACATCCACGAGTCGCGGAACCCACGCATGTATGGGGTGTTGGCGTTGTTCAGCCTGCTTTCGATCTTTGTCTTTGCCAGGCTGTTGCATCAGGACCGGGCCCGGTGGTGGGTGCTGTTCTGGCTGGTGACCGGGCTGGGAGCGTTCACGCACTACTACATGGGGTTTGTACTGCTGGCGGAGGATATATTCCTGCTTCTCAACTGGCGGCGTTATCGCCACTTGCTGCTCAGATGGTTGGCCGTTCATCTGACACTGGCTGGCGTCATGGCACTGTGGGTCGCTCTCTCGCCGGGGCTATGGGCTACGATCATCTCTTTTTGGCAGAGGGGCGCTGCCTCAAGTGTGCGTTGGAGCGGCCTGTCCCGCGCCCTCAACGGGCTTTATCTGGGATCTACAGTCAACCCCAACTGGCTGCACCTGGGAGTGCCATTGCTTCTAACGGCACTCGGTGTCGGGGTGGCCCAGCGGCTGAAGCCGTGGCTTCCGCGTGGGCATCGGAACGGCGGATTGCTTTTGGGGTTGCTGATAGGCGTGCCGTTGGTCGTCGTCCTGGCGCTTCCCGAGCGGGTCACTGGTCGGTATTTGACGACGGTGCTGCCGCCTTGCGTGCTGGCGATGGGACTGGCGTTAGGTTGGCTGGCCGCTAGTCGCCCTCGACTGTCACTGATCAAGCGGGCCGCTCTTCACGTGGCTTGGATATCGCTGACGCTATCGGTTGCTTTCGTGAACGTGTATGCTTACCCGCTGCTGTATGAAGTGCCGAGGAGCGGCTTTCGCGACCGCATGGAATATGTACGGGCATATTCCCGGCCAGACGACGGGCTGCTGTTGCACGGCCCCTGGCAGTGGTTGCTACTAAGCTATTACGATCCTGGTCCCCTGAGACGCTATACTATCCCACTGGATGGTCTGAGAGTGAGCGCCAGTCTGGCCGAGGAGCATCTGATCAAGATGCTCGATGCTCACGAGCGCGTTTGGGTCTCTTATGACTCTGTTGAGCCGGTTGACCCAAAGTGGATCGTCTCTCGCTGGCTGCACGAGCACGCGTATCAGGTCTGGTCCGAGGAAAGCCTGACACTCTACTACGCTTCCCCCGATGATGGGCTGTCGCCAGGCCCGACGGGAGACGTCCGCTTTGGCGATCAGCTACAGTTGGCGGACGCGGTAGTGGCGAATCTGGAGCCGGTGAGTGGGGAGGCGGCTCTGGTGCGCACCGAGTGGCGGGTCCTTCGGGATATTCAAGATCGCAGCTTGGTGATGCGGCTGGAGTTGATCGGTCCGGCGGGTAAGGTCTGGGGGATGTACGAGTTCGACGTGGGGCAGTATCACGTTCCCACCAGGAGCTGGGATGCCGGCGAAACCATCGCCGAACAGCGAGGGCTGGTCGTGCCCGTCGGTACGCCGCCAGGTGACTATAGGCTCCGCGTGCGCGTTTTCTGCGACGGGAACGAGTGGCTGCCGGAGGGCAGGGAGACGTTTGAAGTTGAGCCGGCGGTGCGTGTGGGCCATTCCACGCCGTCCGCTGGGGTGCTGGGCACTTTGCCCGGCCAAGATGTGCAGGCCACCTTCGGCGACACCCTGGCCTTGGTTGGCTACGAGCCGGGAGCACTGCGCTTCACTCAGGGCTATCCACTTTTCTTCGATGCCTATTGGCAGGCATTGACCGTCCCGGCGGAGAAGTACGAGCTGGAGATCGAAGTAGTGGCCGGCGATGGAACGGTGTTGGTGGAGCGGCGCACCTCCCTGGTTGCCGATTGGTCTCCCACAGATCGCTGGCTGGCGGGTGATGTGTTTCACGGACAGTATGCGTTCTCCCTGCCGGCGGAGGCATCTCCAGGGCGTTACCAGGTCCGCCTTGCCGTCCTCGCGCCCGATGGATCGCGGCTTCCCGTGGAGGGGACGCGCGTCTACAAGATACTCGGCCGATGGTCGCAGAAGCAGACTATCTCCGCCGCAGAGATCGCGCTTTTTGACGTGGATGTGGAGGCGCGGCCACGCCGCTATCATCCGCCGCCCATGCAGCATCGCCTGGATGTGGTGTTGGGCGACGATATGCGGCTGCTGGGGTACGACCTGGCCGACAGGTCGGTCAGGCAGGGCGACGCGGTCGAGTTGACGCTCTATTGGCAGGCATTGCGTCGCATAGATCGCGTGTATGCGATGTTCAACCACCTAGTCGGTCCAGATGGGACGACGATGGCCCAGGTGGATAGCTGGCCAGAGGGGGGCATGTACCCCACCGTCCAGTGGTTGCCGGGCGAGATCGTCACAGAACGTTACGCCATCGCCGTGCCGGTAGACGCGCCTGTGGGAGAGTATGAGCTGAGGGTTGGGATATACAATGCCGCCAACGGCGAGCGGCCTGTGACGCTCGTCGACGGTGTTTCGGTTCCTGAACGGCACGTCGTGTTGGCCGTCATTACGGTGGAAGAATAGATGCTTTGGTCGTGGTGCGCCCCTTGAAAGTGTGCAAGAATCCTAGGGCCAAGTTGCTCTACCCCTGTGGCCTACGACGAGACAGAGTAAAAGGAGAGACATGAGCAATGGAAAGCATTGGATGTCTCAGCTACTGGTGTTCGCCATGGCCGTGATGATTGTCTCAGCTTGCACCATTGGGGTGTCCGCGCCTATTCGGACTCCTGTCCCTACAATAGTGCCGACGACAACGCCAATTCCTCTGACATTGCAGGTGTTCCTCATCGCTCTGGAAGACAACGGCCAGTCCGGTAGAAAGATCGGCTGCGACGACAGCGTCGTCCCTGTGCTGGTCGTGGCTCCGCATACACAGGATGAGCCCCAAGCCGCTCTCGAAGCACTGTTCTCTATGGAAGAACTCTATGGAGAGTCAGGGCTCTACAATGCACTGTACCAGTCTGACCTGCACGTGGAAAGCGTGTCGGTGAAGGACGGGAAAGCCACGGTCAATCTGCCCGGCCAGCTCGTGTTGGGAGGAGTGTGCAATAATCCCAGGGTTGATCGCTTGACACCGCATCTATCCCGACTATAATACGCCTGCCACGGACCCCCCAGTGAGGCCGTGAGCAAGTTCACAATCCATTCAAATGCACCGCTTTCCGGTGCCGCTGGGATCGTGCGGGCAAAGCGCCCGTAGACCGAGACGGCAAGAGCGAAGTGGCACGTCCTCTGCCGACGGGGTCTCCCCCGTCGCTTCGTTTCTCCGCTGTTCCGTTCCTCCCGATCCCTGCAGATCAAAGGAGGCAAAATGGAACAGACACAGACTCAAACACAACCTCGCCCGCTCCTGGGCAACGTCCTGCGGGTCACCACCCGCGACCTGGCTGTGGCCGGCGTCTTTGGCGCGCTGGCCATCGTGCTTTCGTTCACCCCGCTGGGATTGATCCCCGTACCCAACATCAGCGGCGGCGCCACCAGCCTGCACCTGCCGGCCATCGTCGCTGGCATCATCGGCGGCCCGATCGTCGGCGGGCTGGTAGGGCTGGTGTTGGCGATCTCGTCGTGGATCCGCTATGGCCCCACCTTCATCGCCCTCGCCGGCAACAACGTGCTGGTAGCCCTGCTGGCTGCCTTCCTGCCGCGCATCCTGATCGGCGTCGTCGCCTACTACGTCTACCGTCTCCTGCGGCGCTGGCCTGCGCTGGCGGCGGGGGTCGCCGGGCTGGCCGGCACGCTGACCAACTCCACCGGCGTATTGGGACTGCTATACTGGCTGGGCTCATTCCCGAGAGAACTCCTGGTGCCCATTCTCTTGCTCAACGTTCCCGTCGAGATCATCCTGGGGCTGGTCGTCACCATCCCGGTTGTCGCCGCGCTGCGGGCGGTCAGCAGAGGGCAGATCGCAGGGGCGCGAGACTGAGGCAGCGTGCCGCCTTTCATCGAAATCCGGGGACTGGAACACGCCTACCGGCTCGATGGCGGCGGGCGGATCGCGGCGCTCCGTGGCATTGACCTGACGATCGAGCGCGGCGAGTTCGTCGCCGTCGTCGGGCCGAACGGATCGGGCAAATCCACGCTCGCCCGCCACTTCAACGCGCTGCTCCTGCCCACGGTGGGCGCGGTTTGGGTAGACGGCCTGCTCACCGCCGACCAGCGCAACCTGTGGGCAGTGCGCCAGCGGGTGGGGATGGTGTTCCAGAACCCGGATAATCAGATCGTCGCCAGCACTGCCGAGGAAGATGTGGCCTTCGGGCCGGAGAACGCGGCGTTCCCATCCGCCGAGATCCGCCGCCGGGTGGACGAGGCGCTGGAAACCGTAGGGCTGATTGACTACCGCACCCACCCGCCGCAGATGCTCTCCGGCGGGCAGCGGCAATTGCTGGCCATCGCCGGGGTGATGGCGACCCGCCCGGCCGGTATCATCCTCGACGAGCCGGCCTCAATGCTCGATCCCCTCAACCGCCGCCAGGTGCTGGCGACGATTCAACTCCTCAACAGAGACGGGCTGACCGTCGTGCTGATCACGCAGGCGATGGACGAGGCCGCTACCGCGCGACGAGTGCTGGTGATGGACGCGGGTCGCATCGTGATGGATGGCCCCCCGGCGGAGGTGTTCGAGCAAGGCGCACGGCTGCGCGAACTCGGGCTTGCCCTGCCGCCCGCTGTCGAGATGGCCCACGGCCTGCGCGAACGGGGGCTGCAACTGCCGCCGGGCCTGCTGACAGTCGAGCAATTGGCGAGGGCACTGTGCTGATCCGGGTCGAAGCCCTCAGCCACACCTACGTCCCCGGCACGCCCCTGGCGCGCGCGGCGTTGCACGAGGTGAGCCTGGAGATCGCGCCCGGCGAGCGGGTCGGTTTGGTGGGGCGCACCGGCTCCGGCAAGTCCACGCTGGTGCAACATATCGCAGGGCTGCTCGCCCCCACCGAAGGGCGGGTGCTGCTGGATGGCATCCCCGCCCACGAGCGCAGCGCCGCCGCCCACGCCGCGCGGCGACGGGTGGGTCTGGCCTTCCAATACCCCGAGGACCAGATCTTTGAGCAGGCGGTCTCGCGCGAGGTAGCCTTCGGCCCGCGCAACCTGGGGCTGGGCAAGGACGAGATCGAAGCGCGCGTGCGCTGGGCGCTGGAGATGGTCGGTCTGGACACGGCGATGGAGGGCCGCTCGCCGTTTACGTTGAGCGGCGGCGAGACGCGCCGCGTGGCGCTGGCGTCCACCCTCGCGTTGCGCCCGGAGGTGCTGATCCTCGACGAGCCGACCGCCGGGATGGACCCGCGCGGGCGGCGGGAGATGCTCGCCCGCGTGTGCGCCTGGCAGAAGGAGACAGGCTCGACGCTGATCCTGGTCTCGCACGACTTGGGGGAACTGGCGCGCGTGGTGGAACGGGTGATCGTGTTGGATCAGGGCCGTGTGGCCGCCGACGGCTCCGCCCGGCAGGCGCTGAGCGACGCCGCAGCATTGGCCGCCGTTGGGCTGGACGTGCCACAGCCGGTGGCGCTCCTGCGCGCGCTGCGGGAATCCGGTTGGGACGTGCGCACAGACCGACTGCTACCGGAGGAGGCGGTGGAGGAGATTGCGAATGCGTGCAGCCATTGACTTTGGCATCAGCAACACCGACGTAGTGGCCTACGTAGATGGCGAGCTGCGTCGCTGGAACCGGCCATCGCGCGAGCAGCCGCCCGATCCCGAGATAGTGCGCGCGATGCTCGCCGTCGGCGGGGTGGAACTCGCCTCGCTCCGGCGTCTCGCCGTCACTGGCGGGCGACACCGCTCACTGCCCCCGCAGATCGGGCACTGCGCACTCATCCGTGTGGGCGAGATCGAGGCCATTGGGCGCGGCGGCCAGGCGCTGGCCGGGGGCGAACGGGACGATCCGCTCCTCGTCGTCAGCGCCGGATCGGGTACGGCGCTGGTAGCGGCGCGGGGCGCGCAATATGCCCACGTCACCGGCAGCGGCGTGGGCGGCGGCACGCTGATCGGGTTGAGCCGCCTGCTTCTACACACCGCGGATCCAGGCGAGATCGATGCCCTGGCGCTGGCCGGCAACCCCAACGGCGCCGATCTCAGCCTGAGCGATGTGGTCAACGGCCAGATTGGCAACCTGCCGCCGGACGCCACGGCGGTCAACTTTGGCCGCCTGGCGCACCGCGACTTTGTCCCCCGCCACGAGGACGTGGCAGCAGCGCTGGTCACGCTGGTGGGGCAGGTGATCACCATCGTCGCCGTCAACGCTGCGGCCGCCCAGCAGATCGAGCACGGACTGCATACAGTCCGCATCGTCGTCATCGGCCACTTGATCGATATGCCCAGCATCCGCCGCGTGCTGGAGAGCGTCGGCGACCTTTACGGCATGCACATGAACCTGCCGCCGGAAGCGGGCCACGCGACAGCTCTGGGGGCGCTGTTGCGCAGCAAGGAGGTCGCATGAACCTGCTTCTGCCCGGCATGTACGTGGCCGCCGACTCGGCCCTCCATCGGCTCGACCCGCGCGTCAAGATGGGGGCCGCACTCGCGCTGATGGCACTGCCGTTCGCCGTCCGCAGCTCGGCGGGCTACGCGCTCCTTGCGGCGTTCGTCGTCCTCCTCGCCGTCATTTCTGCCACGCCACTAATAGTCTTGTTGCGCACGCTGCGCACGATCGTTTTGCTCGGCTGCGTGATGTTTTTCTTTTACCTGTTCACCACGCCGGGCCGACCGCTGGTCGCTGTGGGGCAAGCCGTCGTAACGTGGGAAGGGCTGTTGGCCGGCGCCGTACAGATTTACCGGCTGTGCCTGCTCGTGATCATCTCCACGCTTCTGACCTTCACCACCTCACCGACCCAGTTGGCTCATGGCCTGGAGGCGCTGCTGGCCCCCTTGCAGAGAGTGGGCCTACCGGTGCGCGAGTTCGCGCTGGTGATGACGATAGCCCTGCGCTTCGTGCCTGCGCTGTTCGATGAGATTGACAAGATCGCCAAGGCGCAGCAGGCACGCGGCTTGGACATGGTTTCGAGAAACCCACTGCGTCAGATGCGGAGTTGGGCGCCGCTGTTCGTCCCCATCTTCGTCGCTGCCTTCCGCCGCGCCGACGAGTTGGCCACGGCGATGGAGGCGCGCGGCTTCCGCGGCGCCGCACAGCGCACCCGCCTGTACCCACTGCGTCTGACCCGCCATGACCTCGCCGCAATATTGGCGATCATGGCTTTCTGCCTGGCGTTCGTGGGAGTGGAGCGATTGGCGTAGATTCCCCCCTTCTCGACCTCTATCCCCTCCCCTTCCTCCGCCAGGTGGGGGGTGGGGGAGAGCCAGGGAGGGATTAGGGGGTTTCACAGGAGGTGCACATGCTGCTCTGTATAGATATCGGCAACACCAATATCACGTTTGGGTTGTATGAAGGCAAGACGCTGGCTGCCAGTTGGCGCGTCCGCACGATCCACGACAAGATGCCCGACGAGTATGGTATTCTGATGGACCGGCTGTTTCATCATCGGGGCCACCGGCCTGAGCAAGTGACGGGTATCGCCATCGCCAGCGTCGTCCCGCCACTGACGCCGGTCTTTGAGCAAGTGTGCCGGGACTATGTGGGACAAGAGCCACTAGTGGTGGATGCAGGGGTAAAGACCGGCGTGCGCATCCGGGTTAATAGCACCCATGAGGTGGGGGCCGACCGGGTGGTGGACGCCGCTGCAGTGCGCGCGCTCTACAGCCTGCCGGCCTGCGTGGTCGATTTCGGCACCGCCACCACTTTCGATGCCGTGTCCGCGGATGGAGACTATCTGGGTGGGGCCATCGCGCCTGGCGTCGGCATCGCCGCCCAGGCCCTCTTTGAGCGCACGGCCAAGCTGCCTCGGGTGGATCTGAGCCGCCCGCCGTCGGCCATTGGGCGCAACACCCGCCACGCGATACAGTCGGGACTGCTCTTCGGCTACGTGGGGTTGGTAGAGGGGATGGTGGATCGCTTCAAGGCGGAGTTGGGGGCAGGAACGCAGGTCATCGCGACGGGAGGGCTAGCGGAGATCATCGCTCGCGAGACGGACGTCATCGACGTGGTCGATCCCTGGCTCACGCTGCACGGGCTGCGGATCGTGTACGAGTTGAATCAGTAACTCCCACCCCTTGCTGGAGGGTGGGCGGCGACCGTGGGTCGCTTGGGTGGAATCACTCGATGTAACCGAGGCCGCGCAGCCGCTCGGCGATGGTCTCCTCGTCAAGATCGACCTGCACCATCTCCCTGTTGGCCAGGCGCCGCATGTCTGCCGCCAGAACGAAATCGGTCAGTAAACGGTTGAGCTCCGTTGTCACCCCCGGCTCTCTATCGATGAGGTTGTCCAACTCATCGGGATCGCCGATGACGTCGAACAGCTCGTCCGGTTGGCCGCCAACGGTGATGAGCTTGTAATTCTCCCGGTAGGCGGCGCGCCGCATCTGGTTGCAGCGGAAAAGCTCAATGACGTGCGTCTTCTCGCTCTTCATCAGAGTGAGGAGCGTCTCCGGCGTGTAGGCCTCAGTGAAAACGATGCCATCTTCGGGGTCGGGGCCATCGATGGTGCGGGCCAAGTTCAACCTCTCCAAGTCATCATTCAGGCTGTCGCTGGCGGGGCGGATCCCAGCGATCTCCAGCGCGGTGTGGAAGATACGTCGCGTGGACACAGGAGTGGAGATGCGCAAACCGCCTGGATATCGATCGGGGTAGCGGAGGATGAGGGGAACACGCACGAGATCGTCATAGGCCACCAGCGAGTGGCCTACGAAATGGTGCCGATTAAGGCCTTCGCCGTGGTCCGAGGTGATGATGGCCAACGTGTTCTCACGGACTCCCGACTCGTCCAAATACTTGAAGAGATAGCGCAGTAGGTGGTCTTCGTAGGCTATCTCTGCATCGTACAGGTCGTTGAGCACGCGATCCTGTGGTTCAGTCAGAGGTTCTGTCATCGGCAGCATCCAGCGGTAGGGGGCGCGGTTGTAGTGTTGCATGAATCTGCGAGCTTCGCGATCCTTTCGATAGTAAGGGGCGAACCTGCGGATGAAGCGCGGCGGGGGGGCAAAAGGAAGGTGGGTTTCCATCAGGTTGATGAAGACAAAGGCCGGACGTTCTGCCCCCTTGCGTCTGCGGGTGCGCAGGTAGCCCACTGTGTCCCGCAGCGATAGAGCCGTGTTGCCCTTGAAATTGCCATGCCGCTGCCAGAAGGGCGCGATCCACGGACTCAGGGCAATGCGCAACAAGAAGCTGTTGCGTGCGAAAATGTCCTGGAAGAGAATCGTCGAGCGACGCAGCAGACGATCCACACGCTGCGCGCTCCGGCCCAGCACGCGGGGGCGTGCGTCTGCGACGGGGGGGCGGTTCGGCATCGCGCCGCCGTAGAGGTAGAGTTCTCCGAATCCCCGGTCTAGACCGTTCTCCACCACGCCCAGGAGGGGATTGTTGCAAAAGCCTACTGTCTGGTAGCCTGCTTTCTGGAGCGCTTCGGCCAGCATCGTGAGCTCGCCGCCGTTCTTGTCATAGATTTGGGTGGTCATGTGCGTGGTCGGGTATTCGCCGGTGAAGATGGAGGCGTGGGCCGGGATGGTCCATTGGGCCGGGGAGATGGCCCGCTCGAAAACGACGCCTTTCTTGGCGAAGCCGTCGATGTGTGGGCTGGTCTCTCGAGGGTACCCGTAGCAGGAGAGCCGGTCGGCTCGCAGTGTGTCCAGCACGATCAGTATGATGTCCGGTCGAGTTTGTACGGTCATCTTGGAAATCTGTCCTCTCTGCTGACAGTATATCAGACCTTTGTTAATGGCGTGTTAACACCGGGCTGGAATCTGCCCGATTGTGCAACATCTCCATCGAGGCCTTGATGTGCTCCACCTCCCTGCGGATCTGCTGCTGGATCACGTCTCTGACAATGGGCAACTGCAGAACCCAGTCACCTATGCGAGTTGTGCCGCCAACCTCTAGCCGCAGAGCGGTCGTATCCTCGGCGATTTCCTCGATGACGAATGCACACCAGATAGGCAGAGGGGGACGAATCAGCCGAAAGCGGAAGCAAGTATCGGCGGTCTCTGTCAGTTCAAAGTGGAGGTTGAGTGTGAGTATGCCGAATTGCTCCCACGTCTCAAAGTGCGCTCCCGTCTCGCCGAAGCTCCCCTCGCTGAAGGCGAATCCGGCGTGGGTGTCAAACTGATAACGTTCGGGGTGTGCTTCCAGTTCTAGGAACCAACGCCGTGCCTCTGCGCTGCTGACGTTGACCCTTGCCGGTACCTGGATGATGGCGCGTTCCATAGGCCCTTTCATACGTATGGTCTCGTCTGGGGGAATTATACCCTCTTTGGCAGGCGGCGGCAAGGCAGAATGCAGTTTGCTCTTCTGTCTCAATCGGCTATACTTGGCGATTGATGGTTGAATGGAACGATGATTACTGTTGCGCTAGCTCAGATGGGCGTTGATGCTGGCCAGCCTGATGCTAACCTGGCCCGCGCGCGGGCGTTCGCCGCCCAGGCACGGGAAGCGGGCGCTGACTTGCTCCTGCTGCCCGAGCTGTGGCTCCACGGCTACGACATGGAGCAGGCGGAGGAGTGGGCCGCGCCGCTGGGAGAGGGCGGTTTCATCCAGATGGCTCAGCTTGCCCGCGAGTTCGGCGTGTATGTGGGCGGGACGCTCTTCAAGCAACACGGTGGAGGAATCTCCAACACCGCCGTTCTCTGTGCGCCAGATGGCGCGCTCGTGGGATTCTACCGCAAAGTTCACCTCTTTCGCTTGATGCAGGAACACCGCTATTTGATTCCCGGTGATCGGGCCAAGTTGTTTCCTACGCCGTGGGGACCGGTGGGCTTTTGTATTTGCTATGACCTGCGCTTCCCCGAGTTTGCCCGCACGATGGCGCTGGCAGGGGCAGTGCTTCTCCTGGTGCCCGCCCAGTGGCCGGCAGTGCGCCTCGAGGCCTGGCTTACCCTGGTGCGCGCCCGCGCCATCGAGAATGAACTGTTCATCGCTGCTTGCAATCGGGTGGGAGTTGATGGAGACGCTATCTTCCCCGGCCACCCATGCGTCGTCGATCCGCTGGGTCGTGTGCTGGCCGAGGGTGACGACCAGGAGCGGTTGTTGGTGATCCGGCTCGATCTGCACGAGGTGCAGGCAGCCCGACGGTATCTGCCGGTCTACAAGGATCGCCGCCCGGACGTCTACCAGGCTGACATCTCCAACCTCTAATCTCTGTGGGAGGGCTATGGACTTCAAGGACATTCTCGAAACTGCCGTTGTCGTCGTCCACGAGGCTGGCAAGATTGTGCGCGAGAGCTTTCCTGAGACTGCAATGACCCAGGTGGCAATGAAAGGTGCGGTCAATCCGGTCACCGAGACCGACACGGCTGCCGAGGCGCTGATCATCGACCGCTTGCGGGCCGCTCTTCCCGGCCACCGGTTTTTCGCGGAGGAGGGCGGCGGGGACGATTGGCGGTTGCCGGGGTCGCCCATCTGGCTGATCGATCCGCTGGACGGTACCAACAACTTTGCTCACGGGTATCCCTATGTCGGTGTCTCGATAGCGATGGTGCTCGACGGGCGGCCCGTCGTCGGTGCCATCTATGACCCGCTGCGGGACGAGACCTTCGTCGCGGTGGAGGGGGGCGGGGCGGCGCGCAATGGCAGGCCCATCCACGTCTCTCCCGTCGCGCGGCTGGCTGACGCTTTCCTGGCTACCGGCTTTCCCTACGATCGCCGCACTGCTGCCGACAACAACACCCAGCGGCTGGACCACTTCCTGCGGCGCAGCCAGGGCGTGCGCCGGGCCGGGGCGGCGGTGATCGACCTTTCTTACTTGGCCTGCGGGCGGCTGGACGGCTTCTGGGAGAAGGGACTGCACCCGTGGGACGTGGCGGCGGCCAGCCTGATCGCGCAGGAGGCCGGCGGGCGGGTGACCGATTTCGATGGCGGCCCGAACTATCTCTCCGGCGAGTTCTTCCTGGCCTCCAACGGCCTGATCCACGACGAGATGCTGCGCGTCATCAGGGAAGGGGCGAACGCGCCGCACCCTGATTTCGACAAGTGAGGCTTTTGGAGTGCGGGAGTCCGATGCGTGATGTGCAACACGTGGGTGCAAGGTCACACAGTACGAATCACGCATCACGTCTTGCGTTTCACGCTTTACGCCCTGCGTTTCAAGCTACGCCTTTTACTCAGCGGATGCTCTGCATCCGACCGATCGCTTACCCGCACTGGCGCAAATCGCGATTTTGTAGATAATAAAGCTTTGGGGCGGCCGCCCCAAGTTTCACGTATTCGTACTGGTTATTTGGAAGGAGAAACGTTATGTCAGAATTGACCGAGATTCGCTGGCACGGTCGTGGAGGCCAGGGCGTGGTCACCGCCGGTAAGTTGCTGGCCGAGACCGCGATGGGTGCTGGTCAGTACTTCCAGGCCTTCCCCGACTATGGGCCGGAGCGGATGGGCGCGCCGATCCGCGCCTTCACCCGCCTCAGCTCCGGGCCTATCACCATCCACTCCCAGATCGAAGAGCCCAATGTCGTGCTCGTGCTCGACCCCACGCTGTTGGGGATCGTGGCTGTGGCTGACGGGCTCCAGAAGGACGGCACGTTGCTGGTCAACACCTCGATGAGTCCTGCCGAGGTGCGCGAGGTCGCAGGCTTCAAGACCGGCAAGGTCTTTACCGTGGACGCCAGCCACATCGCCATCGAGGAGATGGGCCGCGAGATCACCAACACCCCAATGATCGGGGCGTTTGCGAGCGCTACAGGCATTTTTGAGATCGGTGACTTGGCCGAGCAGTTGCGGGCCTGGTTTGGCAAAAAGATCTCGCCGGAGATGGTCGAGGCGAACGTGCGGGCGATGCGTCGCGCGGCCAAAGAAGTTCAAGAGGGATAGTTGGGTACCGACACAACGAGGAGTAAATGATATGGCAGAGTTGAAAGGATGGAAGGACATTCCCATTGGCGGAATGATTCTCGAAGCAGGGAACTCGGCCGAATACCGCACCGGCGGTTGGCGGGCGTTCCGCCCCGTGCGCGGCGAGGCCGAGTGCATCCATTGCTTCCAATGCTGGCTGTTCTGCCCGGATTCCAGTATCCTGGTGGACGCCGAAAACGAAAAGATGGTTGGCTTCGACCTGGAGCACTGCAAGGGTTGCGGCATCTGCGCCTCGATCTGTCCCGTCAACAAGAAGGTCATCAAGAAGGCAGAGGAGGAATTGGGGCGCGATGACGCACGTCTGTGCATCTGCATGGTCGAAGAAGGAAAGATCGAGGAGTGATGAGATGAGCACATTCGAAGCACTGCAAGGAAACGAGGCCGTCGCCACGGCGATGCGCCAGATCAACCCCGACGTCGTCGCTGCCTATCCCATCACGCCTCAAACCTCCACCGTGCAAAAGTTCGCTGACTTTGTGGCGGACGGGCTGGTGGACACCGAGTTCGTCTGCGTGGAGAGCGAGCACAGCGCGATGAGCGCCTGCGTGGGCGCTTCGTCGGCCGGAGCGCGGGTGATGACCGCCACCGCGGCCAACGGTTTGGCGCTGATGTGGGAGATCGTCTACATCGCCGCCTCGAACCGCTGCCCCATCGTGATGAGCCTGGTGAATCGCGCGCTTTCGGCGCCCATCAACATCCACTGCGACCACTCCGACGTGATGGGCATGCGCGACGCCGGCTGGATCATCTTCTTCTCCGAGAGCGGCCAGGAGGCCTACGACAACATGATCCAGGCCGTGCGCATCGCCGAGCATCCTGACGTGCTGCTGCCGGTGGCCGTCTGCCAGGATGGCTTCATCACCAGCCACGGGATGGAGAAGGTAGAGATTTTCGACGACGCCGATGTCAAGGCGTTCGTGGGCGAGTACAAGCCCCAGTGGCCGCTGCTCGATATCGACAACCCAAAGACCTTTGGCCCGCTCGACTTTTACGACTACTACTATGAGCACAAGCGCCAGCAGGTCGAGGCGATGGCGAACTCCCAGCAGGTGATCCTGGACGTAGCGGCCGAGTTCAATAAGAAGTTCAAGCGTGACTATGGTCTGTTCGAGGCCTACAAGCTGGACGACGCCGACGTGGCCGTGGTCGTCGTCAACTCTACCGCCGGCACGGCCAAGGTCGTGGTCGATCAACTGCGGGGCGAAGGGCTAAAGGTCGGTCTGCTCAAGCCGCGTGTTTTCCGCCCCTTCCCGGCGCAGGAGATCGCTCAAGCGCTGGGCGGCATCAAGGCGGTGGCGGTGATGGATCGCTCCATTTCCTTCGGCGCGATGCAGAACGCCGGGCCGCTGTTCCTGGAGCTTTTGGCGGGGCTGACTGCCAACGGCGTTCAGGTGCCGGTAGCCGACTACGTCTATGGCCTCGGCGGGCGCGATATCCTGCCGCGCGAAATCGAGGGGGTCTACCGCGACGCGCTCAAGATGGCCGAGACGGGACAGGTTGAGCAGATGGTGACGTATCTGAGTGTGAGGGAGTAGGCAATGGCGACGAAATTAGTACCCAAAGAACTGGCAAAGCAAAAAGACCGGCTGGCCCCGGGCCACCGGATGTGCGCGGGCTGCGGTGCGCCGATCGTCGTGCGGCAGATGCTGGCGGCGATCGATGAACCAGTTGTCATCGCCAATGCCACTGGCTGCCTGGAGGTGGCGACCTCGATCTATCCCTATTCTTCCTGGCGCGTGCCGTGGATGCACAACGCATTCGAGAACGCGGCCTCGACCATCACCGGGATCGAGGCGGCCTATCGCAGCATGGTGCGCCAAGGCAAGATGGAGGAAAGGAATGTCAAGTTCATCGCCTTCGGCGGCGATGGCGGCACCTACGACATCGGCCTGCAGGCCCTCTCCGGTGCTGTCGAGCGCGGGCACCAGTTCCTCTATGTCTGTTACGACAACGGAGCGTACATGAACACCGGCATCCAGCGCTCCAGCGCCACGCCGCTGGGCGCTGCCACGACCACTTCGCCGGCGGGCAAAAAGATCCCGGGAAAGCAGCAGCAGCGCAAGGACCTGACGGCGATCATGGCTGCACACAACATCCCCTACGTGGCGCAGGCAGCCCCCAGCCAGTGGCGCGACCTGATGCAAAAGACGCGCAAGGCAGTGGATTGCGGTGGGGCAGCGTTCATGAACGTGCTTGCCTCGTGTAACCGTGGCTGGCGGCATCCGACCGATACGACCATCGAGATGACCCAGTTAGGAGTGGATACCTGCTACTGGCCACTCTACGAGGTAGAGAATGGCGAGTGGAAGCTGACCTACAAGCCCAAGGAGAAGCCGCCCGTCGAGGAGTGGCTCAAACTGCAAGGGCGGTTCCGCCACGTCTTTCGCCCGGAGAACCGGCACCTGATCGATGAGCTACAAGAGGAAATCGACCGTTGCTGGGAGCGACTGTTGAAGCTGTGCGGAGAAAGCTAGTTGAGGAACTCGGACAAGGAGGAGTATCGAAAATGGTTGAGAAGAAGAAACTGTACCGGTCGGTGGTGGATCGCAAGATAGCTGGGGTTTGTGGCGGTCTGGCCGAGTACCTCGGGTTGGACCCGCTGCTGGTGCGCATACTGATGGTCGTTCTCGCCCTGGTGAGTGGGGTGGGGGTGCTGTTCTACATTCTGATCTGGATCCTCGTCCCGGAGGCGCCGCCTCGAGACGGGAGCGAAGCCGCCTAGCAGCTCTTTCTGGTGCTCTCACCGCTAAGGAGGAGAGAGACCGCCCCGTGGCCTACAGGTCACGGGGCGGTCTGCCTGCATTTGCTGGTTGCGTCTACTTGCCTGCCCAGGCTAGCGCCCAGTCAGGTATCCACAGGCGTTCATAGCCAAGCAGGGAGAAAGCCAGCGAGGCGGCAAAGAGCAGCACTGCGGCTCCCGTCAGGACGTAGTCGCGTCGGCGATAGTGGAGCTGCTCCAGCCAGATGCGCGGGCCAACTCCAAACGCGCGCAGATCCATCGCGTCGATGATGTCCTCGCTGCCCGCGATGGCGTGTATGGTGACCGGCACGATCAGCGGGGCCAGTTTCCTTACCTGCGCGATCAACCCGCCGCGCAGTTTCTCGATCTCGTATCCGCGGGCACGCTGTGCATCCATGGTCAACTGGAAATCCCGTGCAAAGGTAGGGATGAAGCGCATCGTCAGTTCCATGGCGTAGGCGATCTTGTCGGGCAGTCCCAGTCCGCGAAAGGTAATGCCATAGTGCTCCGGGTTCAGAGTGTAGGGGATCAGAACGGTCATGCTGGAGACGCTGAATACCCGCACGAGCTGGCTGACCGCGTAGACAATGCGCTCGACGGTAACGTCGAGCGTTGGGCGCCAGCCGAGGATTTCGAACGGTGCACTCAAGCTGGTGATCGTATGCTCCTCGGCATAGTGTTCCATCCCGCCGCGGCCGGTCAGGAACGTCAGCACCGTGAAGAAGGTGATGAACCCGCCGATGAACAGCCACGTGCGGTACGTCTCCCGCCACGTGATTCCTGACGTAAAGATCGCCATCAGGGCGATGATGAGGAGTGGTGTTAGGAAGCGCAGGTCCCAGAACAGGAGCGAGGAAGCCAGGAAACAGACGTAGAAGATGACCCAGGCGCGTGGGTCAAAGCCCTGGATCAGCGACTTGCGCTTGCGATACCGCCACGTTACCAGCATGTCCCCACCTTCAGAGGCCGCGTTTCTCCAGGAAGCCGGCCTTTTGCTACTACCGGCCCGTCTGCTGCTGCGCAGCCGCGTAAGCTGCCACGAGGATCGGCACCAAGATGGCAGCGAAAATCAGGTTGGGTCCGGCTGCCGGCAGGAACTCGCCGACGATGGCCACGGCTGGTGAAAAGCCGTTGACCCAGATATCGGATATGGCCGCGAAACCGATGCCGATCAGGTTGCCCAGCATGGACCACATCACCGCAGCCGCCACGTCGACGTTCTTGCCGAAGGCAAAGCGGACGATGAGCACCAGCAGGAAGCCGATCACCACCGAGAGTCCGGCAAACAGCGTGATCTGTGCGTCGCCAAAGATGCCCGCGTCGACGTCGAAGAACATCATGTTCTCCAGGGCGGGGTTCAGGGCGTAGATGATGGTGGCGATGGCGGCCAGCACGGCGCTGATGATCAAGACGGTGTTCATGCTCTTCTTCTTGTCGGCAAAGAGAGCCACCATGCCCGCGATCATGCCGACCAGCCCGTTGCCCACGCTCCACTGCGGCGAGAGGCTGAAGCCGGTCAGCGCGTCGCCGAACATGTTGCCCACCGCGCCTGTGAAGAAGCCCACGGTCGGGCCAAAGGTGTAACCGAAGAACATGGGAATGGCAATGGCCGGCCGCAGCGCGACCTGGCTGACCGACGGCACGGCGAAGACGGTGCCGTTGAAGAGGTAGGAAAACACGGCATACAGTGCTGCGCCGATGGCCATATAGACCACCTCGCGTGTGCCCACGTCCCAGGCTCCGCTGGTGCGCGTGAGCCAGTAGATGATGAAGACAATGACCAGCCCGATGCCCGTAAACGCGAAGCGCAGCAGGCCGACCGCTTCCAGTTTGAGGTTCTCGTTGAGCGCTCCGCCGATGAGCGAGACGAGCACGAATATGATGAGGACGGCGACGAGCGCGACAATTACGGAAATCAACCTGCGATCCATTTGGCACCTCCATATGTGCGAATGTACGAATCAGCGAACGTGATACCCATGCCTACTTGCCACTTGCTTACTTGCCTTTGACACCTCCTTTCGTACCTTGCTCAAATGTGCGCCAGCGCCTCGGCTGACATGAAGCGCCCCGTCTTGGGCAGAACATCCAGATTGGCCGCCAGCAGCGAGGTCGGCACTAAGCGGCAGCGGCGCAGCAGGTCGGGATCGGCCAGTACCTCGGCCGGCGGACCGTCGCCGGCGATTCGCCCCTCGTGCATTAGCACGACCCGGTTGGCGTAGCAGATCGCCAGATCGAGGTCGTGGGTGATAAACAGGACCGCCTCGAAGCCCTCCATCTGCAGGATGGCATCCATGAAGGCCATATAGTTCCAGTAATCCTGGCCGGCGGTCGGTTCATCCATGACCAGGATCTTGGAGCGCATCGCCAGGATGGCCGCGATGCTGACCCGCTTCTGCTGTCCAAAAGAAAGAGCCAGCGGTGGATAGTCCTCCAGCCCTTTCAGGTTTACGGTCTCAATCGCACTGGCCACCGCGTCCGAGATGGCTTCCTGGTCATAGTCCAGGTTCTTGGGGCCGAAGGCCAGTTCCTCTCGCACGGTCGGCGCAAAGAGCATGTGGCTTGGGCTTTGGAAGACGTATCCTGTCGTGCGCGCGATCTGGGCCACGCTCGTTTCTCTCGTGTCGCGGCCCTCGACCAGCACCTGGCCCTGCCGTGGTTTCAGCAGGCCGATGGCGTGTTTGACCAACGTGGTTTTCCCGGCGCCGTTCGGTCCCAGAAGCGCGACGACATCGCCCTGGCGGATTGTCAGGCTGACGTGGTGCAGGATCTCAGGGCTGTCCTTCTCGTAGGCGAAGGAGACGTTGTCAAACGTGATCAGGGGTTCGCGGCCATTCGGATGAATGGCGGGCTTGAAGGTGGGAGGCGCAGCGCTGGCCGCACGCCGGATCACGACGGGGGCGGGGAGCTTCACCTGACGGTAATCCACCACATCCATCATGCCACCCGGCGGGCCTTGATAGATCGCTCTGCCCTCCTGCATGAAAAGCACCCGGTCGGGGTGGATGCTCAGGGCATCCTCAACGCGATGCTCGATGAGGAGGATGCTGATTCCCTCGTCGGCCAAGCGGCGGAACAGGGTCAGGGCTTCCTGCGCGCTGGCGGGGTCGAGGCTGGCCAGCGGCTCGTCGAGCAGGAGGACGCTGGGCCGCATAGCCAGCACGCCGGCCAGGGCGACCTTTTGTTTCTCGCCGCCGGATAGCAAGAAGGTCTCCCGGTTGCGCAGGTGGGGGATGTGCAGGTGGTCGAGCGCCTCATCCACCCGCTGCCTGATCTCCTCGCGAGGCAGGCCGAGGTTTTCCAGGCCGAAGGCCACTTCGGCAGAGACGCGGGTGCCCAGGATCTGGCGCTCGGGATCCTGCAGGACGGTGCCGACGATCTGCGAGATGCGGGACAGGGAGAATTCGGCCACGTCCTGGCCGTGGAAGAATACGTGGCCGTTCAGCTCGCCCTTGTAGCTGCGGGGCGCCAAGCCGTTGATGCAGCGGATGAGCGTGGTCTTGCCACATCCGCTGGCTCCGGCGACGAGAAGAACTTCGCCGGGCTCTAGCGTCAGTGAGACGGCATGAAGTGCGGGTTCGGTTCGCGAACGGTAGCGAAACGTTAGCCCTTCAACGACCAAAGGCGCAATAGCATCGTGCCCGCTCGACAAGGTGACCTCCGCTGGATATAACACCGCCCGAGTTGGGGAGATTCGATAGTCACGCGACCTATCGGATGCAGGTTGGGGTGACGGGACCATGGCGGTCGCGCGCATACCTTCGTCCAGCCGCATCCGCCGGGTTCGCCCACCCGGCTGCCAGGCTGCGGCGAGGAATCAACTACCGTGAGAGCAGCAGAGCCATCGAGATCTGCGCCGCGTGCTGGTCGAGACGACCTGGAGCGCCGTGACCACGCACCCCTTTTGGACCCCTTCGCTCGTGGGTGTTGGGCGACCATATAGAGCGGCAGAAACGAAAAGGCTCAGCGCTACCTGCCCTCAGAATACCCCAGCGGTCGCTCATCTCCTCTCACAAGTTTCCAAGCAATTGTCGAGTCCCGTAAAGTCATACCAGTTGCACTCTAACAAGAGTCTCGAAAAGTCGTATCACCCTCGTTGACCAAATTCGCCGATCCGGTACCCTTGTCATGAGGCAACAAGTCTCCGGCAAGGAGGATGG
>DAOUDX010000057.1:0-2780 GCA_034430835.1 Anaerolineae bacterium
AGAACAGCCACTCACCGCCCCTATGTTCCACGCCGACGTGGACTTTCGGCGGGGTATCGGGCTTGTGGAACTTGATGGCGTTGCCGATGAGGTTCTGGAACAGTTGGGTCAACTGCACGTCGTCCGCGAGCACGGTCGGCAGGCTATCGTGGGTCACCACTGCGCCGCTCTCCTCGATGGCGACCTTCAGGTTAGCGAGGGCGTGATCCAGGACCGTGGCGCAATCGGTGAGGGCGAAGGGTTTGCCGTGGGTGGCCACACGGGAATACTGCAGCAGGTCGTTGACGAGGGTCTGCATGCGTTCCGCCCCATCCACAGCGAAGGCGATGAACTCGTCGGCATCCCCGTCGAGCTGACCTGCGTACCGTCGTTCGAGGAGTTGGAGGTAGCTTTTCACCATGCGCAGCGGCTCTTGCAGGTCGTGGGAGGCGACGTAGGCAAAGTTCCGTAGCTCTTCGTTGGAGCGGGTCAGCTCTTGTGCTTGTCGTGCCAGTTCCTCCTCTGCCTGCTTGTGCTTTTGCACAAGCAGCGAGCCTTGCATCGCGCTGCTGATTAGGCTGACCAGCGAGCTATAGACCTCTACGGCTGGTGGCCCCACCTCAAGAGTGAGACACCCAAACTGGCTCTCTCTGAAGCTAAGAGGTCCTACCACCCAGGTGTATCGCCGCTCTCGCGGCATCAGCTCATCCGGGATCAGCCGGTGGGTGAGAAATCGTCGTCCAGTAGCGCCCACCTCGATCCGATCTCCTCTGTCGCAGGCCAGTATCAGCCTCGACCACTCGGCTGGGCGTTCTTGCCCGTCGTAAAGGGAGAGATAAAAGGTCGTAAAGCCTAATCGTACTAGCCTGTGGTTGAGGGCCTCGACGAGATACTCCTTCTTGAACGGCGCCGTCAAGTTGTCACGAAGATAAGTCAGCATAACACCCTGCTGCGTTTCCTCCACCTCCTGGAGCACCCAATTCCTCTGCACCATTCTGCCGATCGCCACTCGCCCTTGGTTGAAGAGATCTTCAGCCCGAGATAGAGTCGTGATATCTGTCATATATGGCGATACGTATCGGCGCATCACAGATAGCACTTCTTGCCAATCGTTCAATTGACTACTCGTGACGTCCACCTGTTGCAGCACGTCATCCAGTGACGCACGAAAATGTCCTGATAAGGCTAGTCCCGCGTCCGCGCCGTTCGTCGTCGAGTCGGATGTCATCTCTTTCAGGAAGGCATCCAGCAGTTGCCCTGCCCATCTAGAAGAGGATGGCTCCGCACCTCCCATCGCTCGCGCCATCTCGGAAACGATCTCTTCTCGCTGCGTGATGATAGATTCTCTCAGAGATTCGGCTTTTCTTGCTGCCGTTCCCGCCACGGCGCGAACGGCCACTGGCTTGGAACAACCACAAGACTGCCGCACCACCAGCTTTGTAGGAAGTAGTGTCTGCTCGGGTACCTGTTCACCGGCCAACAGCTTTAGCATCACTTCGATGCCTGCATATCCCAACCGCTGTATCGGCTGTTCCACAGTAGTCAGCGAAGGGCTGGAAGCTATTGCCTCTTTTGTGTCGTCAAAGCCTCCCAGGGCCATGTCGTCCGGGATGCGTACACCCCGATTCTCAAGCTCCCTCAACGCGCCGAGCGCCATCCAGTCGTTGGCAGCCACTATGGCGTCAAGCTTGGCCTCGCGCTCATCGAGCAGCAGGCGAACTGCGTCCCTGCCCGTTTCGAATATGAAATCGCCCGGCGCGACGAGGTCGGGATCGAGGGGCAGGTCATGCTCGGCGAGCGCATCGACGTAGGCGCGGTACCTTAGCGCCGCCTCCTCGTTGCTCTCCGGCCCACGAATGAAGGCAATGCGGCGGTAGCCGTGGACCTCGATGAAGTGAGTGACGATGTCTCGCATGCCCTTCTCGTTGTCCACGATGACGCAGGGAAGGCCTGGGGTCTGCGCGATGCCGACCATGGGCAAAGGACGATAGCGGTTGATGAAACTCGCGAACTCTGTTGTGGCTACATAGTTGCCCATCGTGCCACTGACGAGGAGACCATCGACTCCCTCGGCAGCGCTCAGGTCGTGGAAGACATCGTGCTGCACGCTGTATGGCCCGCTGTAATCGGGCGCGTTTAGGGGCCTGCTCAAGTACCAAATCAGATTGACATCCAATTCCGAGGCTGCATCGATGAGTCCCTTCCATACAGCCCTGTGATAGGGCGACCTGCCAACTTCGGCCAGCATGCCGATGGTCGGACGCTTTCTTGCTTGGGCGTTCATGACGTGCCTCCTCCCCTGTCTGGAATGGTAAAGTAGAACGTCGAGCCTTTGCCGGGTTCGGATTTCACCCAGATGCTGCCGCCGTGGCGCTCAACGATCCGCTTGCAGACGGCCAGGCCGATGCCTGTCCCTTCGTACTCCTCCCGGCCGTGCAACCGTTGAAAGATCAGGAAGATGCGCTCGAAATGCTTGGGGTCTATGCCGATGCCGTTATCCTGCACTGAGAACAGCCACTCACCGTCCTTGCGTTCCACGCCAACGTGGACTTTCGGTGGGGTATCGAGCTTGTGGAACTTGATGGCGTTGCCGATCAGGTTCTGGAACAGTTGGGTCAACTGCACGTCGTCGGCGAGCACCGTGGGCAGGCTGTCGTGGCTCACCACTGCGCCGCTCTCCTCGATGGCGACCTTCAGGTTGGCGAGCGCGTGGTCCAGGACCGTAGCACAATCGGTGGGGGCGAAGGGTTTGCCGTGGGTGGCCACGCGGGAATACTGCAACAGGTCGTTGATGAGGATGC
>DAOUDX010000058.1:0-9667 GCA_034430835.1 Anaerolineae bacterium
GACTGGCGCGGGCCTGCATCATCTTCTGGGTAGCGACGGCATTGGCCCCCAGCGCCAGGATCTCTACGTCCAGCGGCAACTCCTCGCGCAACTGGGCCACGATCTGGGCGCCGATGCCCCCACCCATGCCATCGACGACGGCCACGATCATAAGAACCTCAACCTCTGGCGAGATGCGAAATGAAGCTATCGCGATCAGTTGCGCATTATAATGCAACACCGGCTGGCGAACAAGTAGGAATTGCCCGTCCACCCCTTCTTGACAAACCCTGTTCAATGTGTATAATTAGTAATAAGAATTATTCGCAATAAGGGAGTGGAGGATGGGTAAACCGGACGATCACCTACGACACGAATTTCGAGCAGCAGGCCGGCGGCTGACCTCTCAGCGCCGGCTCGTTCTGGAAGTACTGGAGGAAAGCGACGAACACCTGGACGCCGAGGCGCTCTATGACCGGGCTAAGAGCCGCGATCCCGACATCAGCTTGGGGACGGTCTATCGCGCGCTGGCCGTGCTCAAGGAGATGGGGCTGGTGGAAGAACACCGTCTGGGCGAGGAGCACGGCCACTTTGAGGTAGTCAAGGATAAGCCGCACTATCACTTCATTTGTCTGAACTGTGGCAAAGTGATCGAGTTCGATACGCCCTTGGTGGCGCGGATTGAGCGGGAAGTAAGCGAACGGGAGGGAGTGTGTATCACCGGTGCTCACCTGCGCCTGAACGGCTACTGCGCCCGGTGTCAGGGCAGAGCAGGAGGACAAAGGGATAATGAGAGAGAATGATCCGAGAACGAGTCAGGCGGCCTCGTCGCCCACAATAGGTAACGGGGTAGTATCCCTGACCACCCTGCATCCCGGCGAAAAGGGTGTGGTGGTCGAACTGGTCGGGGGCCGGGGACTGCTGGGTCGGATGGCATCCCTCGGATTCACGCCGGGCGCCGAAGTGACGGTGGTGCAGAACTTTGGCCACGGCCCGCTGATCGCCCTTGTGCGCGACGCGCGGGTCGCGCTGGGCCGGGGCGAGGCGGGCAAAATCCGCGTACGGAGGATAAACCATGACTGAGAAGACTTACACAGTGGCCCTGGCCGGCCAACCCAACGTGGGCAAGTCCACCGTCTTCAACCTGCTCACCGGCCTCAACCAGCACGCCGATGAGTGTGTCGACGCGCTGTCGCGTCCGGCGCTGGACGATCCCCATCACCACTGCCGCGCCCAGGCTGAACAGGACCGCGCCCAGCATGGGCCAGTAGCCGGGACGCTGGTCGCCGGCCGTGGCGCTGCCTGCGAAGAGCGCCGGCAACAGCGTGTACTTGAAAAAGTGTCCCAGCCCGATCCCGCCGTAGGCCGCGTGGGCGATGCCGCCGCTGACGAACACGATGCGTTTGGTTACCACGAACACACCGATGATGCCACAGGCGATGCTGACCGGCACCCCTGCCAGCAAGGCGTGGCGCATGAACGTGAATTGTAATGCCTCCAGCAGGGCTGCGATCACGGTCGAACCTCCTGCGCCTCGCGCTCGTCGCCGTGCTCGGCAAAGACCCGGTGCGGCACGCCGTGGGCAATCAGGTCAATCGGGCACTGGTATGCCAGTTCGAGCATCTCTGGCGTCATGTGGTCCTCGCCGTGGTAGAACAGGCGGCGGTTCAAGCAGCCCACCGTCTTGACGTAGGACGAGACGGCGCTCAAGTCGTGCGAGATCATCAAGATCGTCATCTGCTTTGCGATCAGGTGCGCCAACTCCTGTGCGCTCGGCTCCTGCCCACCCACTTCGACCGGAATCTGCTCCAGGCCAAAGTCGCGCGCAAAGTAGCCCCACGCCGGGTGAAAGACCATGAACTTGTGGCTGTCCAGGCTCATCAGCGTCTCCCGGATATCTGCTTCGAGCGCGTCGATGTCGGCGATGAATGCGTCCAAGTTGGCCCGGTATTCGCCTGCGTGCTCGGGATCGAGCTGGACCAGCGCTTCGTAGATGGCCTGCGACTACACCTTGACCAGCTCGGGCGACAGCCAGATGTGTGGGTCCGGTTCACCTCCTGCGTGTTCTTCTTTCCCCTCTTCCATCGGCATCCGCTCGACATTGGCGATGGTGTCCACGATCCGTAACCCTGGGTCGGCGGCCGCGAACTTGTCCAGCCAGACAGCCTCGAACTCGACACCGATGCTAAAATAGGCCACCGACTGGCTCAACGCGCGCATCTGCTCCGGTTTCGGCTCGTAGGTGTGCGGGTCGGCCCCCGGCTCGACCATCACGTTCACGTGGACGCGGTCGCCGCCGACGCGCTCCACAAAGTACTTCTGGGGCGGGATGCTCACCGTGACGTCGAGTTTACCGTCGCCCGCGGTGGGCGGCGTGCTAGCGCACCCGGCCAGGTAGCAGGCCAGGAGGGCAATCGGGACGATGCCCATGGCGCGAGAAGAGATGGATTGGCGTGCCGGCATAACTGACTCCTTTTCTCAAGGCTAAGTACAGCGGAACCTGGTTGACTGACAAATCGCGGTTGAGACACGGACCTACGAAAAAGCGTCAGCTTTTGCCGAAAAACGGCACTGTGTAGCCGCGATTTCCAAATCGCGCGGTCTGGAAACCGCGACTACAGAGTTTTGTCAGTCAACCAGACAGCGGAACCCTGGACGGCTCGACTGTCGAGCCGCTGGGGAGTCCGAAAAGCTTTATCCGGCGCGCGGAGCGCTGCGCGCCAGGTGTCACTACTGCCGCTGGTCAACAGGCTCGGTATCGAATCCCTCCTCCCTATCCTTTTCCGCTGGGGATGCGTCCCGGTAGCGCCGCTTCAGCGCCCGAACGACCAGGAGCAGCCCGGCGATCGGCCATATATGGAATATCACCGGTGTGCCGCACTCTGGACAAGGCAACATCCCCGCGCCCAGTAACGCCGCCGTGAGGAGCCACCATCTGGCCGTGGCGCCGGTGAATCGCTCCCATATCCGCCTGAGAGTGCTTTTATCGGCTGGTCTTTTTTCCATAGTACCTCCGGCCCTCGTACACCGTCTCGACGAACTGGCCCTGCTCGATCAGCCCGCGCACCGTGGGCCACCCGGCCCCGGCCCGCGCCAGGAACGCGCTCACGGCGTCCTCTCGCATCGGATGGACGGCGGTGATGCTCAGGAGATCCGCTTCGACGTCCCCTGTGAAGGCAAAGGCATTTCCCTTGTAGCCGATCAGGGTTTCCACCCGTTCGACCTGCTCGCTCAAAACCTGGTAGGCCCGGTTGAGGGCCTCTTCGTCGGGGGCTTGCGCCCACGCCTCGGCCGGCGGCCGGGTGGGGATGGATAGGTAGGCCGTGGCCGGACGCAGGCGAGCCAAGAAGCCGGCCACCTGCCGGAGGTCTCCCTCGCCATCGCTGAGGCCCGCCACGAGCATTGTCTCCGTCACCAGAGTTCCCGCATAGTCGCGCCCTAATTCCAGCACGCCGTCGAGGATCGCAGCCAGTTTCAACATCCCGTGAGGCCGGTCAACCCTGCGCCAGGTCTCCTCTTCGACCGCGTCCACCTTCAGCGAGACCCAATCCGCCCCCAGCAGAGTCTTCCTCACCTCCTCGCGCCAGATGAGAGAGCTATTGGTGATCACGGCGATGGGGATGTCCAACGGTTTCAGCAACTCGATCTCGCGGCCCAGATTGACGTCCAGCGTTGGCTCCCCATCCGCCACGAAGGTCAGGTAATCAGCCGGTGCCCCGGCCCCCTTTGCCTTTTCGGCCTTGCCCTGGACGTCCTGCAGGATTCCCTCTGGCTCGTAGAACGACTGGCGCTTCACCTACATTTTGGTGGTGCGCCCCAACTGGCAGTAGGTGCAGGAATAGGTGCACGTCTTCGGCGGGATGTTGTTGACGCCCAGGCTGCGCCCCAAGCGCCTGGAGGGAACTGGGCCGAAGGCAATCATCCGGACGCCTCGCCCTCAGCTATCTCTATGTGGTCCAATGCAAACGTGATGTCGGTAGGAATGCGTGCTGCTATGTGCCCACAGTTCGGACAGGTCGCCTCCTCCTCGTCACTCTCAAAGCGCAGCGCGCAGCAGTTCCAGCAGATGAACCGGTTAGGCCCCGAACGGACGATAATCTGCGCGCCCTCTGCCAGGGTGTTCACGCTCAGTTCTTGCAGTGTCCTTCGCAAGCTCGCTTCTGTCTCTTGCGATGAACCATATGTCACAAAGTGCAGTGCAGCAATCCGACCGGCACCGTGCGAGTGAGCCTCAGCCAAGGCCTGATCAAGTAGCGCTCGCGCCCTCTCACGCTCGGAAATCATAAGCCACTCGATTCACACAAGTGCTACCCAACTCGGATGAGTCGGAACTGAACCCTGGATCGGTCGATCTGGGGTCAATCCACAGCTCGCTCTTGCCAGCATTGCATCGCACGGGCATAATCTCTGGCGCACCCCGTGTGTGCCGTGCACAGCAGGTCAACGCCTTGCAGAGCAGCTAGCTTTCTGATGGACTCCCTCTGCGTGGCCATATCCTTATTGAACAGACGATAGAACGTATTCACTCGACCGTTTCGCAAAGCCAGTGTATCGCCGCTGAACAGCGCGTGGTCATTGACCAAGAAGGACATTGCCCCGGGAGTGTGACCGGGCGTGGCAACGGCCTGGGCTCTGATCGTGCCCACGGTAACGACATCGCCGTCGCCGAGCAGGGAATACGCACGTGCCATTCTCGGGCAGCGATAGAGCCCCAAAAGCCTGGCAGTCGTGCCGTCGATCATCTGCTCCGCATCCCTGGAAAGGTAGATCTGTGTGTTGGTGAGCGCGTCCAGCCCGCCAGCGTGGTCCACATCGGCGTAGGTCAGGAACACGTGCGTCACCGACTCCGGGGCCACCGGAAGCCGCCCCAACTCCTCCCGCAGAGCATCTCCCACATACCCGGCATCGATCGCAATGGCATGATCACCGTCGGTGTAGACGAACACGTTGACGTCCTTCACCCTGACGACGTACATGTGCTCTGCCACCCGCCCCGTCTCCACCGGGTACCAAAGGTTGCGGTACACGTTCCACACCTGCGGAAAGACCGCGTTGACGCGCCTTTCGTACTCCCGGTACGCCGCCCCGAACTTCTGCCGCAGGTAGTCTTCTTCCTCGCGGATAAGCACCCTGAATATGACGTACATTGCCAGCGGCACGGTCAAGAGCAGCCACGAGCGAAAGAACAGCAGGATACCGGGGATGACGAAGAAAGTCGCACTCCCGTAAATGGGATGACGGCAGAGGGCGTAGACGCCCTGCGTAGCCAACTCGCCTGCCTCGAACGCCCGGTCCACCTCCTTTGAGGCAGCGATCCATATCGAGACGGCAATGGCGATCAGCATTAGGCCAGTGATGACCAGAACAGCGTAGGGTATAACCTGGATCACGAAGAGCGGATACCAGATGTAATGGACGACAAGCGCCAGGATGAAATACGAGACGGAGAAGATGGTAAACTTGAGGCCGACGCCCCAGATCGTCATCTCCCTGCTTATCTGAGAACTCATGCCTCAAACCGCCACCAAAGAAGGCTCGAAGAAAAGCTCCCCTCTCGCACACTCGACCGATCGACCAGTTCCCTCGCCTCATCCAGCGTCAAGGCTGACTTGAACGTCTTGTCCAGCAGACCGATCCAAGAGCGCCGGATATCGGCGATGAACAAGCACCCGTCCGGAGCGAGTATCCGTTCGATCTCGTTCAGCATCTGAACGGGATCGTCGACGAGATGCACCATGTTGGTGTTGATCACCACGTCGAACGAGTCGTCGTCATACGGGATTTGGTGCACATCCGCCTTCTCGAACCTGACCCTATCGCCCAGATCGGCAGCCTGGGCAGACCGGTTCGCCAGCTGCAAGAGAGGATCGGATAGGTCGATGCCGACGCTCTCGCTATCCACGAACCGATGGGCGAGGACGATGTTCATCGCCCCGAATCCGCAGCCGGCGTCGATGATCCTGCCCTTGTAGAACCCGCGCGAGACCAGCTTGTCCGCATATTCGCGCCCAAGCCTTTCGACCATTTTGCGGTGGCGCTGCGCATACTGCTCAGCGAATGGTTCGTCGTCGAAAACTCGCCCATGTGTCAAAGGTGATCGCTTCATCTCACTCCTCCTGCGTATTCAACCACGGTGGGGGCCAGCCGCTGGGCGACTCACCCTTCTTGAATCGAAAATCGCACTTCTCGCACCCCTCGGCCAGCGTCATCGTGCGCTTCAGCTTGATTCCCCTAACCGTCAAGGTTACAAGTATCTTCTGACCCTACGCCTGTAGGCTTCGTAGGAAGCGCCGTGCTCCTTCAGCAGAAAGCGCTCCTCCGCCAGGACGATGCGATGGTAGACGACTATCCCTACCAGCCCGCAGCAAATATTCACCGGATGAGGTACCGATAACAGCGAAGCCAGCGTCACCAGGTAGAACCCCAGATACATCGGATTCCGGCTGAGTCGATAGCTCCCCGTCGTCCTCAGCCCACCCGAATCGTCGGATACGCCAAATCTGGAGTCGCTTCCCAGGTGCAAGAAAGCGAAAACGACGAAAGCGATCCCCAGCAGAAGCAGAATAGCGGAGACATACACGAGAGCCTCGGGGATGGGGCAAAGGGTCAACTGCATCCCTGCTGCCTGCACGAACAGGAACCCCCACGAGACGCCCATAGACAGTTTGCCGACGACAAAGGACAATGGGCGAATCGGGAACTCGCCCAGCCGCTTCCTTCCCCTGAGCCTCTGCAAAGAGTTAAAGCCCACGATGAAACCCGTGAGGACAAAGAGCTCGAGTAAAATCATCGCACGCGCCAAAGGCATGTCTCCTGTCACAGTGGATAGGCCTACTTGACGGCCACCCGGTAGAACACCTTCTTCCCCCACGCAAATGTACCCAACTCGTCGTGGGTGATGGCAAAACCGGCCTCGGTCAGATGGGACGGATAAAGCGTGTACTCGCCCTTGGCCAGATGCCGCTGCAGCGCGTTGCGGGCGCGCGGCCCGAACTCGGCCGAGACGTAGCGTCCGCCGGGCTTCCCTTCGACAGGCTCAGGGCCACGGAGCACGCGCGCGATCTCGGCGACGGCCTGCCGCTTCTCCGCCAGGTCGAGGTGGTGATACATGATGTTTGTGATCACCACGTCGAAGGAATCGCCGGGATACGGCAGGTCGGTGATCGAGCCGACGCGAAAGTCCACCGCCAGGCCTTGCCTCTCCGCATCGCGGCGCGCAACCGCGATCATCTTGGGCGAAATGTCGATGCCATGCACTGTGCAGCCGGGACACCGCGCCGCGATTCTCAGCGCCATCATCCCCGTGCCGCAGCCGGCGTCGAGCAGGCACTCGCCACCCTCCAGTGCGGCCAGTTCGAGCATGTGCCGGCGAAACACCTCGTGCTCGCGCCCGGCAAGCACCTCGAACAGGCGATTGTATATGGGGATCAGGGCGTTTGTGAAGTGCGTGAAGCGATGCCGGTACATTAAAACTCCCCCAGTTCCCGCAGCATCGCATTCAGTTCCTCGGCCTTGACGTAGCCGACCACCTCGATCTCCTGGCCAGTCACGTCCTCCACCTCTGCCACTGCCTGATGGATGGAGAGCGCCAACGAGACGGCCAGAGGACACAGCGGGGAAGAGGGGTGGAACGTATAGCGCACCATACCGGCCTCGTCCACTACCAGGTCCTCGATCAGCCGCATGCGCACCACGTCCACACCCGTCTCGGGGTCCACGACGCTGGAGAGGCGGGCGAGAACGGTCTCGCACAGCAAATCCCGGTCGATCATCGTTCTCCTCCTACGCCGTCGAGAAGGAGTCGCTTCTTGACCTGCTCCCACACGTCCCTCAGCGCCTCTGTCACCGGGCCATCGGTGTGTTCCGTCACCGGGCGGCCTTGCACCATCGCCTCCGTCACGACGGTGTCGTATGGGATGCGGCCCACCAGCTCGACGCCTCGCTCGGCGCAAAAGGCCGCGATCCCATCGGAGCGGGCCGGGTTCAGGTCGGCCTTGTTGATCGCCACCAGCGATTGCACGCCAAAGTGATCGGTCGTCGCCAATATGCGCTCCAGGTCGTGCATGCCGGAGACCGTCGGCTCGACGACGTGGAGCGCCAGGTCCATCCCCGAGCTGGCCGAGATGACGGGGCAGCCGATGCCCGGAGGGCCGTCCACCACCAGCAGCGCCGCTCCTGTATCCTGGCCCAGCAGCCGCGCCTGCTGTTTGACCAGCGTGACCAGCTTGCCCGAGTTCTCCTGCCCGGCGAAGAGGTGAGCGTGAAAGAGGGGACCAAAGCGGGTGTCGGAGCGGAACCATTGTCCATCTCGCTGCTCCTCCATCCGAATCGCATTTGCAGGACACTGGTAATGGCAGGCGGCGCAACCCTCGCAGGCCAGCGAGTCCACCCGGTACGCCTCGTCGCCGGGGATGACCGCCTCGAACCGGCACACGTCGTAGCAGACGCCGCAAGCGGTGCACTCGGCCGGATCGATTACCGCCGACTTGCCGCCCGTAAAGTCCTGCGTCTCCTGCTTCGCGGGGTCGAGCACCAGCTCCAGGTTGGCCGCGTCCACGTCGGCGTCGGCCAGAACAATAGGAAATTCACGAGAGGCCAGGTGGGCCAGCGCCGCGGCGACGGTCGTCTTGCCTGTGCCTCCCTTGCCGCTGAGAATGACGAGCTGCTTCATCGTGGGGCTACTCCTTCGTCTCTGCTGCCAGCTTCTCGATGGCCGTGTATAGGTCAAGGAACTGCTGGCGGTACTCTGGCAGCGCTTGCAGCAGCGATATGCCTTCCGAGTACGCCTCGGCGATGCGCCGGTCGTGGGGGATACGCATCAGAATTGGGATTCCCTCGGCGGCACAGTAGGCGTCAACGCCCCGGTCACCGACCCCATCGCGGTTGACCACCACGCCGACGGGCAGGCCCAGCTCGTCTCGCGCTACCTCTACCGCCAGCCGCAGGTCGTGCAGGCCAAAGGGCGTCGGCTCGGTGACCAGCAGCACAAAGTCCGCGCCGCGCATACTCTCGACGACGGGACAGGCAGTGCCCGGCGAGGCGTCCAGGATAATCGGCCGGTCGCCATCTCCCGGCGGGAGCACCCAGCGCTTTAACTGACGGATGATGGGGACAGCCATCGGCTCGCCCACGTTCATCGTCCCCTGGGCGAACTCGACCGGCCCCGACCGGCCCCGTTCAACAGTGCCTGTCACGTGCAGCACCTCGCGGATCGCTTCCGTAGGGCAGTTCAGCGTGCAACTGCCGCAGCCGTGACACAGTTCGGGAAAGACGAGCACCTTTTCCCCAACGACAGCGATGGCGTGGTACTGGCACACCTCGGCGCAGCGCCCGCAGGCGGTGCATTTCTCGGCGTCGACCTCCGGGACAAGCTGGCCCACCTCGCGGCGCTCCTGGATGGTGGGGTGGAGAAAAAGCGCCGCGTTGGGCTCCTCTACGTCGCAATCCAGGCACAGTGGGCCGGCAGGCTTGGCGGATTCCGCCAGGCTCAACGCCAGGCCGACCGCCACGGTCGTCTTGCCCGTGCCTCCTTTGCCGCTTGCTACTGTGATAATCATTTGGGTGTGACTAAAATCAGTTGATCGCTCCCGAACTACATGGAAGGAGTTGAAAGAAAGGTGATCTTCTGGGATGATTGTTTTGACCGAAACTCTTATCCCTTGGAGGTGCACCGTGTCTTCCAACTCCA
>DAOUDX010000059.1:0-3733 GCA_034430835.1 Anaerolineae bacterium
GACTGGCGCGGGCCTGCATCATCTTCTGGGTAGCGACGGCATTGGCCCCCAGCGCCAGGATCTCTACGTCCAGCGGCAACTCCTCGCGCAACTGGGCCACGATCTGGGCGCCGATGCCCCCACCCATGCCATCAATGACTGCGATGATCACGATGCACTCCAATTCAGTCTGGCTTCAGTGGCCTGTCTACCGCCACTTCGACGCGAGCGAATGTACCACAGATGCCGGGAAACGTCAAACCACATCGTCCCTCATCTCTCTACCTCCACCCACATCTGCGCGCCATCGGTGATGATCTCAATTGCACCCTGCTCATCCGTGCGGTAAACCGGCAGGTCGCCCAACCGCTCCAGCACCTCGTCGCACGGGTGGCCAAAGCGGTTGTCGGCTCCCACGCTGATGACGACGACCTGGGGATTCACCGCATCCAGGAACGCCTGCGTCGTCGAGCTGCAGCTGCCGTGGTGGGCGGCCTTGAGCACCGTGCTCCGTAGGGGCGATTCGCGTAAGGGCGCGTCGCGACGTGCCCCTACCAACCGCCCCTCCACCTCCGCCTCGATGTCCCCCGTCAGCAGCAGCGACACCTGCCCATAGGTCAGGCGCGTCACCACTGAGTTGTTGTTGGCGTCGTCCGCTAGTTCTGCGCCGGGGTGCAGCACAGCCATTTCCAGGCCTTGATCGAGGGTAAGTTGCAACCCCACCTCGCCTGTGTACACCACGGCCCCCTCCGCCTCGATCACCTCTAACCAGCGCTCGTAGGTGGCCGAGTCCAGCGCCATCTCGCGGAAGACGATCATATCAACCCGATACCGCTCCAGCACGGCGATCAGCCCGGTGACGTGGTCCGACTCAGGATGGGTGAGCACCACCAGGTTGATGGAACGATCCCAGAACGGCATGCGGCGGCCCAACTGCGAGAGCACCTGCGTCTCGCTCGGTCCGCCGTCGATCAGCACCTGCTTCCCCGACGGCGTCTGGATAAAGATCGCATCCCCCTGCCCCACGTCGAGGAAGACGACGTGGAGTTTTCCATCGGGCAGCCCTCGCCAGGCGAAGAAGGCGAGGATGAGCAGGGTGGCCGCGATGCCGACGATAACCTTCGTCTGCACGCGCGTGTGTAGGGCCAGGGCCACCCTGCCCCATATCTCGCGGCGGCGCTCCCTGGCCTGCTTGAGCCACCAGGTGAGGCCGAACAGGAGGGCATAGTATCCCCACACCATCCAGCTTTCCATACGCACCGGCACGGAGGCGAGGGGCACGCGCGCCGTCAGCCGCACCGCCTCGATGGTGTAGGTGAGGAACACCCAGGCGACCCAGCCGACGACCTGCCCCAACGGCTGAAAGGCCAGCCCCAGCAGCAGGGCGATGGCTCCGGCGATCATCAAATATGATTGGACGGGCAGGATCAGAAAGTTGGTCAGCAGCGTCACGAGGGAGAGTCGCCCGAAAATACTCAAGATGATAGGCTGGGTCGTGATTTGGGCGGCCATCGTGACGAGCAAGGCCTCGCTGATCAGCCCGATGATCTTTTCCGCACGCTCGGCCGACGTGACCCGCGCCAGCGCCCGCCGGAAGGCGCGCTCCAGTGGGTCCGTATAGAGCACCAGGCCGATCGTCGCGGCAAAGCTGAGCTGGAAGCCCACGTCCCACAGCGTGTGGGGGTTGAGCAGCGTCATGAACAGGGCAGCCCCGGCGAGGGAGGCGGGCGCGTAGGTGGCCCGTCCCAGCCGCATGGCGATCAGGTAGAGGATGCCCATGGCCGCCGCGCGCACCACCGCCGCCGACGCCCCGACCAGGATCGTGTAGAGCGCCACGCCCGCAGCGGCGACCCAGAACGCCCGCTTGGGGCCGAACAGCCTTTGTACTATCCCGAAAAAGATGCCGCTGATGATGGTGATGTTGAACCCGGAGATGGCGATGATGTGCGTCGTCCCGGTGGCGGCAAAGTCGTCCAGCAGATCGCGGGGGATGCCAGTCTCCACGCCGAGGAGGATGCCGGTCAGGAGCGCCGCCTGCGGCTCCGGCAGGATGCGGGCGATGGTGGACTGGGCATGCCGCTTGAACTCGAAGAGATAGTAGAGGATGGGGCTGGCCTGCCCTTCGGCCAGTAGTGTGACCTCCGCGCGGCGCACCATCGAGTGAATGCCCTGCCGCGCCAGATAGTCCTTGTAGGAAAAGTCCTCGAGGACCGGCGGGGTCTCCAACTGCCCCTCGACCAGCACGCGGTCGCCGTAGTGACGCTGCGGGTAGCGGTCGGCCTTGACCAGCGCCAGGCCGTCCACCTCCACCTCCGCGTCGCCAGGCAAAGTGAGCCGCTCGGCTCGCACGCGCAGGTTACAATAATACTCTCGCTCGTCCGGCTCCCCCACCACCACGCCCTCCAGCCTCACCCAGCCGGCGTCGTTGTAGGTCGCCAGTGAGGTCTCGTCAAAGTGAGGGCTGGCGAGCAGGAAGCGGCCCGCGCCCAGCGCCAACATCAGCGCGCAGGCCGCCGCCAGCCGGACGCGGCGGTTCTCCCGCCACAGCAGGAGGACGACGGACGCGGCCAGCCCCAGCAGGATGGCTGCCTGCCAGGGCAGGCCGATCTCGTGGGCGAGCAGGATGCCCGCCAGCCAGGCGATGGTGAGGGTGACGAGGGTCATACGATTGTCCGTGGTTGTTCTCAGACTTCGGAAGTCTGCCACCTGCGGTGGCCCGAGACTTCCGAAGTCTTGGCCTGAGTATAGTGCAAGTTGGCGCGGAGGTCAATTGCACATTGACGTGTTTTGACTGGTTGACTGACGAATCTCGGCCAGGACACAGACCTGCCCATCCGCCTGTGCAAGTCAGTGCACCGGGAGATTTTTCCAACTAGATTCCAGCCCTTCTTTTACCAGATCCACACCAACCTGTGTTACAGTAGTGCCGCAATTCCACAACCGCGCAGCCGGCTGCAGGGAAAGGGGGAACTCCAAAATGGCACTCCTGGCCCGCAGAACCAAGGTCCGGAATCCACAGACACGACAGGCGGGCACACGGGCACTGTACTTTTGGCGCTTTGCGATCTGGCTGAACAAGTCAGGCGTCCAAGCGTGGCGAGTGGAAATCCACGTCAAGGATAGTCCCGATGTCGTGGTGCTGGACAGGTACGGGTGTCCCGACCAGATCAGCGCAGATCGACTCAATGGTGCCACGGTTCACGCCAATGCCCAGCAGCACGTTCAGCAGATCTTGTGTCGAGCACTTGTAGCCGTCTGCTGCCAAAGACAGACACTCCTGCAAGCCTGTACGCGCGTATTCCAGCACTTCCCGATCGGTCAATTTCAGAGTATTACCAGCCATGGTGGGCTTGTCCTCCTTGGATTGTTTGGATGGTGTCTACAATCCTACAGGATTTGGACAAGCCCGTCAACTGTTACGCTGGCGAATGCGTCATGAACATAAACTTGGATCTACTGAAACCTGTTATCTGGGGTGTGTTTGTTGTTGGGGGCACGAAGCACCTGAGCCTGTCGAAGGATGCGTAAAAAGGCATTGAGTTTGTCGAGGAAGCCTTTCTGCGCCGAAACCGCATATCTGGAATACGCAATTCCCAATTTGCCCCCAAGTACAAACGCACCCGTGGTAGGACTGCATTTAACCGTGATGAGGGTCGAGAAACCCGATTCGGACTCAAAACGGGCATTGTAGCCGCGCTTTCCAAGCGCGCGAAGGCGCAGCGCGGATAGGAATCCGCGCCTACATCGGCGACCA
>DAOUDX010000060.1:0-10731 GCA_034430835.1 Anaerolineae bacterium
ACATCTACATTGGTTGCTCACATGTGGCATTGTCACTCTTGCACTTTCGATAACCTCAATCATGGGATGCATAGGGGGAAGCTGGTATTATCGTGCCAACCTAGAGCCTGCTGATCAATGGAAATCACTGGGCAGTCCACCAGAGAAGATAGAGAAGCTACTCGACGCTGAGTTCCATACCGTTTACGTCACAACTCTCGAAAACAGAATCTATTCCTGCTACCGGGGTTCCCAATATGACGTTGAATGCTGGGTCGAGGTCACACAAGTACCAGAGATCTATAGACAACCATGTAACAATACTCCTGTCTCTTTAGCACCATCACCTCCTGGTCGAGTCGTTGATAGCCTCCAAGTCACTTATTGCCATCGTTTTGGTCGCACCGGGTTCGATTATGTCCTGCTTGAAGATGGTAACGTTATGTAATGGAGCCATGATGACTTCCTTTGGAGCTTGCCCAAAAAACAATCCCTCAGATTCTGGCAAAGCACATGGGGTGGCTGTCTTCTGGGCCTTGTTGGCGGAATCACTTTGTCCGCCGTCGTCATTTGGCTACGTATCCGAAATCTGAAGAGCCGCTCGTCTTGATTCTCAGAGGAAGATGCCCGCTCTGCTGTGCTCCAGTGCACAAGCAGAAGCAAACCCACAATCACCAGGATGGTCAATTGTAGGCTTCTTCCACCAGCGGCACGATGACGCGCCAGTCGTACCGCGCCTCGATAACGGCCCGCCCCGTCCGGCCCAATTCAATCCCTCGCTCCGGCTCCTTCAGCAGCGACACCACTGCCTCGGCAAAGTCCTCTGGTTCATCAGCCAGCAGCAACTCTTTGCCGTGCGTCACCGGAAACCCCTCCGCCCCCAGCCGCGTGGAGACCACGGCTTTGCCCATCGCCAGCGCCTCCAGAATCTTAAACCGCGTCCCGCCTCCCATGCGCAGCGGCACCACGTAGACCGCCGCATCGGCGATGTAGGGGCGCGTGTCCTCCACGAAGCCCGTCAGCGTCACCGCCGGGTCATCGCACAGCCCAGCCAGCCGCCGGTGAGGCCGCTGCCCGACGGCGGTGAAGCACACGTCCGCCACCCGCGCCCGTATGCGGGGCAGCACCTCCCGCGCGAACCATAGCACCGCGTCCACGTTGGGGCGGAAATCCATCGTGCCGGTGAAAACGAGGTTGCGAGCATCGGCATGCGAGGGGGTGGGCCTGTAGACCCGCGTGTCGATGCCGTTGGGAACGACGGTCGCCTTTACGTCCGGGACCAGCCTGTGCAGCGCCGCTGCATCCGCATCGGAAACAGCCAGGACGCGATCGGCGCGGCGGCAGGCCTGCGCCTCGTAGCGCCGCAGTCGCAGCCACTGGATGAGCGAATAGGCCGCGCCGGGCCAGCGAGCCGGGATGCGCAGATCGGTGAGGAACGACCGTTTCTGGAGCAGATACTCGCAGTTGTGGTCGTCGAAGACGACGAGAGGTCGCTGTGGCTTTCCCCCCCTTTCATCCCCCCCCATTAGGGGGCGGCGGCGGGGGGGAAAACCCGCGTCAATGACGTCCAAATACGGCGCCATCTCGATCCCCTCGACGTGTATCACGTCGAAGGACTCCCGTGCCAACCAGGACCTCAGCCGTCCGGCGTAAGTTTCCGACGCCAGCCGCAGCGCCATGTCGGGCCTGGACGTGGCGAGCATGTCGCGCAATCGGTCGCGGAGAGTACGCGCTGGCGGCTCGACCGCCTCGACGCGGCAGGTTGCCGTCAGCGGGTCACCTCCCCCCCCTTTCATCCCCCCCCGGTGGGGGGGGACAGAGGGGGGGGTCGCGCACGAAAGCACCGCCCCGTCGGGTCGCTCTGCCAGGCCGGAGATGAGGCCCCAGTTGCGCATCGCCGTGCCCTTCTGCGGCGGATAGGGGAGTTGGGGGGTGAGGAACAGAATCTTCAATCGAGAGCGCTCCAATACACATCCAGCGTCTCGCGGGCGACCTTCTCCCAGGTGAAGCGGGCCGCCTGGGCCAACCCCTGCTCCCGCATCTGTGCGCGCAATGACTTCTCCGTCAGCACGCGGGTCAGCGCCCGGGCGATGTCTTCAGAGTCGTCCGGGTCCACCAGCAACCCTGCCTCCCCCACCACCTCCGGCAGCGAGGCCCGGTCGGAGACGACGACGGGTGTGCCACAGGCCATCGCCTCCAGCGCCGGCAGCCCGAACCCCTCGTAGAACGACGGCGTCGCCAGCACGGCAGCGGCGCTGTATAGTCCTGGCAGGTCGGCGTCCGGCACGTCGGTGAGGAAGCGCACCCGCTCGGTCAGGTGCAGCGCCTTGACGCGCTCGAACACCTCGTCGTAGAGCCACCCCTTGCCGCCGACCAGCACCAGAGGCGCGGCTGTCGTCTTTGCATCGAGCAGCAGGCGGTAGGCGGTCAGCAACCCTGGCACGTTCTTGCGCGGCTCCAGCGTGCCCACAAAGAGCAAATACCCCGGCTCCAGGCCATACCTGACGGCAACTCGTCTGGCTCCTTCCTCCGGCAGTGAATGGTAGACCGGGTCAGCAGCCAAGTGCACGACGGTCACCTTCTCCGGCGGCACGTCGAGCATCGAGACCAGATCCGCCTTGGTTGCGTGCGAGTCGGCCGAAATGTGATCGGCGCGGCGCACTGCCCACGCGATCTGGCCATTGTAATAACGCCGGCTCGCGCTTGTGAGAAACTGGGGGTAGTGGAGGAAATTCAGGTCGTGGACAGTGATGACCGAGCAGCGGTAGCCGAAGGCTGGGGGGATGAAATCAGGGCTGTGGAGCAGGTCGAGCCCCAGCCGCGATATCTCCACCCCCAGCGCCCACCGCTCCAGCCGGTGATGGGAAGGCGTCCAGCAGGCGACCGGGTGGAAATTTAGCCCTGGTAACGGCGGATGGTTGTCCTTGCGGCTGTGAAGGACGCGGTAATCCATATCCACGTCAAGCGCGGCCAGCGCCCCGATCAAGCGCAGTGCGTAGTTACTGATCCCGCCCCGGGTGTAATGAGTAATGCGAGCGTCGATGCCGATGCGCATGTCTGACTCCAGCGTCATTATATCGCCCCCCCACAGCCTGTCAATCGTTGCCTGTGAGGGGGATTGATGATATAATCACGCCAACCTATCGGGGAGAGTAAGTATGGCCAAAAAAGTAGCCCAGCCGATGGAACAGACCCAAATGACCCAGATGCTCCAGTGGTTAGAGGAAGAGCGCCGCAAGGACAAGGCTCTTATCGCCACGCTGCAGGAACAAACGCGGGGCCAAGAGGAGCAACTATCTCAAATGATGGCCCAGGTGCAGGACCTGCAGGCCAAGATGGCCGGCGTTCAGAACCTGATCTCCCAAGCAGCAGACTTTGAACAGACGGTGGCGAACTACAAGAACGAGATGGTTCTCCTGCTCGACCAGCGCGAACACGCTTGGAAAAAGGAGCAGGCGGAAGCTGACCGTCTGCGCAAGATCGAGCAAGAGGCTACAGCCGACGAACTGGGTCGATTGGACAAGGGCTTGCAGACCCTGCGCCGCATAGAGGAGGATGTGAAAGCGCGGCAGGCCGAGGATCAGCGACTCAATACGGCCATCCAGCGGATGGAGGCCACCGTCAAGGATCTGGAAAGCCGCTCCGACGACCGTGTGCAGGCGGTCACCTACCTGGAGGAACAGCGCCGCGCCGACAACCGCCGCATCGCCGAGTTGGAGCAAGAAGCGACCGAACTGCGCAAGCGGGCCGAGGCCCAGGCGGCCAAGCTGCTCCTCCTGGAAGAGACGGTGGGAAAGCACAAGGCGCACTTTGATGACTCGCTGAAGCAGCTCAAAGACTTTCAAAAGGTCATCGACGAAGTGCGCGCGTCCGAGTTCCGCCGCGAGCAGGCGGCCAAGAAACACGTCGATCAGGCGGAGCAGGTCAGGCAGGAAATGGAGGAGTGGCGCGCTCAGACTCAGCGCTTCACCGAGCAGTTTCAGTTCAACAAGCGGGCGCTGGAAAAGCTGGAGGGATTCCAGGCGCGGTTGGAGAAGCGGCAGAACGAGGTGGCCGAGATGCAGCGCCTGGCCGAGGATCGGCTCAAGCGACAGTGGGAGGAATGGCAGGCAGGGCAGGATAGGGAGCTGAAGAAACGCCAGCTCATCCTGGACGAGCAGTGGAAGGCCCAGGAAAAGACCAACCAAGACCTCGGCAAGCGCGCCCAGTCGCTCGAGAACCGGGCCGACGTCCACCAATCTCAGCTTGAAAGCCTCTTCGACCTCCGCCGCCTGGAGGCACGTCGCAATCTAGAGACGGCGAAGGGCGATGTCGAGCAAGCGGAACAGATGCTGGCCGAGGTCCGCGAAGCATCGCGCGAAGTGCGATAGGGAGCATCCATGCACGTCATCGGCACTGCCGGCCACGTAGACCACGGCAAGTCCACCCTCGTCCTCGCCCTCACCGGCATCGACCCCGACCGGCTCCGCGAGGAGAAGGAACGGGAGATGACCATCGACCTGGGGTTCGCCTGGCTCACGCTCCCCAACGGAGAGCCGGTTGGCTTCATAGACGTGCCCGGGCACAGGGACTTTATCGAGAATATGTTGGCAGGCGTGGGCGGCATCGATGCCGCCCTCTTCGTTGTCGCCGCCGACGAGGGCGTGATGCCCCAAACCCACGAGCACCTGGCCATCCTCGACCTGCTGGGCGTTGGCCAGGGGGTCGTCACTCTGACCAAGACCGATCTGGCCGAGGGGGAGGATTGGATCGAGCTGGTCGCCGCCGATGTATCGGAGACGCTGGAGGGAACGGCACTGGAAGGCGCACCCATCGTCCCCGTTTCCGCCCGCACCGGGCAGGGGATCGACGAGTTGATCGCGGCGTTGCAAGAGATGCTCTCTCACGTCCGGCCCCGCCGTGACCGAGGGCAGCCCCGGCTGCCTATAGACCGCGTCTTCGCCATCAGCGGCTTCGGCACCGTCGTCACCGGCACCCTGACCGACGGTTGCTTCACGGTGGGACAGGAAGTGGAAGTACTGCCCAGGGGATTAAGAGCCCGCGTGCGCGGCCTGCAGACCCACAAGGAGAAAGTCGAGCGGGCCGTGCCGGGCAGCCGCGTGGCGATGAACCTCAGCGGCCTCAGCAAGGCTGAGCTGGCGCGCGGCGACGTCGTCGCTACCCCGGGCTGGCTGCGCCCCACAGTGTTGGTGGACGTGCAGTTGCGCTATTTGCCCGCCGCCGTTCGCCCTCTGCGCCACAACACGCAGCTTAAGTTTTTCTCCGGTGCGGCGGAGACGCTGGCCCGCGTACGGCTCCTGGGCCAAGCCGAGTTGACGCCTGGCCAGACCGGCTGGGCGCAGTTGCGGCTCCAAGAGCCGGTCGCATTGGTCAAGGGGGATCGCTTCATCGTCCGCGTCCCCTCGCCCCCCGCGACCGTGGGTGGGGGCATCATCGTGGATCCCAACCCGGGCCGCAGGCACCACCGCTTCCGTCCTGAAGTGGTCGCCCGGCTGGAAACACTGGCCCAGGGCAGCCCGGCAGAAATCCTGCTGCAAGCTCTGGAACGGCGCGGCCCTACGCCTGCCCGTGATCTACTCTCCGCCAGCGGCCTCAGCGACGCCGGGCCAGATGCGCTTGCCGAATTGCTAAACGAAGGCCAGGCAGTGCTGCTGGGAGCAACGGCCGTCGAGCGTCCGGCCACCAGTAGCGAGTTGCTGGCATCCCGTGCCTGGTGGACGGCTCTGACTGAGCACATCGCCCGTGAACTCTCCGCCCATCATCAGAAGTTTCCCCTGCGAGCCGGGATGGGCCGAGAGGCGTTGCGCAGCGGGCTCAAGCTGGACGCCAAGGTCTTTAACGCCGCGATGGCGCAGGCTGCTGCCAGGGAGATCGTCGTGGAAGAGGGAGCGGTCGTCCGGCTACCTTCCCACAAAGTACAGCTCGACCCAGAGCAGCAGCGCCAAGTAGACGCGCTGCTGGCCCAGTTCCGCCGCCAGCCCCACGCCACTCCTTCGCACAAGGATTGTGTCGCCGCCGTGGGAGAGGAGGTGCTGGGCGTGCTGATCGCGCGCGGCGAACTGGTGCAGGTCTCGCCGGAAGTGCTGTTCCTACCCGAAACATACGAGGACATGGTGACCCGCATCCGCGCGCACATCGAGCAGGAAAGGAGCATCACGCTGGCCCAGGTGCGCGACCTGTTCAACACCAGCCGCAAGTACGCGCAAGGGCTGCTGGAGCACCTGGACGAGATCGGGGTTACGAAGCGGGTGGGCGATACGCGGGTGCTGACTCAGGAACGAAGCCAAGGCAGTGACTGAACGAGAAGCTCTGGAAAGCAAGCAAACCGTCCTGATCGTGGAGGACGAGCAGTTATTGGCGGAGGCCATCGCGGCCACACTGGATCTGGGGGGCTTGCAGACAGTCATTGCCCACGACGGGACGCAAGCGCTGTCGCTGGCCCGGTCGCTGCATCCCGACCTGATCCTCCTCGACGTGATGCTGCCGGGCAAATCGGGTATCGAGGTATGCGCGACTCTGAAGACGGATGCCAAGACGTCCTCCATCCCGGTGGTCATGGTCACGGCGAAAGCGGAGAAGAGTGACCAGGCAGTGGGTCTCGCGGCAGGGGCCGACGCGTACGTGACCAAGCCGTTCAGTCCCGTCAAGCTCATCGATCTGGTCAAAGAGCTCTTGAGCGGAAGCCCCGTCGAGTTCCACCCCGGCGAGGTGAGCCTTTCCCACATGCCCGCCGACCAGATGGTTATCTACGCGCGCGATCTGAAAGAGTTGTTCCAGAAGGAGCGGTTTGAACGGCAAGAGTTGGAGGAAGCCCGCCGACGACTGGAGGCGCTGGACAGTCTGAAAGCCGATTTCCTCAGCGCCGTGACTCATGAGCTCATGACCCCCTTCGCCTCAATCGGTTTGGCGCTTCAAGTCATCCAGCATCAAGACGACACCCGGCCCCCCGACCAGCGAGAGGCTCTGGACGACCTGACGACAGAGATCGCGGGCCTGCACCGCTTGGTCAGTGGAGTGGTCAAATTCGCCGATCTGGTGAACAAGCGGCGGGACCCGCAACCGGGCCGTGTCTCCCTGGCCCAGTTGATCCCGTGGGCCGTGCAGCCGGTGGCAGTGCTGGCCCAGGCACGGGGAGTAGACTTTCGGGTTTTTGTGCCCTCCGATCTGCCCAAAGTTCTGGCCGATCCAGAGCTCTTGGGCGAAGCAGTCTTCCAGATGGCTCACAATGCGGTCAAGTTCACTCCAGTTGGCGGGCGAGCTCAAGTACGGGCATCTGTGTCCGAGGAATGGATGGTGATCGAAGTAACGGACACGGGTGTGGGCATCGCACCGAAACAACTGGCAACGCTGGGACAGTCCTTCGAACAAAGCGCCGATGGTCTGCGGCGCGGGCGGGAAGGGTTGGGGGTCGGCTGGACGTTCGTGCGCTACGTCGCCGAGGTGCACGGCGGGCAAACACATGTAGAGAGTCCTGGACTAGGTCAGGGGAGTACCTTCACTCTCTCGCTGCCGATGGCCATGGAAGGGGAAGGCTCAACAGAAGTATAGGCAATTGATCGACAGCTTCAAGCCGGGGCATCATCGCCTTGGCCCTGCTTGCGCCGCCATTCCTCCAGCCGCTCGATGATCACCTTCTCGTAGCCATGGCCCTTAGGCTGGAACCATCCGCCCTCGATCCCCTCCGGCATGTAGCGCTGCTCCACCCACCCCTTGGGATAGGCGTGAGGGTACTTGTACCCCTCGTGTTCTCCTATCGTGCGTCTGTAATGCTCGCGCAGCCCACCGCGAAAGACCTCGCTCTTGTCGCGCAGGTAGATCGGCACCGGTCCCGCCCCATGCTTCTCGATCTCCTCCAGCGCTCCCCAGTAAGCCCCGGCCGAGTTGGACTTGGGCGCCGTCGCCAGGTAAAGCGTCGCCAGCGCCAGGTGATACTGTCCCTCCGGCAGCCCTACCCACTCGAACGCCTGAGCGCATGCACTGACGGCCACGATGCCGTTGGGGTCGGCCAGGCCGATGTCCTCCGCCGCCAGGATGTACAGCCGGCGCAAGATGAAACGCGGGTCCTCGCCCGCAGCGACCATCTTGGCCAGCCAGTAGAGCGCCGCATCGGGGTCGCTGCCGCGCACCGATTTGATGAAGGCAGAGATGGTATCATAGTGCTCGTCGCCTGCCTTGTCGTAGCGCAGCGCGCGCTGCTGGATCGAGTCCTCGGCCACGGCCAATGTGACGTGGATGATGTCGTTCTCGTCGGGGTGCGTGCTTTCGACGGCCAATTCCAGCGCGTTGAGTGCGGAGCGGGCATCGCCGCCGGCAACGCGCACCAAGTGATCCAGTGCCTCGTCGTCGAGCCGCACGTTGCGTGAGCCGTAGCCGCGCTCGGCGTCGGTGAGGGCGCGTCGCAAAATCGTCACCACATCGTCGTCGGTGAGCGACTTGAACTGGAACACGCGGGAGCGGGAGACCAGGGGGCCAATGACTTCGAAGTAAGGGTTCTCTGTCGTCGCACCGATAAGGACGATGGTACCGTCCTCGACGTGGGGCAGCAGCGCATCCTGCTGGGCGCGATTCCAGCGGTGGATCTCGTCCACCAGCAGGATGGTGCGCTTGCCGTGCATCCCACGCCTCTCCTTGGCATCCTTGATGACACGCCGCAGATCGGCCACCCCCGCCAGCACGGCGCTGATGGACTCAAAATGGCTAGCCGTCGTATTGGCGATCACCATCGCCAGTGTTGTCTTACCGGTGCCCGGCGGCCCCCAGAAGATCAGTGAGGAAAACAGGCGATCGGCCTCAATGGCGCGGCGCAGCAGCCGCCCTTCGCCGACGATGTGCTCCTGGCCGACGAACTCGTCCAGGGTGCGCGGCCGCATGCGCGCCGCCAGGGGAGCCTCACGACGAATTTGCTCTTGCCGGCTGTGTTCGAATAGATCCATAGCCGAAGCCGTCTAGTTGAGGAAAAAGGTGTACGCCGCCGCCAGTCGATCGGCCAACGGCGCAACGTACTGGGGAAAGAGACCGACGCCAACAGAAGCTGCGACGGCCACAACCACAACCACAGCGGTCAGCCATCCCTCCGAAGGCTCCATAGGGATCACGCTGCGATCCTCCGCTGAGCGGGGGCGCATCAGGAGGCTGGATAGCCCACGCCACACGCCAGCCATCACGCTCAACCCTGCCAGGAGGAGAACCAACGCCGTGCCCAAGTCAGACGGAGCCAGTGTGCGGCAAAGCGCCCAGCGCCAGGCAAATCCTGCACTGACCGGCAATCCCGCCATCGAAAGAGACCCAAAGACAAGAGCCACTGTGCTCCACGGGGCCTGCCACCCCAGTCCACGAAGCGAATCCAGGTCATTGGCGCCACCGTTGCGTGCCCGCAGGCCACTCAGCCCAGCAGCCAACAAGATCAAGCCAAAAGGGCGTACCGACAGTGACAGGAGAACCAGCGCCACTCCCAGTTGACTGTTCATCCCCAGGGCAATGAGTGCAGCGCCGCTATCGAGCAGCGCCGCGTATCCCATCAGCCCACCAAAGCGCCGCTGAGTCGGGGTAAAGATCGCCCCGACGATGACCATCACCAACCCTGCTGCGGAAACGAGGGAGCCAAACAGAGGATGACTGCCGAGCCAGGGATAGGCTTCCAGGAAATCAAGCAGCAGGAACCAAACCGCCCCATTGCCAATGGCCAGGACAAAAGCGCCTGCCAACGGCACACTGTCGTCCGCCACGGATATAACCCAGGTGTGGAAAGGCACAACACCCAGAAGCAATGCAAACGAGATAGCCAGCAGAACAGAGGCCTGATCGAGCAATTCCGTTGCATCCGGCGTGACCGCATACCGCTCTAGCAACCAGTGGGTGACCAGTATACCAGGTAGTGCCAACGTCGTGAACGTCAGATAGCGTATCCCGCCTCGCGTGGCCCCCTGCCCCTCGACCTGCAACGCAAAGACAGAGAGTGCTGCCGCGATCTCAATGAGCAGGATTGAGTAAATGAGAGGACGGATCAACAGCGCCCCACACAATAGGCTGAGCAAACCCAGCCCTATCGGGAACAAAAGTGTCTTCGGCGCGAACCGCCAAGCCAGCAGAAAGAGGCCGGCTGCCGCAAAGAACAGGAACGCCATCGCCATCCGATCCGACTGCTCAAACACCAGCTCGCGACCGAGAAGGGTTACCGTCTCACCCATCGCTATCTGTCGCCCTCCCCAGGCGCTTACTGGCTGATCCAGCGGCAGCGTGACGACCGCGATTCCCAACAAGACCGCCGTGCCGGCAGATAGCAGTGCCGATAGGGGAAAGAGCCACCGCCGCAGGATGTACACGATGCCTCCCATCGCCAGTGGCAGGATCAACAACAGAAGAGGGCCTGCGATCACGGCACTCCCCCCTCACCAGCGGTCGCCTGGGCTGTCCTCAAGTAAGCCGCCGCCAGCGTGATGAGCAGACTGACTGCACCGAGTAACCCGGCTACGGCCAGGCTGGGCTCCAGCGCGACGTAGCCAAGGTCGAAGCCAGAGAGAAAGGTCAGCAGGCCAAACCCAACCTGCACCGGCGATTCACCCAGTCCGATCTGGAGCAGGCCCAGCCCGGCCAGCAGGTAACACGCCAGTGTGATATCCCCCGGGAACAGGGCTTCGGGCAGCGGGAAACGCAGCGTCCCTGCATACGCTGCCACCGCGACCAAGAACACGGCCAATAAGGAGAAGGACGATCGAGCAGACATCACCCAGCGTCTCCAGCGCTGCGCCGGGG
>DAOUDX010000061.1:0-15753 GCA_034430835.1 Anaerolineae bacterium
CGTCATCGACCTCTCCGAGCAGCGCCTTTACGCCTACCAAGGCGACATGCTGGTCTACTCCTTCATCTGCTCGACCGGCAAGCCCGGCTCCGCCACGCAGACGGGAACCTTCCGCGTCCTCGACAAGCACCCCAACGCCTATGCCTCCACCTGGGATCTGCAAATGCCGTACTTCATGGGCATCTACTGGGCGGGGTCGCTGGAGAACGGCATCCACGCGCTGCCCATTCTCTCCAACGGGCAGACGCTGTGGGCGGGGTACCTGGGCACGCCGGTCTCTTTTGGCTGCGTCATCCTGAGCACGGAGAACGCGCACACCCTCTACTACTGGGCCGAGATCGGGACGCCGGTGGTCGTTCAGTGGTAAGAGCCTCCCGAAGGGTTCGGTCCTTCGGGAGGTTTTCTGTTCAGGGATACACCACGTCGATCACGATGCGCACCGGCTCCGTCAGGTAGTACACCTCGTATGGGGCCGGTTCGCTGAGGCCGATGGAGAAACCCACGTGGGCGTCGGATTCGGTTGGATACAGGCCGATGCGGGTCACGACGGGGTTCTTCGGGGCGTTGATGGGCAGCCGCTCCCCCACCGGGAAATCGTAGAGGTAGAGATCGCTCACGATCACATCGATGCGCGCCGCGCCCCAGGAGGGGTCGTAGCCTGTGGGGAAGGGAACGGCCTCGTTGTCCACCTCGACGACCTCGTGGTAGGGGGCATGGTCTTGGCTTTCCCTCATCTCGATGACCACGCGGAATCGGTCCTCGTGCGCGCCGACCCGTATGTCGGCCAGCGTCCACACGGCCCCCAGGGTGCCGCCCTGGTGTTTCACGCCCAGGTAGTCGGTGCTGGGTGCGCTGGTGGCCGTGGGCAGCGGGGGAGGTGAGGTGGGGCCGGACGGAGCGGTGGTTGGCGGCACGGCGGTAGATTCGGCGGGCGAAGGGGTCTCTGTGGGTTGTGACAAGATCGTGGGAGTGGCGGTGGGCACCTCGCGTCTGGGTGCGCACTGGCATCCGGCCGCCACCAGCACGAGCGCCACGGTGATGGCCAAGATCGTTCGTTTGCTCACGTTGCCTCCTTTTCGCCGTATACCCCCTGGTACTCTTCCGGCAGCAGCTCGGCGATGCGGCGCATGATGAGGTCGGTATATTCGTCCAATTTCTCGCCGCGCACCTGGCCGCTTTCGGGCAGGCGGAAGGGTTTGCCGACGGCGACGCGGATGTGGGTGCGGCGCAACCGAGGCAGGTTCTGCTTGATCTTTTCGGTGCCCGTCATCCCCACCGGCACGATGGGCACGTCGGCGCGGGTGGCCAGGTAGGCTGTGCCGGTCTTGCCCTTCTGCAGGGCGTAGGGCCCTCGGGCGCGCGTGCCCTCAGGGGCTATCCCCAGCACTTCGTCTCCACGCTTTAGCAATGCCATGGCCTGCCGCAGCGCTTGGCGATCCACCTCTCCTCTTCTTACCCAGATGCCGCCTGCCATCGCCAGGATCGGGGCGTAGAGCAGATTGCGCTTGTGCTTGGATGCGGCGAGGGCGCGGATCGTGTGCGGGCACACAGTCGCCAGCAGCGGGACGTCAAACATGGCGATGTGGTTGGCCGCCAGGATGTAGGGAGGTTCGGAGGGAAAGTTCTCCACCCCGATGTACTCCCGGCGGGTGATCAGCGAAAGCACGACGTTAATGATGACACGCGCGACGCGAAAGAATAGTGTTGTCAAGGCTATCTCTCCGTGAACGGCTATTCAGGTGAAACGTATCCCAGCGCGATGACGTCAAAGTCGGCCGGGTTGTCTCCGTGGACGTCGAACAGCATCGTGAAAGGCGCCGCCGCGCCGGGCGCGAGCGGCCCCTCGATTTCTATCGTCTCCTGCCGGAATCCTGTCACCAGCCCCTCTGCGTCGTAGGTGGTGGCGATGACGCTCACGCGGTAGGCGGGCCGGTCTGGGCTGTCGTTCTGCACGGCGCCACTCACTTCGAACTGCGGGCCGGATGGCCTGCCTTCCGCTTCGATCACCGATAGCGGCACGTAAGATGCAGCCAGTTCACCGGCGGCATCGGCGCGGACGATGGTGATCTGTGGAGTGGCCCATCCCGCCGGCGGGTCTGTGAACAGGATGCCGAAGGGAGATCGCTCGCCTGGCGGGGTTAGATCGGCGGCCACGAATGCGTCTTCCTCTGCCACGCGCTGGCCTGCTGCGTCGAAAAGCGTCGCGCGCACATGCACGTTGGTGATAGAGGAGGCGGTGGTGTTGACCATCTCTCCCAGGCACCATAGGCTGCCGACGGGCGTCTCGTAGAAGGCGAGTCCCCGCACCTCCAGTGGGACCGGCGTGGGCGTGGGCAGCAGCAGACCGCCGGAAGAACCGCTAATCTCTTCTTCGCCGGTGGGGATGACCAATGTCTGCCCGACGCGCAGGAACCGGGGGTCTTCGATGGAGTTGGCAGCCTGGAGCGCTTCAACACTCACGCCATATTCCAGGGCAATGCCTAGCAGAGTGTCGCCCGATTTGACCACGTAGACGATGGGCGTGGGGCTAACGGTGGGCGTCGCGGTGTCGGCGGGTGGAAGGGGCGGTGCTGTGCCAGCCGGCCTGGCGGCGATGCGCGGCGTGGGTGTCGGCGTTTCGCCAGGCAGTGGCCCTGCGGGTGGCTCGGGGGTGATCACCTGGCCGCAGGCCGTCAGCGTCACCGCTAGCAGGATGCTCAGGATGAGAGCGCTTGTCTTGCTCATCTAGACGGCGATTATACCATGACGAGTGACGAACGACGAATGACCAGGAACGCAGCCGTCAGTCGTCTTCTGCCCTCTGTCCTTCGTCCACCCGCGAGGGTGTCGTTGTCAGCTTTCCGATCAAGCCGACCATCGCTGCCTCTAGCCGCGCCTCGTAGCGCCAGAAAGCCCAGGCCAGGGCGATGGCCCCGCCGATCAGCGGGATCCACGCCCACCACGGCCACGCTGACGCGCTGGCCCCGACCCAGCAGGAGAAGAGGACGCCGGGCAATCCGCCCAGCGTCGACAGCACAGCCATGCGCGGGATCGGAAGTGGGCTGAGGCCGATTAGAAAGCAAGCCAGGTCGTCGGGCAGGAAAGGGAGCAGGAAGACGAGGAAGAAGAACAGCGGCCCTCGGCGGTGGGCAAGCCGATCCCATTTCTCCAACTGCTCTCGCTTCACCAACAGCTCGACCAATCCTCGCCCGAACCAACGTCCCAGCGCCATCGCCATCGCCCGCCCTAGCACCAGCCCGATCATGCTGTAGAGCGTGCCCAGCCAGACGCCGTACAGGTAGCCGTTTGCCAGCCCAACGATCTGGCCCGGGATGGGGGCCAGCAGCACCTGCGCGGCGTTGAGGGCGATGCTGACTAGAGGAGCCCACGGCCCAAAGCCCTTGACCCATTCCTGGAGCCGCTGCCGGTTGCCAAAGAACTCCCAGATCGGTTCGTGCCAGTACCACAGTGCCAAGCTAGCAGCGGTAACAAGTACGGCCAGGAGCGTGATCTGTAGCCATATCCAACCGTCGTTTTTCCGCCGCTTCACGACAGTCCCTCGGCTGGCGTAGCTTGTCGAGATGGCTTCAGCCCCAGGCTGAGCAGGAAACCGGCCGCCACGAGCGCCGTGGCCAGGCCAAAAAGCACGGTGTAGGAGGTCGTCTCTAGCAGCCAGCCCCCCGCCACAGGTACTACCGTCAGGGTTCCCATGATAAAGTTGCTGATGCCGATGTAGGTCGCTCGCATGTCCTCTGGGGCGATCTCGAGCACGTAGTTGAAGAACCCCATGACCCACGTGCTGTTGATGACGCCGATGGATACGTAGACGAGAGGATAGATCGGGGCCAATCGGCTGCCCGTTAACTGCGCAGTCAGGGCAAAGAGGGGGGCCAGGATGGCCGCCGCACTTCCGATGCGGACGACGTGTTGCGCCCCCCAGCGTTCACAGATCACCCCCAGTATCGCGCTGGCCACGACACCGGCCATTGTCTGGGCGATGACAAACTCACCGATGACGCTCTGTGGCAAGTGCAGTTCCTTTGTCGCGTGCTGCACGAAGAACGGCGTCGCCAAGCCCATCATGCCGACCATAATGCGGCATATCATCAGGTGGCGGAACGCGGGACTGGCAAAGGGCAGCTTTAGCCAGGTGAGGAGGTGCTTGAGCCAGGGCTCCTCGGCGGGCACGCCTGCCTGCGGATCCGTCGCGCGAGACGGGGTTTCTCGGAGCAGGCAGAGCGCGATGGTGGATGGGATGAGCAGCGCGCCCGCTAGCACAAAGATCAGAGTGTAGTTGCCCGGAAAAGAGACGTTCCCCAGGATCTGCCCGATCAGCACGCCGGCTCCGACCCCCGCCAGCCCGCCGACGACCTGTGCCGTACCTATCAAGCGCCCGCGCCGCCTGGATGGAATGGCCTGCGCCAGAATGTCGAACCAGGCTACGCTGCCAAATCCATCGGTTGTGGCCCACGCGAGGAGGCAGGCGAAGAACAGCGCCAGCATTGCAGTGGGCCTGCCTCCCAGACCCAGGCCCAGGCCCAGCGCAATTATCCAGAACGCAACCCGCCCGCTGATTCCGACGAGCAGGTACGGCTTCTTGCGGGGTTTGTCGTTGATAATGCGGGCAGCCACCAGTTGGGGCAGCAGCCAGCTGCCATTAAAGACCGCGCTGACGGAGCCGATCACGGGCGCCGAATCGGTCAGTTCACCAACGAATGCCGGCAACAGGCTGGTGGGGTTGAAGAAATTGGCCGCTGTGCTGAAAGAGATATAGTCGGTCAGCAAGGCGCCAAAGTTCCAACGATAGTGGGGGGGCAGAGTCTCTGGGTTCTCAGTCACGGCGAAAGTGTACCACGAAGCCGGAGGGCGTCAAGAGGGCATGGGGGCTGTGGAGGCAAGCTCTATCAAATCGCAGATCTCAAGCGGCTCGCCCCTGGCCGGATCGCGGGCCAGGGAAAGCGCTCCCTGCGCGCACCTGGTGATGCACACGCCGCAGCCCATGCAGGCGCTCGCGTCCACGGTGGCAGTACCGTTCTCCATCGAGAGGGCACTGAACGGGCAGATTTCGGTGCAGGTGGCGCAGCTGGTGTCGAAGAGGGAGCAAGCGCCGGGCCTCCTCGATCCAGGCTTGGGTCGAAGGCTTGAGCAGAGGGCTACGGGCCACTGCTTTCTCTGGAGAATCCGTGCCGCTCGCGTAGAGTCAGCGATAGTTGGCGCAGCAGGCCCAGCACGCGCTCGGCCAGCGGCTCGGTGAGGACGCCGCCCGCGCCACAACTGGGTGTGATCAGCGCCCGGCGCAGCAACAGTTCGCGGTCGAAGCCTTTTTGTACCAGTCGCTCGGCGCCCTCATCTAAGCGGGCCAGCAGCGAGGGGAGCGTCTCGGTCGCCGCCGCGTCTCTATCGAGCGTGGGGACGATGCCCCAGCCCAGGCTGCCGCCGCGATCCAGGAAGGCGCGTAGCTCGGCGGGATAGAGGGTAATCGCCTGCATGTGATCGTAGGCGTCAAAGTCGAGGATGTCCAGGTTGGTCTCCATCAGCAGCGACCAGTCGGTGTTGGCCTCGCAGTGGATGCCGGTCAGCCCGCCCAATTCGTGGACCGCGGCGACCACCTCGTTGATGTCTCTTGTGACATCCTCGCGACTGACCGTGATAAAGGTCTGCGAGCCGAAGCCCAGCAGCGATGGCTCGTCGAGAAAGATCATGCTTGGCAGGCCAAATGCGCTCAGTCGTTTCATCTGCCACACGGCCCTCATAGTCACCGTCTTGACGACGATGTCGTGCAGTTGGTCGTCGTAGTATGCGCAGCGGCGGTCCTGGTCGAGCAGGTTGGTGCCGAGCGTGAACGGGCCGGTGACCTGTCCTTTGAGCATGGCTGCCGATGTGACGTGCTCCGGCAGCCGCCTGATGAATTCCTTCCAGCCCGCCGCGTATTTAGGTGAAAGGCCAAAGCCGTCGAGGGCATCGGTGTCACCTTCTTCTGTTGCCGCCAGGTAGCGGGCGTAAAAGTCGGTCAGTCGATCGATGAAATCAGGCGTAATGGTGTCAAAATAGACTCTGTCTTGGTCTTTCACCAATCCAGGCATCCCCTCGGTGAACTGGACCATCATGTTCTCATGGAAGGCGCGCCTCGGGAACTGCACCCAGGCGGGGATCTCTGATGTGTTTTCGAACATTAAGGCTGTCCCGCGCACCGGGTCGGTGTGGGGCAGGCTGCCAATCGTGGTCGCTAAACAGCGAGGTTCGAATCTAGTCATTTACTCTCCCTCTGACTGGCACTAGCCGGGCCTGCCAAAACGAAACTTCACCAGCGTCCAGATGGCGGAGAGCCCGTCGTGCCAATCGATCTTTTTCCCCTCGGCGAAGGAGCGAGGCCGATACGAGATGGGCACTTCGTGGATCTCGATGGACCGCCGCAGGATCTTGCCGGTCACCTCTGGACAGAACTCGAAGCGAGAGGGTTGCAGGTCGAGGCTGCGCAGCAGATCGGTGCGAAAGACCTTGTAGCCGGTCGCCTCGTCCGTGATGCGCGAGCCGTACAGAACGTTGGCGATCCAGCTCAACAACCGCCCGCCCCAGTAAAAGCTCCACGTCGAGCGCGGATTAGGCTGCAAGTTCCGCGAGCCGTAGACTATTTGCACCGTCGGATCCTCGAATGGGGCCAGCAGGGCCGGGTAGTCCTGCGGCGTGTATTCCAGGTCGGCGTCCTGCGTGATGGCCAAGTCGCCCGTGATGTGCTCTATCGCCGTGCGGATGGCAGCCCCCTTGCCTCGATTCTGCGCGTGATGCACGATCTTGAGGCCAGGCGTGCGCGCGGCCAGATCCTCTAGGACTTGAGCCGTCTCGTCGGTCGAGCCATCGTTGACGATGACGATTTCCTTCTCGACGTTGCCAGGCGGGCCGCCGAGACAGACTGCCAGAACGTCGCTGACGACTTGGGCGATGGTCGCGGATTCGTTGTAGACCGGGATGATGACCGAAAGCTTCATGCAGGTTTCTCCAGCATTCCCCGGATGCGCGCGGCGACCATCTCGATGGCCACCTCGTTGAACCCACCCTCAGGGATGATGACGTCGGCGTACCGTTTGCTGGGCTCGACGAACTCCATGTGCATCGGGCGCACCGTCGAGAGATACTGCTCGCAGACCGACTCGACGCTGCGGCCTCGCTCTTGAACGTCGCGCTGCAATCGCCGGATGAAGCGCACGTCGGCGTCGGTGTCCACGTAGAGCTTGACATCGAGCAAGTCCCTTAGCCCAGGCTCGACAAAGATCAGAATGCCCTCGACCAGGATCACCGGCGCCGGCTCTACCCGGCGCGTCTGCTCCGTGCGCATGTGCGTGGTGAAATCGTAGACCGGGACTTGGACGACTTGCCCTGCCCGCAGCGCCTTGAGGTGCTCGATCAGCAATTCAGTCTCCAGGGAGTCGGGATGGTCAAAGTTGACCTTGGCGCGTTCTTCCGGCGACAGGTGGCCGAGCTCGCGGTAGTAGGCGTCATGGGGGATGTAGGCCACGTGTTCGGCCCCCACGCGATGCAGGATCTTGTTCGCCACCGTCGTCTTGCCCGATCCGGTACCACCGGCGACACCTATAGTGATAGGTTGCATATCTGCCCTCATCCGACGTTCAGCGCCAGCACGATGAGCAACAGTGCTGCCACAGTAGTCAGCGCCGCCCGCAGCCTCGGATGCCAGCGCCGGCTCAGCCAGGCTGCGTTCCACACCAGCCAGGCGCCAATCAGTCCGCCTTCGCTGGCACTCCCTTCCCACGCCACTCCCCGCTGCCACAGGCTCACCAGCGCGTTGGCCCCGACCAGCAGCGTCAGCAGCAGGTAGAGTGCATCGAACAGTCGCCCTGGAGGCGTAGCCGGACTCACCAAAGCGCCCAGCGCCTCGCCCAGGACACGCGCGACCAAGCCGTCGCAGATCATGAAAGCCGGGCCTAGAAGTATCCGTGGTTCTGCAAGCGGGTTCGCTGGAAACGGGGCTATCAGTCCATCGCGAATCATGATAACGGGCACGGTGAGTAGGCCGGTGTAGTGTATGCCTCTCTGTGCGATCCCGGCAACAAGTGCTAGACTGGTTCCGGACAGCACCAGCGATGGCAGTATGCGGATTGCATCGTGCCACGGGGAATGCTGGTGATGCTTTACAGAAGGTGCGGCAATGGCCGCCATAAGGGTCAAATGCAATATACGCCAGTAGTGGCCGTGAGCTTCGACCCATAGGAACGGAAGTGCGAACAATAGGAGACCACTTGCCATCCAACTGATCGCTCGTATTGCGTGGGGAAGCTCCTTCACCTGTTGGAGGCCATTCCACAGCGCCAGCCCGACTGCCGCCAGCAGCATGCCGACGCCCAGGCCGATCAGGGGAGTAGCGGTGATCACCAAGCTTCCTCCTCCATCATTGGGGCAGTGCCGGCGGGCCACGCGACGCTACCCAGCACACCGATGACGGCGAGCGCGAGGCCGATGGTGGTGGGCCATAGGCCGGGATTGAATGTCGCGGTTACGCGTGCGTAGGGTATGCTGGTCAAGCTCAGGGTCACGCCGCCTGTCGTTACTTCTGCGTTCCCTTGCACAACGCGCTCGGACTCCAGCCGTCCGGGCGGGCTGCGATAGATCTGGACGAGCACGGGGCCAGAAACCTCATCAGCTTCGCCGGGCTGGGGTGATAGCTGAACGACCAATTGGGCCTCTGGAATGGCAAAGTACCGATCCTCGTCGAGCGCCAAGGTCAGTTGGGTAAGTGGCTCGGCCTCGGCGGCTTGCTGGAGAGCGAGCGGGGTTCCCGCATCGCTGCTAGCGCTGACGCGCACGCCGGGGACGTGTGCCTCGATAGGGGACACGATACCGGGGCTGTGGGTCACTTGGGCTCCGGTTTCGTCCAGCGCCACCCAACTCTCTGTGCCGGGCACCTCGACCTGTTGGCCGCCTTGCACGATCAACCCTTCTGACTGCCAGCCCCACAGGTACGTGGCGAGCAAGCCAGCCAGAAGCAGCAGTGCGCCTCCCTGGGCCAGCAGAGGGGACAGGTTGGCCCACCGATCTTGCGCCTGAGAGCGCAGGCGGTCGCCTTGCTCGATCAACCGGAGCGAGAGTGTGCTGGCGATCAGCGCCAGCAGTGCCCGGAAACCGAGGGAACGCGTGATGGAGAACAGCCCTAGCGCCTGCATTGTCTGCGTCGCTCCCCCAAAGCGAGTCTGTGCCTCGGAGAGCCACCGGGCGTAGGCCGCCGGGTCGGCGGCGGATGTCTGGGGCAGCCAGGCGGTAGCCATCAGTCCGGCGGCGGTGGCCAGCAACAGGCCAACCAGCAAGCCGTCGCTCGCGGCAATCTGCCAGATAGCGCGCCAGGGGTCGCGTGGGGTCTGGGTGATCATCTCGCCATACCATTAGAAAGAAAGCCCCTTGGCGGGGCCTCTATGCAAGCCACCCTTGGGAATCGAACCCAAAACCGGCCGCTTACGAAGCGGCTGCTCTGCCGATTGAGCTAGGGTGGCGTAGCGCGCATTATACCAGCATCGTGGATCGTTGGCAAACTGAGTCAGGGCTTGAAAGCGAGCCGCAGACTGAGGTTGTGCAAGTGCTGCGATGGAGTTATAATCGAATTGGAACAGGGATTCCCTGTCACTTAACCGTAACAGACCTGTAACTTCTTGACCCCCTCGGCGGGTTACAATGGAGCGAGGACGTGCATGTCTTGGGATTCGAAAGCCTGGCTGCAAGAGCATAGAGAGGAGATCGGAGCGAGGTGGCTGGATGTGGTAGGAGAACTGCCGGCCTATGCCGCCTGCTCGGAAAACGAGCTTCTTTCGTGCTGGGGGCCTCTCCTCGACGCCTTGATGACGAGCGACACCGAGCCGTTGCGCGCGTGGATCACCCGGGAAGTCAGCGAGCGCGGGGCGACACAGGCCCAACTTTTCTCCCTCGCAACGAGCCTTTCGCAGGTGATTCGGGACGCTCTGCCGAAAGAGGTGAACCCCGATCTAGTTGACGCCTGGCTCGGCGGCCCGATCCTGTTCCTTGCCCAGCACGCTGCGGCCGAAGCGGAGCGGCTGTCGGCTGAAAAGTCCCAACTGGAGACTCTTTACGGGATTGCGCGGGAGCTGACGTCCAGCTTGGATCTCCCCCGTGTGCTGCAAAAGGCCTTGACCGAACTGATGGCAGCGGTGACCGCCGAGAGCGGGGCGATCTATCTCACCGACGATGTTATGGAGAAGGTCGTGCCCACCACGCGCATCGGATGGCACGAGAAAGAGATCGCCTTGGCTGCACTTCCCTCGACGTGGCAGTTGGGGCGGGATGAGCCGTTTGTGGTCCTGGATAGCTGGGAGCCGAAGGAGGCAGAAGCGTGGTTAGAAAGAGTGGCGGGCTCGGGTGTGGCTGCCTTGATGGTAGGGCCGTTGGTCGCCAACGGCCAGTTCCGGGGGATCGTGGCGTTGGCCAGTTCCAAGACGGGGGCCTTTGGCTCTGCTGACCGTACCCAACTGTTTCGTAACGTCCTCAGCCAGATCGCCACGGCCATCGGCAACGCCGAGGTCTATCGCCTCATCAGCCAGCAGGCACAGGAGCTGGGCCAGATGTTCCGCCACCAGCAGGAGCAGGCCACCGAGCGGCAGGCGATCCTCACCTCTATTGCCGACGGTGTCGTAGTAAACAACACCGAAGGGAACATCATCCTGGTCAACCCGGCGGCAGAACGCATATTGGGCGTTTCTGGGAAGGAATTGCTCAGCCAGGGGTTCAACGATCTGTTTTCTGTGTTTAACGCCAAGGGCGAAGAGGAGGCGGTCGCGGCCATGGAGATGCTCCTGGATACCTCCGTGCCGGAAGCCGCCAAGAGCTACAAGATCAACTTGGAGTCCGATGGGCGCATCATCCACGCGCTTCTCTCCCCTGTTCTCTCGGTGCGAGGCGACATCCTGGGTGCGGTGACCATCTTCCGGGATGTCACCAAGGAGGTGGAGGCGGACCGAGCCAAGAGTGAGTTCGTCTCCACTGTTTCGCACGAGTTGCGCACGCCGATGACGGCCATCAAGGGGTACACCGATCTTCTCCACGCAGGTGCCGCCGGCCCCATCAACGCCGAGCAGAAGCGTTTCCTGACGACGATCAAGAACAACACCGATCGTCTGACCGCGCTGATCAACGATCTGCTGGACATCTCGCGGATGGAGACCGGGCGCCTTCGTTTCGAGCCTCGGCCTCTGCAGCTTGGTGACGTGATAGCCGACGTGGTCAACGTGTTGGCCGGACCGGCGGAGGAAAGACACCAGCACCTGGCCTACGAGGTCGCGGCTGGGCTACCTGACGTGATGGGGGATCGCGACCGGCTCAATCAAGTGCTTACGAATCTGGTCAGCAACGCAATCCGCTACACTCCCGATGGAGGAGAGATCGAGGTGCGGGTGTATGCTGTCGAAAGAGCTGTGCGGGTCGATGTGCGCGATACAGGTATCGGTATCGCTGATGAGGATATGGCGCACCTGTTCGAACGGTTCTACCGGGCCGATCACCCGCTCGTGCAAGAGACCCGAGGGACTGGCTTGGGGCTGTCAATCGTCAAGATGTTTGTCGAGGTGCACGGCGGGCGGATCTGGGTCGAAAGTGAGCCGGGTCGTGGTAGCACATTTACTTTCATTCTGCCCATCCCCGTTCAGGAAGAGGAGAAGGAGAAGCGAGCGCCGGTATCGGTTCTGTCGATTCAGATGCGGACGGTTCTGGTCGTGGACGACGACCGGGACGCCGCCGACATTGCTAGGCGACAACTGGAGAGCAGTGGGTACAGGGTTGTCGTCATGGGGAACGGAGGGCCTGCCGAGAAATGGGTTGAGGAGAATTGCCCTGCACTCGTTGTCTTGGACCTGATCTTGCCGGACGTGGACGGGTTTGGTGTGCTCCGCGCTCTAAACAGGAATCCGGTCACGGCTGATGTTCCTGTCATCGTGCGCTCCATCGTGCCTGACGATGGCTCTGCCTGGGAACTGGGTATCGCGGCATATCTGGTCAAGCCTGTGGAGCGCGAGGATCTGTTGCGAAGTGTCGAGCAGGCGCTGACTTGGCAGGGCCGCGTGCTGATCGTCGAGGACGATCCTGATACGGTTGGCCTTCTCGAGGCGACGATGCGCCAGATCGGCTTTACGTCACTCGTGGCGTCCGACGGCTACGAAGCGATGACGATGACCCGGCGCCATCGCCCCGATCTGATCTTGCTGGATCTGCGTCTGCCGGGCATGGATGGATTCGAGGCGTTGACGCACCTGAAGCGGGATGCAGTGACGCAGACGATCCCCATTATTGCGATCTCGGCTCACGTGGCCGATACGGAACGGGAGCGGAAGCGCCTCCTTGCGCTGGGGGCGTCCTCGTTTCTCCCCAAACCATTCTCTATTGCCGATTTGCTGAGCGAGGTCGAAGCCGCGTTGCGGCCGCTTTCCGGGCCTGCCGCCACACCGACCTAGCTTGGGCTTCTGGGCTGGCCACCCACGATCAAAAACCTCTCTTGTCGGATTGCCAGATCCGGCAGCGCAGTGCAGCCGGGCATGCGATATTCCCGGCTGTTGCATTGAAGGACAAAGGACAGAGGTGCAATGGGGACCATCCTGCAAGGCAAAGCTTCCATCGTGCACACCGGCCCCGACTGGCCCGTGGCGATCATCGGTGAGCGCATCAACCCGATCAACAGGAGACAACTTGTGGTTACGTCAAAGCCTGTCGCGCTCGAAATCTGACGGCGATGTTCATCCTCACCGACATCCAACCCTCGCTTGAGGTGGCACACGTTCTAAGAGGGCAGGGTATCGACCCAGATCGCGCTCGCCCGGAGATCGCCGCGGAGGCGCGCAGTGTGCTCGACGAAGCCCTGTCTCTGCTCGCTCCCGCCGCGGTGTGCGCTGCTTTCCCAGTGCGTGACTGTCATCGTCGCACGATTACTTTGGAGGGCGGGGCAGCCCTTGAGGGGTCGTTGGTGGCCCGCGCGCTGGCAGGGGCCACCGAGGTTGCTCTTGCCGTGTGCACTATTGGGCCTGCATTGGAAGCGCGGGTCAGCGAGTTTTTCGTCGCGGGTGATCCCGTGCAGGCGCTGGCGTTGGATGGGGCAGGTGTGGCTGCCCTTGGAGGGATCTCCCGCCTGGTTTGCGAGCGGGTGTGTGGTGACGCTGCTGCTCGCGGATTGAGGGTAGGTATGCGCGCCAGCGCTGGTCAGGAAGGATGGCCGATCGAGCAGCAGCGTGTCCTTTTCGATCTCCTGCCAGCGGATGAGATCGGCGTCCGGCTGACCGAAAGCTGCCTGATGCTGCCGCGCAAGTCTGTTACCTTTGCTATTGGGTTAGGACCGGAGATGCAGGCGGATGCGACTGCCTGCGACTTTTGCTCCAAGCGTGAGCGGTGCAACTGGCGTGTGCGGTGATATCGAGAAGTGATGCTTAGGCAGGCTGTGCCACGTAACCTCAAACGTCCCAGCCATTGTGTCTCCGCCCTTAATATGTTTCGTAATGTTCTTGTGCTATCATCATGGTATGTTTGGCCGAATTCCTGTTCGCAAAGGAAAAGGGGGAGCGATGAGAGGGAATGTCACTGTTGCACAAAAACGCCTGCGGGCTCTTGTCAGGGCGCTTGACCGTGTCCGCAATCGCCGAGCCAGCGTGACGAGTAGGCGTGTGGTCGGGAAGCACGTGCTTGCCCGCCGGGTGTACCCAGTTGTGGTTCGCCAGCGCTAGATTTTGCCGGGGTTATCTGCACCGGCGATAGTCATTTCTTATCTTTCTATCATCATTGCTAACAGCCCTGCTGCTCCCACGAGATGTGCTCGTTGACAGCAGGGCTGTTTGCATGGGGCACAGCAACTGCTGTGCCCGGTTCCCTATTCATGCTTTCTGTTCCAGTCGGGAATCGTCTTGATGGCGACCACTGTCCCGCCCAGCGCGCCGAGCAGGATGCCATGGAGTGGTGCCCCCAGGGCCCACAGCAGCGGGCCGACGGCGAGCATCGCCAGGATGGTCGAGCGGGCGCGGTGAAAACGCAATGGTCGCGTGAGGAGAAGCCAGAGAATCGTCACCGTGACCAATGTCGTCAGCGCGCGCAGGGGATCGAGTGCTACCAGCGCGCCCGTCAGTTTGGCGAGGCCGATGCCACCGCCGAAGTGGATGTAGATCGACCAATCGTGGCCCATCACCGCCGTTACCCCGGCCACTGCGGCGGCCCATGGATTGTCTGTGAGAAGTGTCGTTCCGGTGACGGCAGCCAGCCCTAGGAGACCATCGATCAGTGCGGTTATAACGCCGGCGCGAGCACCAGCCACGCGGGCGACGTTCGTCCCGCCGGTGTGGCCACTGCCGATCTTGCGTACATCCGCAGCCCGCTTCGCTCGAGCCACGATCACGCCTGTGGGAACTGCGCCCACCAGATATCCCCAAAGGCCCGCCAGGAGCAACTCCAGCACGGCAGGTGTTTCGCTCAGCATACCACCCGCAGTCGCTGAGGCAGGATCTCGAATTCAAGTCGATGGGCGTTGTCGCAGAGGATCTCGCCGTCTACGTGCGCGATTAGGTTATCCGGTGAGGTAATAACGACGTGTTTGGCGCGCGCCATTGTGACGGCTTTGTGGTCTGTGTGGCTGCCATCCATAAAACGGGGGACGAGGCTCAACTGTGTCAGCTTTCCCACGGCTTGCGCCATGCACAGGTCGAGGAGACCGTCGTCGAGCTGGGCGTCGGGGGTGCAGAAGAAGCCGCCGCCTTCCCGAGCGCCGTTGCCCACAGCTACCATCAGCATGGGCATCGTGATTTCTTCATCGTCGTACCTGACGGTCATCTGGGGAGAGCGTGCCAGAAAGATCGTCTTCAGCACGACGGGTAAGTATAGCGCCATCCCGCGCACCCACTTGACCTTGCGCGCTTCGGCCGTCACTGTGCCGCCGAAGCCGACGTTGATGGTATTGTCAAAGTATTTGGGGGGCTGGTCATCCACGGCGACGCGGCCCACGTCCACGATGCGCGTCTGGCCGTGGGTCAGCCTGTGGCATACGCTTGGCAAGTCAGTGGGCATACCCACGTTGTGGGCAAAGTCACTGCCGGAGCCGACGGGGATGGTGCCCAGCGTGCCGACGACGTTGCCGCTGGAGGTGGCCATCAACCCATTGACGACCTCGTGAACTGTCCCGTCACCGCCCGCGGCAACGACGACCTCAAAGCCGTCGTGGACTGCCTGCTCGGCCAGTTCCGCTGCGTGCCACGTCCCCTCGGTAAGCACCAGTTCAAAGTCCGCGCCTTCTGCCTTCAGGAGCCGACGTATCTCTGGTTCGGCCCTTGCACCATATCCACGCCCTGAGATTGGATTGAGGATGACTTTTGTTTTTCCCATGTCGTACAAATAAAACACGTGATTGCAGTGGCAGATACGCTTGACAACAAAGAACATTTGTGCTACACTGGCGGCGAGTGATGTGACACCACAGAGAGGAGCGAGCAATGGGCGATAATGGACGGGACAAGGCATTGGAGACAGCACTGGCAAGTCTGACCAAGCGGTTCGGCGAGGGAGCGGTGATGCGGCTGGGGGAAGCGACTCACCTGCAAGTCGAGATTATCCCCACCGGTTCCCTGGCTCTCGACCGCGGCCTCGGCGTGGGTGGCATCCCCCGGGGCCGCGTCACCGAGATCTATGGCCCCGAGGGTTCAGGCAAGACCACCCTCTGCCAGCACATCGTCGCCGAGGCGCAGAAGCGCGGCGGCACCGCTGCCTTCGTCGATATGGAACACGCCCTCGACCCGGCCT
>DAOUDX010000062.1:0-5667 GCA_034430835.1 Anaerolineae bacterium
GTGGGCGGTCGAGAAGGGCTAGAGACAGTGCGTCAACTCAAACCGGACTTGGTGCTATTGGACCTGATGATGCCTGACATGGATGGCTGGGAAGTCTATCAGAAGATGAAGACCGACGAAGAACTCAAGGAGATTCCAGTCATCGTGGTCACTGCTAAAGCCCAGAGCATCGACAAAGTACTGGGGCTTCATATTGCCAAGGTCGAGGATTACGTCACCAAGCCATTCGGCCCGCAGGAACTGCTGCAAGCTGTAAACAAAGTTCTGGGACTTGAGTCCTGACCCTGCTGTTTTCCGACCGTGCTCTGGGGATACTATACCCCGCAAGCGAACACATCGCCCTCGGCAGATCGTCTCCGAGTGGCGATGTGTTGGATGTTTTGGGACTATTGCAATAAGCTCGCAGCGAGGAGGCACACAAACCACCACCAGAGAGGCGGGAGGTGACCGATGGAACTCGCAGTCGTTCGAATCGATAAGCCGGAGTCCGTGAACCTTATTCTGGGCCAATCGCACTTTATAAAGACAGTAGAGGATCTGCACGAGGCGTTGGTAGGAGCTGTGCCCGGCATCAAGTTCGGGCTAGCCTTTTGCGAATCTTCGGGGCCTGCACTGGTTCGAGCCAGCGGTACCGATGAAGAGCTGATCACTCTGGCAGAGCAGAATGCGTTGGCACTGAGTGCAGGGCATAGCTTCATCGTCTTCCTAGGGGAAGGTTTCTATCCCATCAATGTGCTGAACACCGTCAAGATGGTACCTGAAGTGTGCCATATCTTCTGTGCTACAGCAAACTCCATCGAGGTAGTCATCGCTGAAACAGAGCAGGGACGAGGCATCCTCGGCGTTGTAGACGGTGTCAAGACCAAGGGCATCGAAGCAAGCGAAGACGTCGCCAAGCGCAAAGACTTACTCCGCATGATCGGCTATAAACTGTAGCCTACGAGCTGTAGGTCTTGATGCTTTGTTCCCGCTCGGGCGAAATGGATGCAAACGCCAACGCCAAGGTTGCTTCTTGACACAGAAAGATCAAACGGTGCGTGGCATAGCCAACTCAAGCGTGACCGCCTCTTTCTTCGGTGCGACCCTTACCTCGCTGATCCTCTCCAGGATAGTCGAGCAGCCGCCAGCCAAGGCAAAACTGTTGACCATCATGCTGCTCTAAGGTCTACTCCCTGCCACCCAGCATTCTTTAGGACCATAGCGCTGTGCGAGCATAGAGGGTAGGCGACGATGTGGATAAAGGTGTGGAACGAGACACGGGGCAAAAAGGTACTGGGGCACGCGCGCTGGTGTGCCAGCTATCTGTGTCGCCTGCGAGGGCTGACCTTTCGGCGAAAACTGGACGAAGACGAAGGACTGCTGCTAATGGGCCACCGAGAAAGCCGCGCCGATACTGCGATCCACATGTTCTTCGTCTTCTTCCCCATCGCCGCCGTGTGGCTGGACAGGAATGGGCAGGTCGTGGACGCACAACTCGCCCGCCCGTTCCGCCCTTACTATGGCCCCCGCGTGCCGGCGAAGGACGTGCTGGAGGGACCACCGTCACTACTGGGAAAGGTACAAGTAGGAGATCGACTACGGTTTGAAGAGTGAATCAATGAGCCGAAGGATCGTTATATGGCTGGCAGCCTTGCTTCTGATCGCCGCGCCGGCAATCCTGGTGCAGGCCCAGGAAAGCGAGCTGCCATCACCGACCGTACACATTGTGCAACGGGGCGAGACACTGTTCTCTATCGCCCAAAAGTACGGCACGACGGCGGACGCCATCGCCCACGCTAACGGCATCACCGATCCGCGCCAGATCTACGTCGGCCAACAACTCGTCATCCCTGACGGAGGAGAAGCGGTCGGTACGCAGGAACTGGTGCCCTACGTGGTTCAAGCGGGTGATACGGTGACGTCCATCGCCAGACGCTACGGGAGCACGTGGCAAACCCTTGTTCACGCCAACCACATGCTCTCCCCCAGCACCCTCTACACAGGGCAGGTCATTCAGGTGCCAAGGCCCCTCAGCGACGACCATGTCGCCCTCACGAGAGCAGGCATAGGTTCCATCTACGTCGTGCGGCCCGATGACACGCTCTACCGGGTTGCACTACGTGAAAACATCTCACCCTGGACGCTGGTAGGTACCAACCAGCTCACCAGTGCAGCGTTGCTTTATCCAGGACAGGAATTGGTCATCCCTGGCGAAGGGAGCGGTCCCTTGCCCGCACCTTTTGCGTTCGTGGAGGTGCAGCCGCTGCCTGTGTCCCAGGGCTCAACTATGGTCGTCTCAGTACGCACGACAGAGCCTGTCACACTGGAAGGGAAGCTGTTCGATCAGGACGTGCACTTTGCCGAAGAGAAAGGTTCTTACTATGGCCTGGCAGGTGTGCACGTCTTCACGGAACCCGGCCTCTACAAACTGACGCTGACTGCTTTAGATGGCAAGGGACAAAGCACAACGCTGACCACAGAGATCGTGGTGGAGGAGGGGCATTTCGGGTACGAGCGCATCGATCTCCCTCCCGACCGGACCGAGTTGCTGGACCCAGAAATCATCGCTGTCGAGCGTGACCGTCTCGACGCGATAAGTCACATCTATACCCCAGAGCGGCACTGGACGACGCCCTTTCAACGTCCATGCGTAGGGACAATCTCAGCCTACTTTGGGACGAACCGGGCCTACAATGCCGGACCGTACACCAGCTATCACACTGGGGTCGATTTTCGAGCACCGGCTGGCACACCGGTACACGCACCGGCGGCAGGCACTGTGGTGATGGCCGAGCAACTCACGGTGCGTGGCAACACCGTTTTCATCGACCACGGGTGGGACGTGTTGACGGGATATTGGCACTTGTCATCTATCGAGGTAGAAGTCGGGCAGTACGTAGAGGCAGGTGAGACGATCGGACGAGTGGGCAACACTGGGTTATCCACAGGCGCCCATCTCCACTGGGAGGTATGGGTCGGGGGCATCAGCGTGAACGGGTTACAATGGTTGGAGGAATCCTTCCCCTGGCCCGGGAATGCCGAGAGTTTAGCGACAGGCGGCTAGCACGTATTCCTAGTCGATGAGCGCCCGCGCCTGATCTGCATACCCGTCCGGCACGAGAACGCGCACAGCCCCCAAGCCATCTATGATAATGCCAATGGCCGGTCCGGCGCTCTCATAGTCCAGCAGCACAGGGATACCCGCCCCCTCCAATTTGGCCCTAATAACCTGCGCCCTTAGGAGTCCCTGCGCGACATGGACTACAGTAAGCCCGGGATGACGCAAGTTTCTTCTGCTCATCACACATCTCTGAGATGTCCATAGTGTGCCTCAACCGGCCATATTTGTCAAACCAGCACAAGCCTGGTATAATCGCGCCCGACCCTATGAGTGATTGCATAAGAGACATGGCTTTGACCCAGCGGAAAACTCAGGACCCTGCCTACTGGGGCGATGAGTTCAACATCACCACAGATGATCTCCAGTACCTCAGCACACTCCTAGTCGAGGATGGGCTACCGCGTTCAGCCGAGGAGTTGGGTCAGGCACTGATCCTGTACCACTGCCAGCAGGAGGAAGCCCTCGTAGCAGGTATGATGTCCAAGGGCACACCCTACCAGCCCAAACGCAGCTACGAGATCGGCGAACGAGTGGTCTTCCCGGCACTGAGTTATCGCGTAGGAGAAGTTTCCGGCATACGTCCTGGCCACAACCCTGAACATGGCCCTTTCCAGGTTATCCAGGTGCAGTTCGAAGACAAGAAACGCGAGTTCGCCGCCGAGTTCACCTCCGACCATCCTCTCAACCACGAGCTACTGTCTGGCAAGGGCGAAGGGTCCAGCCTGCTTTCGCAGGAAGAATTGGCCAAGCAGCATGAGGCGCAGGTCGGGAAGGTGCTGGAGAAACGTCTTGAATTGGAGCCTGACTTTGTGCGACTGGGCGGTAAGTGGTTTCTCAAGGATTTGCTGGTAGATATAAACGTCGGCCATCTTAACTTGGCGGAAGCCGTCCTCGACATGGCTGATGGAGGGCCGCTGCCGACGAAAGACCTACTGGGCGACCTGGAGCTACCCGAAGAGCTCACGCCCCAGTTGCGCATCTTTTCACTGAATTACGCACTTCAGGAGGACGAGCGATTTGACGAGGTTGGGCCGGCAGGACAGGTTCTCTGGTTCCTGCGCCGCCTGGAGCCGGAGGAAGTGCAATCGATTCCTCCACTCCTGCAATACCAACCCATCGCATACGACCCTGCATCGCTGACCAGCGAGATGGCTGCTCTGGAGAAGCAACTGGACGATGAGTGGTCAGACACGGACCAACCCGGAGAGACATCCGGGCCAGTCACAGTTGTTCTGACCTATCCCCACTGGAAATCAGGCACACTACCTCTCTCAAGCAAACTGTCCGTTGTGCTCCCGACCGGCCGCACTCACCGCATCCGCTTCATCTTCGTGGACGGCAAAACGGGCGAAGAAATGCCAGGCTGGGTCGTGCGCGAGGGTCGTTATGCCTACGGTTTGGAAGAATGGTACAGGACAAACACGATACCCGTAGGTGCATACCTGGAACTGGAGCCAGGTAAGCAATCGGGTACGATTACGATTCGCACACGCGGCCATCGGCCCAGACGTGAGTGGGTACGGGTCGCGTTGCCCGTAGAAAGACGATTGACATTCGAGATGCGCAAGGAACTCATTGCTTGTGAATACGACGAGTTGATGATCGTTACGGAAGAAGATGCCGAGGGGATGGAATTGGTGCGATCCCGCATCAAGGAAAAAGGGCTCTCGCTGAGTCAGTTAATCACCGATACCTTCCCCGAGTTAGCCAAGCTGAGCCCTCAAGGAACCGTCCACGCTGCTACACTCTACAGCGCGGTCAACACCGTGATTCGCACACCGCCTGGTCCTTTGTTGGCGGAACTCGTTGCCAGCGGAGCGTACGCACCAGTGGGCGACAATTACTGGGTTCTTCACATAGGACACGCCGAGTTATAGGTTCGTTAGTTCAGTATGCTTATGAGCGACATTACCATCCCTCCCTTACCGCCTAAGCTGGTCAAGCCGACACTCGACACACCGTTTCATATTGACTATGCCTGGTGGGAGAAGCAAGGACTTCAGATCAACGCAGAACTGCGCGCCCATCTTTGCCAGGAACACCAGGCCGTCTTCAGCGAACACTTTGACACGGACAAGATCGACTGGGTGGACGAAGAGACGGGCGAGGTGACCCAGGTAGATGGGCTGCAACACGTGCTGCAAGCTCACTGCAGCAAACAGCCCGACTACATCCACGAAAACCTCTCACTGGTGGCCGCAGTCCTGCGAGTGTTTCTGGCAAACAGCAATAAACCCTTGACGTGCGAAGAGTTAGGCAGTCTCATCAGCCGCCCCCCGGAGAAGATCCTGAGCACGCTGTCAGGAGCACGGGTGTACAAAGGGATCCGGCCGGTACCGAAGGGGTAACCAAGCCAAGGCTGACACTTGCGCCGTGACGGTCGTCACAGCGCTGTTTTTGTGCATCGCCGGAAACATCGAAAAGGGAGGATCGAGTGGTGTCTGTTCAAAATTTGGGAACGTGTTCTGTATTCCCCACTGGGGCTGCAAAAAGACATACTTTTGGTGCAACTCGCCCCACTTCGATGCTATGTATGGCGCTATTTAGGGCTGACGCCCCACCAACAA
>DAOUDX010000063.1:0-4089 GCA_034430835.1 Anaerolineae bacterium
TCCACAGCCCGAAAGAATGAACAGCGAATATTGGAAGCTCTGAGAATGGCATTGGTTGGCTCACCATTTTGCCCTCCCATTCTTCAACCATTAGCCTCATCAGGAGGCTGAGCAGTTACTTACATTCTACGTATATGGCAATCACACAGGGTCACAGTTTATGCACGGCTGGGAATTGAAGTACTGTCCAGAGGGATTGAACTTCTGTGGAGAAGTAGAAAGTCATCTGTACCATCCACATCGTATCAACGATCAATGGATATGGGTGAATAGGTCAGCCAACTGGTAAAGCCAGGCTGCCCAACCCCCGCTGCAGGCGACGCCGCTTCGTGGCCTTGTATCGCGGCACGCTCTCGGTTCGTGGGCGTTGGGCGGCGTCGCTCGCACGATAACGACCGGAGGTGTGGATGAAGGCAATACGCATCGAGCAGCCCAATCGGGTAGTCGTGGCTGATCTCCCCGTGCCGCAGCCGGGCAGGGGTGAGGTGCTGATCCGGGTGATGGCGAGCGGGATATGCGGAACGGATATCCACATCCTGCGCGGGGAGTACCTGGGCGAGTACCCGGTGATCCCCGGCCACGAGTTATCGGGGGTCGTGGAGCAGGTGGGCGCAGACGTGGCCCGATGCGAGGTCGGGGATCGCGTGGCGGTCGAACCCAACATCGCGTGCGATGCGTGCTATAACTGCCTCCACAATCGGCAGAACTTTTGCCTGAACTGGGAGGCGATCGGCGTGACGCGGCCGGGTGGTATGGCCCAATACGTCGTCGCGCCGGAAAAGGCGGTCTTTGCGATAGGGGAGCTGCCCTTTGAGTGCGGCGCGTTCGTCGAGCCGCTATCGTGCGTGCTGCACGGCGTTGAGCGGGCCGGCGTCCAAATGGCGGATCGGGTTGCCATCCTGGGGGCCGGGCCTATCGGCCTCCTGCTGCTGCAAGTCGCGCGATTGAGGGGGGCGGCCCGCGTCACGGTGGTGGAGAAGCAGCCTGCTCGCGCCGAGCTGGCCGAGGCTTGCGGCGCGGATCGCGCCCTATCGGCTCTCGACGACCTGGAGCCTGACTGCTACGACGTGGTCATCGACGCCACCGGCGCGCTCCCTGTGATGGCTCGCGCCATCGACTTTGCCCGCCGTGGCGGAACCGTGCTGCTGTTCGGGGTGCCTCCGGCGGGAGCGTCGATGGAACTGGAGGGGTTCAAGATCTTTCAAAAGGGCCTCACGATTCTATCGTCCTTCACATCGCTGCGCAACTCTTACCAGGCGGTGGCGCTCTTGCAGTCGGGGCAGGTGGACGTTCTCGGCCTGATCTCGCATCAGTTGCCTCTGTCCGATTTCGAGAGAGGGGTGGAGCTGATCGAGAAGGGGCGCGATGACGTCAAGAAGGTCTTGATACTGCCCCAGACGTGAGCGATCGCTCCCGCGTTCTGTGCTCCCGCTGCGTGGCAGGGTTGGGAAGTGTTGGAATGACCTTGACACCAATCTTTTTTTATTAGTCCCTAGCCGTGAACTTGACCTTTGTGGGGTAAGGTATAGTGATACAGTGCCTCTTGCGCACACCAGAGACGTGTTCTCGGTGTTGTTTTGGGGTGGGGCACTCCAAGCCGCCTCGGGCGTCACCATCTGGGCGGGTCTCCACAGCTATCTTGGGCAAGAGAGAGGTTCCCGGCAGTCTAGCTTTGCCGAGACGGACAAGGGGTGCAGCGTGCAGCTTTCGCGTCGGGCGCGCTCCCTGGTTACTCGGCCTGCCTTGATGGTTCGCGCGCCCCGTATTTCTCGGGTGCATCAGAGGCGGGTGAGGCGTGATCGGCCAAGTCCACTCAATCGGTGTCTCAAGACCAACGAAACACTGACCATTCCAGAGGACGATCTGGGTGAAACCGCGACTGGGTCCTATCGCTGTGTTCATTAGTGCCACTACCCTGCTGGCCTGCTCTGGCGCAGAGCTCCTGGTCGGATGGATGTGGTATCCCAGGAGCTATGTCGTCAGCCTGAGCGATGTGGATGGAGACGGGGATCTGGATGCTGTCGTGGGCAACGGGCACACGGACGACACAGGATCGCCCAACACGGTGTGGCTCAATGATGGCACAGGGCGCTTTACGGACAGCGGCCAACTGCTGGGTGAAGAGTTCGAGCACACTGGAGCGGTCGCGCTGGGAGACCTGGACGGCGACGGCGACCTGGACGCCATTTTCGGCAATGAACCCCTCAGTACCGTGTGGCTCAACAATGGCGCAGGAGGGTTTAGCAAGCACGGTGAGTATCAGATGATGCCTGATTCGATGGGCTACATGGCCAGCAAAGCGGTGTCGTTGGGCGACGTGAATGGGGATGGCAGCCTGGATGTCTTTGTGGGCAATTGCTGCCGGGGCGAGTACGGAATCAGCGGTCCCAGCACCGGGTATATCCGCAAGGGGTATGGTGACTCGTACAACACGGTCTGGTTGAACGACGGGAGTGGCAGGTTCACAGACAGCGGCCAACTGCTGGGCAACGAATCCACGCTTGCGGTCGCTCTGGGGGATGTGGACGGCGACGGGGATCTCGACGCTTTTGTGGGGAACAAGCGTGATAGCGGTAGTGTGGCTGTGGGAAGCCCGGCCAATGAAGTTTGGATCAACGATGGCGCGGGCTGTTTCGCCGATAGTGGCCAACTCCTGGGGCGCGCCAACAGCTATGCGGTGGCGCTGGGTGATCTGGATGGCGATGGTGACCTGGATGCCTTTGTCGGTAATGGCGATCCTAGGACATCCGGCCAAGCTGACGAGGTCTGGCTGAACGACGGCTCTGGGCGTTTCACAGACAGCGGCCAGCACTTGGGCGATGCCAACACCCGCGTCGTGACCTTGATCGATGTCGAAAACGACGGTGACCTGGACGCCTCTGTGGATGGTGACACTGCCGATCAAATCTGGCTCAATGATGGAGCTGGACGGTTTCTAGATAGCGGTCAGCGTTTGGAACATTCCAACCGTCACGTCGTCACCGCTGGTGATGTGGACGGCGACGGGGACGTGGATGTCTTTGCCGCTCATTATGACAGCGGGTGCCAGGTCTGGACCAATGATGGCACTGGCCGCTTCGGTCAGAAGAGTGATTGGGCGCTCACTCCGATCTGTCTCGCCGCCGCCGGCACCGTCGTTTTGGGGCTGTGTCTGCTGGGCTGGCGGGTTGTGCGGCGCAGGAGGTGGAGTCGGCCAGTCCAATAGCACCAACACCTGTGCCGATGATGGTCTCGATCACACGGTCAAGCGCACGGCTATCAAGTTCCCGTGGGCGTATCTGTATGACGAATCGCAGGGGGTGGCGCTGGCCTATGGCGCGCTCAGGACGCCGCACTTTTGAGCCTTCGATCGGGACCGCAGGTTGGTCTGTACAGGACAAATGCTTAGGCGAGGAGTCAAATGGCTTTATCGTGTCTGTCCTGTGGGGCAGAGAAGCTGCAAGATGATTTCGCCCTTTGCCCCTATTGCGGTGTGGACCTCAGCACACCTGTCTGCTGCCTGAGGTGCAAAAAGATCGTCAGGCCGACGACGAGATCCTGTCCAGATTGCGGCGCGCCGTTGGGAGGCGCCGCGGTCACCGGTCCTGGGCGAGGGCAGCAGAGACTCACGCGGACCGTCGAGATCGGGCCGCCTGCCAGTGAAGGGTTGACGATCGAGTTCCTGTATTCAACCTCCCCCAGCTTTGGCCTGGCTGTGCAGGCGGCTCGACAGATCAAGACTTTCAAGCAATACAGAACGGGAAAGAGGGCGGTCTATCGCGTGACCTTCGCGCCTGAGGAGATGGATTCGGCCATCGAGCTGGTTGGGCACGTGGAGGGCTGGCATCGACGCGCTGTCTACGTGGATGGACAGAGGGTCTCCTGGAAGTCAGTTTTCGGTTTTGCGAGGTGCTATCACAAGAGACAGTCGAGTTTCAGGCCAGAGCTCTACTGCTTTGGGTACGAGGATACCTTTCAGCTCAATATCTGGGGTTGCATTCGGGCCGATCTTCCGTTTGCGCGGCGCAGCAAGTGGTTCACCTGGGGGCGTTGGTTGAGCGAAGACGGTGATTGGGCGTTTGACAAGGAACGCATCAGGGAGGAACTCTA
>DAOUDX010000064.1:0-3358 GCA_034430835.1 Anaerolineae bacterium
ATAGGGGGAGGGGGGAAGGGCCGTTTTCTTGCCCTTTCTCCCTTTCCTTGGGGCGGGCGCGAGCTTCCTGGCGATGCAAGACTTTCATTTCTTTTGGCCATTTCGTGGTCTAGTAAATGGGGTCAACCTCAGAATTCGAGAAATCTCTCTACTCGGCGCTTCGAGGGAGCGAGTTCTGGAACGAATATATCTCTGCGTTGTGCCTGGTATTCCTCGAGTCCCTGTCGAGCTTTTTGCAAGAGGACAGATGGTAGAGTCGTATCTTCCTCGCTAATCACACGGTCAAAAAACTCCTCAGCGCAGCCAGGGTAGTTCCAGGTTATATACGTCAATACTTCAAGGAAGTATTCTTCGAGTCCCTCAATCTCACTGGTGTTTCTCAAGATGCTATGGAGTAGACACAGCCAGTGGGTACCCTCAAAGTGTCCTACGAGTAACTTCTCGGTGACATACTTGATGATGTGCGGTGGCATCGAAGCAATCTCTTGAGGTGCAAAGCCGAGCATCTTCAGTTCCTGAAAGATAGAACGGGCCTCTTCTACCAAACGTCGATCTGGCGAAGCAAACCATCGGGTCAGGGTCACTACCGCCAAGTTGGAATCGCGCTGATACGCATCGTGGATTGTTGAAAGAAACATATCGTGTTTGACAATGGGCCCTTCCCTGCGGTCGTGGGTCAAAATCCACTGCTCCAAATACTTCCATACTTCTCCTGGGTGTGAGTGGGCCACAGGATAGAGCAATTCTCCGATCCTCTTTATAGTCCCCTCGTTTGTTGCGGGAACATCAGCGAGTAGAGAGAGACAAGAAGTGATATAGTCCAGGGTTGCATCGTCCCTGTGAGACAGCGCGCCAGCGATACCGTGAGTCACTTCTCCTCTCGACTCTCTTTCCTTCAGTTGAGTCAACATACCCAGGCATTCTTTTGAACTTTCCTGGAAGCTGGCTCCGAGTGTGGTAACGACGACTGAAAGAGCAAGCCGAATGCCGTCTGTTGACCGTGGAATGAGCGGACCGACGCGCGACAGCAGCCAATCGGACTCCAGCTTGTCACCCAAGATTAGATTTTGAGAACAATAGATTGCCGCTCGGCAGAGCCTCTCATTATCGCAACTCAGCCAACTCTCACAAGCGGCAATGACAGAGCCAAAATGGTCAGCCGAGGAATTGGCTACGCCAGTCATCAGCCTTTCGAGAACTCCGACCGTTTCCCAATCCTCAACAGCGCTCAAAAGGTCAACTAACCCTAGAGCAGTGTCAGGACGAAAAAGGCCAAGGTGTTCGGCAGCCGAGAAGATCTTTCCTCCAGCCATATCGCCCTCAGTGCGTTCAACGACTTGTCTGAATACGCCGGCGAAACTCTCTGCACTCAAGTTAAGTATAGGCAATGCATCGCAGACTGGGTTGTAGAATTGCCAGAATAGGTCTTTCACTGTCTCTTGCGAAACGACGAATTCTAGAACATCGATTCGACCGAACGTGTTTATCAATCGAGCGACGATGAAACCTATCAACTCGCCGCGTTCCTTGAACCTGTCAAGTGATTGATCCTTGGCCGCTCGAAGGAACCCAATAAACTCCTGGAGTAATTCATCAGCAGACCGAGAATGCAGAGCGCGCGAGTCGATTAAGCTGATTGATTGGACGAAAAACAGCATCTGAGGCAGCGCGAAACGCCATTCGCTGCCTTCTTGGCTCAGCACGCTTTTACTCTCCAACTCGGGGAAATGGTCAGCCGGCACTATCTCGTTCAGCGCGCTTTCAGGGGCGTCCCAGATTCGCGAGCCAGCTTCAAGCAATATCGCCTGGTCCTTGGGATCCAGCATTGTCCAGGTATTCTCGCACTCTGGAAACGCATGTACAGGCGTGGGTGTTATTGGCATAATCCTACATCCCTATATGCAAGTCATCGAGTACACTCGCCATGCCAACACAGTGCGCTATCACCGCTGCGGCAAGTTTAGCACGTCTTTGCGGGCGGGACAAGCGCAGGAGAGGGTGTCGCGCTCAATCTGTCGAATCGATATGCACCAGCGCGCCACCCTCATCGACGCGATACCAATACAGCATCTCATCCCCCCACTCCGCCGCTTCCAGCGCCGCCGCCATCCCCGCCCGCGTCGGTGCGCCGTTGGCAGCAATGTCCCGCTCCAGCGCCTCCACCACCTGCCACGTCGCCTCGTAGGCCGGGAGGGCCAGCGGCCCGGGCGGCGGTACGTGCGGCCCCATCGCCCGGTACGCCGCCACGAACTCGGCGCTGTCCAATGCGTCCTGCGGGAATGGCCACGGCGTGACGAACAACACGCCCTCCGCGGCCTCCCCGGCCACGGCAGCGAAATCGGCTGCGGCCAGCTCCGGCCCGCCCAGAAAGACACCCTCCCAGCCGGCTGCCCGCAGCGCCTTCAACGCCTCGCCCGCCGCCACCGGAGCGGCGTCACATATGACCGCCTCCGCGCCGGACGCCAGCACCTGCTCCAGCCAGCCCTCATCGGCCAGCGACACCACCGGCCCAATCCGCACATTGTCCCCCAAGGCCACACCGAGCGGGCCACCCTCCGTCACCAGCGCCGCGCCGTCCAGCCCGCCGTCGTTCACGTATTGCAGCAATTCGCCAGCCAACGCATCGGCGTGTAGCCCGATCAATCCGGGGGAAACCAGGGAGATGCCCGCGTCAGCATAGACGTCAAGCGCAGCGGTGGTCGTCTCCCCGCGGAAGTGGCCGATAGCGGCGACGACTTCGGGATCGACCACCAGCTTGCGCGCCTGCTCCAGCGCCTCAAGCGGATCCGCTCCGTCGTCGTAGGCCACCAGCTCGACGCTGTACCCACCCACCCCGCCAGCGACGTTGGCCTCGCGCACCGCCAGCCGCGCGGCGTAGATCACGTCGTAGCCCACGTAGCGGTAGCGCCCCTCGAATGGCGCGACCAGCCCGATCTTGACCATGGGGCGAATCGCGCCGGGGAAACCACAGGAGGCAAGAAGCAAAAGGCAAGAGACAAGAGGCAAGAGACGAGAAACCACAGTCTGTGCCCTCCCTCTTACCTCCTGCATCTTTGGCCCCACTCTCAGTCAACCGCCAACGGCCAACTGCCAAAAGCTACGGAACGCCACCGCCGCACATCGCGTAATGGTCCAGATGCTCCTGCTCCGTTACGGCAAAGAGGTGGCTGCCGTCGTTCTTGATGCAGTCGGCAAGGAAATAGTAATAGTCGGTATCGGCCGGGTACGCGGATGCCTCGATCGAGGCCAAGCCGGGGCTGCAGATAGGACCTGGCGGAAGGCCCAGGTTGAGGTACGTGTTATAGGGAGACTCAACCTCGGTCATCTCCAGCGTGAACTGAGGCCACCAGTTTTCCGG
>DAOUDX010000065.1:0-16468 GCA_034430835.1 Anaerolineae bacterium
CGTCGTCGCCGTCACCACGCTAACGCTGTTGGAGGCAGTGACGACAGCAGTGTAGTTCCCCACCGCCGGGTAGGTGTGGCTCACCACCGCCCCGCTGCCGGTGGCGCTGTCGCCGAACTGCCAGGCGTAGGCCACGTCGCTGCCCCCCGTGACGGTCGCCGTCAGCGTGGTGGGCTGCCCCAGTGAAGTAGGACTGTCGTTGGTCGCCGTGAGGCCGGCGATCGGCTCGCCGCCCTCCCCCGACACGCTGATGTAGCTCGTGCGCGTCAGGGTGTGCGTGTCGGTCGCCACCGCCGTCGTCAGCGTCACCGTGTACACGCCGGGCGCGGTGTAGGCGTGCACCGGGTCGGTCAACGTGCTCGTCGCCCCATCGCCGAACGTCCACGTGTACCCCGTCGTGCCATACAGCGGGGTGGACAGGTTGTCGAACGTCACTGTCAGCGGCGCGCTCCCGCTCAGCGGCGCGGCAGAGAAATCGGCCACCGGTATGCCATAGCGCCCGGCGCAAACCCAGCCGCTGGCCTCACCCACGATCAGGAACAGGCCGCTCTCACTACCGTAGGCCACGTCCGGGCTCCAGCCGTACGGCGACAGGGTCAACCTGCCCCCATCCAGCGTGCCATCTCCCCACACCTGCTGCCCCTCGATGCCGTCCCCGTCTGCTTCCCACACGACCAGGTAGCGACCGCTGCGCCCGTCCCAATCCAGCCGAGGGCGGGTCTGATCCCCGGCCGCGGTCGTCACGGCAAGGTTGCCGCCCACCAACGTCCCAGTGATCGACACCCGTTGGCCGTAGATGTCCCAGTTGCCGTTGCGGTCGTCCTGCCAGACCACCAGGTATTCCTCGTCGTCTGCGTTGTACGCCACCCGCGGCCAGGGCGACTCCTTGTCGGCCGACGCCAAGACGATCTCATTCCCCACTGTCGTCCCATCGGTCAGCACCCGCCGCGCCCGCAGGGAGTACTCCAGTTCGTTCGTGTGCATGTGCCAGACGACCAGATACTCTCCGGCATCCGGGTTGGCGGCCACGTGCGGGCGGCCGTCTGGATAGCCCTCCTCCGTGATGGCAAAATGCTCCCCCACCAGCGTGCCCGAGGAGGAAATCCGCTGCCTGAGCACGTCCCACGCATCCCCCGAGTAGCTGTTCCATACCACCAGCCACTCGCCCGTCGCCGGCTGGTAGGCAACCGCAGGCCACATTTGATAGGTGGGCGTGGTGTCAATCGCGATCTCCGATCCCACCAGCGCCCCGTTCGCCGCCACCCGCTGCGCGTAGACGTGCCACTCGCCGCTGGCCCGGCCGTCGTGCCAGGCCACCAGATAGCCCTCGGCGGCAGGGCTGTAGGCCACCGCCAGGCCACACTTCAGGCCGTCGGTGATCACGATGGAAAAGGCCTCGCCGGCGAGCGTCCCGTCAGAGCGCACCCGTTGCCCCTCGACGTCCCCGCTGCCGTTTTTCCACACCACCAGCCACTCGTCGTCGTCCGCGTTGTAGGCCACCGCGGGCTGGTATGCGGACCAATCGGCCACCACCAGCGGGTCGCCGATCAGCGGGTCCACCACCACCGGGTACGTGGCCTCGGCCAGCCACGCTCCGGGGACGACGATGCTCACGCGCTCGCCCTCCAGAATCAGGCGGGCAAAGACCTGCCGTCCCAGCGCATCGCGCACGAGCGCCCCGCCATAGGCCAGCACTTCCCGTCCCGAGGCGTCCAGAAAGACGATCCCCTCCCTATCGGAGCGATAGAGCGGCCGGAGGCCGGCGGCGGAGAACGTCCCCTCGATCGCCACGTCCTCCCCTGCTCTCACCCCCAGGGAACGGCTCAGCGTAAAGCTCTGCTTCACGGCCCCGTCCAGGAAGGCATACTCCTCACGCAGTCCGGCCAGGCGTTCGGCGGAGGCGCGGTTCTCTTCCACCCCGACTTCCGCCTTCGTAAGGGAGAGCGCCCGTTGCCCCAGGCGCACGCCCGACAGGGCGAACTCGACTACGATCTCTCCCTGCCCTGCCCACGGTACGTCCTGCCGCGTGAAGCGCAGCCGCTCGCCGTCGAAGCGCGCGGCGTAGCCCTTTCCCTCTGCCTGTGCTGCCCCCGTGCCATCCACGGCGACCGCAGGGACGTGGCCCTCCGCCGTCCCGGTCAGGGCGGCTGGGGGAACGTCCGAACCGGCGCTGACCTGCGTGGTCAGCGCACTCGCGGAAACGAGCTCGACTGCCACGCGCGTGACGGCCGCTCCCGCGCGGACGGTGACGATGGCCGTTCCTACCTCTCGGGCAGCGATCAGTCTGAAGCGGGTGACGCCATCACGGCTGGGGGCCGTTCCCTCCGCCAGGCGTCCCAGGCTGGCGGAAGCCGTCAGCAGCGTGCCATCCGGGATCGGTTGGCCGCTCTCATCGCGCCCGGCCACCCAGATGCTGGCCTCGGACACACCGTCGGCCGGGAGACGATCGGGAACGGCCTGCACGCTGAGGGTGATCGGATCTTGCAGGCGAGGTGACAGCGATCGGTCCGATGGAGCGACCGGGCCAACACTACCCGCGGGGGTGGGCATCGAAGCGCTGGCCAGCGAGGCGCCGGCGCTCAAGACCGCGACCGTCAGCAGTACCGCCGCTAGCGGCCAGGCCCGTCCTTCGACTCTGAACCTCCGGTTCGCGCTCAGGACAGGCCGCCGCCACTTTTTCTTCCGGCTCAAGGCGGATCCTGCCATCAACGGTACCAGGAGCAGCAGCGTCGCGTCGGCCACCGGAGCGGTCGCAGCCATGGCTCCACCGCCTCCGGGGAGCATCGCCGACCCCGGCGCAGGCTGGACCAGCGTCTCCATCACGCTCACCCGGTTGCCCACCGCGTCCAACTCGTACACGTAGTGGCCCAGGAGGGAGCACGGCGCCGCCGTGCCCCTGCAGTGTTCGATCTCCACCCGCCGCCCGGCGTCGTCGTAGCTGTAGATGGAGACGACGCCGTTGGGCAACTGCACCCCGCTCAGCCGCCCGGCGGTGGTGTAGGTGTAGACCGTCACGCCGTTGTCCCAGTCGGTCACCGTCTGCAAGCGCCCCGCCGCGTTGTGGGTGTAGGTCACGACCTCCCCCGTCGGATAGACCAGGTGGGTGCGCCGCCCCGCCGCGTCGTACTCGTAGTGCGCGTCGCCCGTGGGCGCGTCGATGGTCAGGGGTCTGTACAGCACGTCGTAATCGTACGTCATGGCGCCCACCGCATCGGTCACCACCTCGCGGTTTCCCAGTGCGTCGTAGGACACCTCGACGGTGAAGCCGGGCGCGTCGCCGACGGCCGGATACTGAACCTGCGTCGGCCAGCCCAGGGCGTTGTAGGCGGTCGTCACGGTGATGGGACCGCCCGCGTCGGGATACACCTCGCCCACGCGCCGCCCGTGGCCGTCGTACTGGTACGCGGTGACGTGGCCCAGCGCGTCCTCCACGGCCACCCGCCGCCCGGCCAGGTCATAGGTGTAGACGGTTGTGTGCGTCAGCGCATCGGTCACCGCCACCAGGTTGCCGCTCACGTCGTACGCGTACTCGGTGCGCACGTTGGTCTCGTGGTCGGCCGGCTCGCCGGGCTGGTCGTTCTCCACCACCGCGGCCAGCCTGCCGAGTGCGTCAACCTCGTACCGCGTGGCGATGCCGAGGCCATTGGTGATGACCGTGCGCCGCCCCAGCGCGTCGTAGCCGTACTGCGTGGTGTTGTCCAGGGCGTCTCGCGTCTCGACCAACCGCCCCGCTGTATCGTACACCGAGTACACCGCCACACCGTTGGCGTCGGTGATGACGGTACGCTGCCCCAGCGCATCGTACCCGTATGCCGTGACGCCGCCCAGCGGGTCGGCCTGCGCGATCAATCGCCCGGCCCCGTCGTAGGTGTAGACCGTCGTGTGGCCCAGCCCGTCCGTCGTCGCCACGCGCCGTCCCAATGCGTCGTACGTCGTCGTCACGGTGGCGGAGAGGGCGTTCGTCGTCGTGACCAGCCGTCCCGCCGCGTCGTAGGCGTAAGTGGTGGAGTGCCCCTCGGCGTCGATGGTCTCGACCCGCCGCCCCAGCACGTCGTAGACCGTCGTGGTGGTGCCGGAGAGGGCGTTCGTCGTCGTCACCAGCCGTCCCACGTCGTCGTACGTGTAGGTGGTGGTGATGCGCTCGTCGGCCACGGCTACCTGCGCCTCCACCTGGCCCAGGCCGTTATACACCGTCTCCGAGCGCACGTCCCGGTCGGGCTCGTCCGGTTCGTAGACGCCATCCTCATAGTTCTGGATGACGGCCACCTGACGACCAAGGTCGTCGTACTCGGTGCGCGTCTCCCGGCCGGCCGGGTCGATGCGCGCGACCACCCGGCCGCCGTCGTCGTAGGCCGTCTCGCTGAGCAGGTTGTAGTACCCCCCCTCACTCCCCCCCTGGGAGGGGGGGATGGTGTAGTTCTGCGGGTAGCCGGGCAGGTAGTTGCGCCACACGCGCACGGGGCGGTTCAGCTCGTCGTACTCGGTGTACGTGACGGTGCCCGACGTCATCTGTGATGACGCGGTGTCGGTGACGAGGATCTGGCTTCCTACGACATCGTAGCCGTACTCGGTCACCAGGTTGTAGGTGTTCTGATAGTTCTGCGGCTGGCCGGGCAGGTAGTTGTGCCAGGTGCGCTTGACCCGGTTCAACTCGTCGTACTCGGTGTAAGTGACGGTGCCCAGGGTGTCGGTCACCAGGGTCTGGTTCCCTACGGCGTCATACCCGTACTCGGTGATCAGGTTGTAGGTGTCCTGGTAGTTCTGCGGCTGGCCGGGCAGGTAGTTGCGTGTGGTGCGCTCCACCCGCCCCTGCCCGTCGTACTCGGTATAAGTGACGGTGCCAAGCGTGTCGGTCACCAGTATCTGGCGGCCCGCGTCGTCGTAGCCGTACTCGGTGACCAGATTGTAGGTGTTCTGATAGTTCTGCGGCTGGCCGGGCAGGTAGTTGCGTGTGGTGCGTGCCACCTGCCCCGCCGTGTCGTACTCGGTGTAGGAGACCATCCCTAGCGTGTCGGTCACCAGCACCCGCCGCCCGACCGCGTCGTAGCCGTACTCGGTGACGAGGTTGTACATATCCTGGTGGTTCTGCGGATAGCCGGGCAGGACGTTGCGCGTGACGCGCACCAAGTTGTCCCCAGCGTCGTACGCGTTGACGGTGACGAGGGCATGCGGTGTGTTGGCGTACTGCGTGACGGTGATCAGGCGGCCCACTCCGTCGTAGCCGTAGGTGGTCACGTGCCCCAGAGTATCGGTGACGGCGGTGCGCTGGCCGAACGCATCGTAGCCGTATGCCGTCACGCTGCCCAGCGGGTCCTCCTGCGCCACCAACAGCCCGGTGGCATTGTACGTGTAGACGGTGGTGTGACCCAGCGCGTCGCTCGCGGCGACCAGGTTGTTGTACTCGTCGTAGGTGTAGACGGTGGTGTGGGTTAGCGCATCGGTGTACATCGTCAGGTGGCCGCGGTCGTCATACGCCATCTGTGTGGCCCCGCCCAGCGGGTCGGTGACCTGCTCCGGCCGCCCGGCCGGGTCGAAGACGTACTGCGTCGTGTGGCCGTTTCCATCGGTGGTCGAGGTCCAGTTGAAGTACGGATCGTAGGTGCGCGAGCTCGTGCCCCCACAGCAGCCGTTCTGCTGCGCGGCCAGCGTGCCGTGGACGTCGTAGGTGTGCACCTCCACGTCTCCCACCGCGTTGGTGATGGTGACGACGCCGCCCGCGCCGTACTCGAGTTCGAGCGGCTGGACCGACGTATCGCCCTCCCACTGGCGCACGGCGCGCCAGGCGCCGTCGATCTCGGCGCCTGTGCTGAGCGAAGTCCAAGCGGGCTGTACACCAGCGTGGAGGTGGCGTCCATAGCGAACCCGTGCGGGGTACCAGGGGGCCACCAGTTGGCTGTGGCTGGCGACATTGCAGGCAGATACGCGCTCTTGTTCCACTAGAAGGTAGCAAGACGGCTAATGCAGGTGCATATACCCACTGCCGCGAAAAGCCCTCCTGTGAACAAGAGGAAGAATCCCATAGCGATGACCCCCTCTGCTGGTGGTCGGTAGAATGGCACGTGTTTGGCTAGCCACTTCAGCAGATGGTTGGGGGCACATACTAGAGTCATGCCCAGGTTTGCCAGAGACACCCCAATTAGCAGTTCTGAGGCAATGTTGCCCCACGAGTCAGGATCTGCGGGCATTGAGTCCACCCAGTCCATCGTCAGAATAATGACCAGGGCGGCCAACATTGCAATCCCACTCAGCCTATAGGCCGGTTTCCTCCAGTACAACCTGCATCCTCCCTTTAATCACTGTCAAGTACCCAGTTTTGCTTCTCCAAACTGTGTTGCACCAGACCACCGGGCTCAGATGACCGTCCCATCGGGAATGACGGCATTCTTGGGGATGACGACGATGCCGTCCTGGATGACGTAATCCTCTGTCTCTACGAGCTCCGTTTCGGTCTCGTGGGGGCGGACGATCACGCCCACTCCGATGCGGGCGTTCTTGTCGATAATGGCGCCTTCGACGCGGCAGCCGGGGCCGATGCCCACGTCGGGTATGCCTTGCCTGCGGTTCTCCACCTTGCGATCCGGCATCTCGTAAAAGTCGGCCCCCATCATCACCGTCCGCGTGACGTGCGCGTCCGGCCCGATGATGCTGCGCAGCCCGATCACCGATTCGCGGATGTCGGCCTTCTCGATGATGCATCCCTCCGCCAGCACCGAGCGATCCAGGTGGCAGCCGTCGGCGCGGGAGGGGGGCAGGAAGCGCGGGCGGGTGTAGATGGGGTACTTGGGGTTGAAAAAGTCAAAGGGCGGATTGGGGAGTGTGAGAGCCAGGTTGGCTTCGTAAAAGGCGCGAATCGTGCCGATGTCTTCCCAGTAGCCGTCGAACAGAAAGGCGTACACCCGGCGGCCCTCGATGGCTGCCGGGATGATCTGCCTGCCAAAGTCCTCGGCCTGTGATTCCTCCAGCACCTCGCGCAGCACGTCGGATCGGAAGATGTAGATGCCCATCGAGGCCAGGCAAGGGCGCTCGCTGCCAGGGATGCATTCCAGGGCATCAAGTTCTTCGGGCAGAGGTTTCTCGTGAAAGGAGGTGGTGCGGCCCTCCTCGTCGGTCTTGAGTACGCCGAAGCGCGGCGCGTCGGCCAGGGCCACCGGCTGCGCGGCGACGGTCACGTCGGCCCGCCGGTCGCGATGGAATTCGATGAACTCCCCGTAGTCCATCCGGTACAGGTGATCGCCCGAAAGGATCAGGATGTCCTCGACGCGGGTGTTGAAAAAGTGAGGGAGCTGCTTGCGCACGGCGTCGGCTGTGCCCTGGTACCAGTCCATGCCGCTGGTCGTCTCCTCGGCGGCCAGGATATCGACGAACCCGCCGGAGAACAGGTCGAACTTGTAGGTCTGGAAGATGTGGCGGTGAAGGGAGGCCGAGAGGAATTGGGTCAGTACATAGATCTTGTGGATGTCAGAGTTGAGACAGTTGCTGATTGGGATGTCGATCAGGCGGTATCTGCCGGCGATGGGCACGGCCGGCTTGGCTCGCAGTTTGGTCAGTGGATACAGGCGTGACCCGCGACCTCCGCCCAAGATAACGGCCAGTACGTCTCTCATGGCGCTAACCTCCTGGTTGTGTGCTGGGGTAGGGTGACACGATCTTACATCACTCTCGTGTTTTGCGCCAATAGGCGGGTGTGGGAAAGGGGTACACGATGAGCGGAAGTGACTGTTCGGAGCGGAAAGCACTGTTGACACCCTCGCGTGGGAGGGTATAATCGGTGTAGGGTAGCTGGCACGGCACACCGTCTGATTGGTGGGTGGGGGATGGATACAGCTTACGTCTACGATCCGGTTTATCTCGAGCACGATCTGCCCGGCCATCCTGAGCACGCCGGGCGTCTCAGGTCGATTCTCGACCGGCTGAGCGATGAAGGGGTACTGGCGCGTCTGCGGCTGCTGAAGCCCCGTCCAGCGACGGAGGAGGAGTTGCAACGCGTGCACACAGCAGATCACGTCGCACGGGTACGGCGTGTGGCTGAGTCGGGCGGTGGCTACCTCGATTCCGACACCTACGTGTCTCCACGTTCCTTCGATGCAGCGCTGGCGGCTGCCGGTGGAGTGGTGCGCGCGGTCGAGGCGGCGGTGGCGGGAGAGATCGCCAACGCTTTCGCGCTGGTGCGCCCGCCGGGGCACCACGCCACGCCCACGCGGGCGATGGGCTTTTGCCTTTTCAACAACGTTGCCGTGGCCGCACGGGCCGCACTGGCCGGAGGTGGGGTGAGGCGCGTCCTGATCGTCGATTTCGACGTGCACCACGGCAATGGGACCCAGGATATTTTCGGCGACGATCCGTCCGTCTTTTACTTTTCCACGCATCAATACCCCTATTATCCCGGCACGGGACACTGGAGCGAGGTGGGGCGCGGCGCTGGTGAGGGAACAGTGCTCGACGTGCCGCTGCCTCCCGGTGTGGGGGACGCGGGCTATGCCCGGATCTTGGACGAATTGCTCTGGCCGCTGGCGGAGCGCTGCGGGCCCGATCTCATCCTGGTTTCGGCCGGCTACGACGCCCACTGGAACGATCCCCTGGCGCAGATGAATCTCTCGCTGGCCGGCTACGCCCACATAGGGCGCGAGCTGGTGAGTGTAGCCGGGCAGTTGTGCGGCGGGCGGATCGTGTTCGCGCTTGAGGGCGGTTACCATCTCGACGTGCTGGCTTGCGGTGTGCTCGACGCCTTCTATGCCATGCTGGGGGAGGACACGGTCGTCGATCCTTTCGGGCCGTCTCCGCGCCCGGAGCAGCCGGTCGATGAATTGATCGCTCGCCTGCGGGAATTGCACGACCTGAATTGACTTTTTGCGCGAGACGGTGCATAATCTACACGAGGATGGCTCTTGGTAAGGATGTTGTCTAGTTAGGAGGGACGATGGAGGAGATTTCCCTTCAAGCGTACTGTGGACAGATCGAGGACATGATAGACCAGGGCCGCTACGCTGAGGCGGTGGCCCACGGGAAGCACATTCTTGAGCAATATCCCAAGTACGTGACAGGCTATCGGCTGTTGGGCAAGGTGATGTTTGAGGCGCGGCAGAACGATCAGGCTGCCGATATGTTTCTCCGCGTGCTCAGCGCCGATCCTGAGGATATGCTCTCGTGGGTCGCCATGAGCGAGGTGTACGACCGGCGCACGGAGCTCGACGCGGCTGTGTGGTACATGGAGCGGGCATTCGAACTGGCCACCGATAACGATCTGGTGGAAGAACAGTTGCGCCAACTCTATGGCCGGCGAGATGGCTTTGAGCCTGAGCGGGTTGAGTTGACCCGTGGCGCTTTGGCTCGGCTCTATCTTAAAGGCGACCTGCTCCCAAGGGCGATCAGTGAGTTGCGCGCTATGGCAGCCGAGAGTCCTGATCGAACAGATCTTGAGGTCGCGCTCGCCGAGGCGCTGTGGCGCAACGATCAACGGCTGGAAGCTTCAGATGTCTGCCAGAAGGTGCTGGATCGGCTGCCCTACTGTCTCAAGGCCAATCTGATCCTGGGCGAGATCTGGACCAACAGCGGGCGTGAGGAAGGCATGATATACCTTCGGCGAGCAGAGGCCCTGGATCCCGGAAACCGGATGGCTCGCGACCTTTTTGGGGTTGCAAGCCCTCTGCCGGCGCGCGACGTTCAAGTCGCTCCCCTTGAGTACAAGCCTCCGGTGTCCAGAGAGGCGCGCCCGGACTGGATGTCGGGTGTTGAGGCTGGCGCGACCGGAGCGCCATTGGGTGAGGGTGAGGGGACGTTGTTCGATATCGCCGCAGCACTGGAGGCGCAGATCGAGATCCCCTCGTGGCTGGAGGAGATCGATGTTGGGGAAGGCGCCGAGGCTGCGGTCCCCGATTTTGGCGCGCCCTCAGAAGCGACCGCGTTTGAGGAATCTGCTCCTGCCTCGGCAGAGACCCCTGACTGGCTGGCTGGAATTGCCGGGGCAGGGGAGCCGGAGCGGGCAGGTGGGCCGGGCGTTGAGCCGGTGGCCGGGGAGGCGGCCGTGAGTGAAGACGTCTCTGGGTGGCTGGCTGAGCTGGGGGCCGAGCCGGGCAGTGAGGAAGCGCCACCCGGGCCAGGCGAGGAGGAACTCCCGGATTTTGCATCTGGCCTGGCGGCTGAAGCAGGTGCCGAGGAGGTGGCGCCTGTATCGGCTGAGCCAGGCGAGCAATCCTTGGATTGGTTGAGCGATCTGCGAGGGCAGGTCAGCGAGGAGGAGGTCTCGGAACCGGTTCCGGCCGAGATCCCTGATTGGATGCAGGAGCTTGCCCCAGCAGAGGCCGGGCCTGCAGCGGAGGTTCCCCAAGGGGAGGAGCCGGTTCCGGCCGAGGTCTCCGACTGGATGCAGGAGCTTGCTCCAGCAGAGGCTGGGCCTGCAGCGGAGGCTCCCGAAGGGGAGGAACCGGTTCCGGCCGAGGTCTCCGACTGGATGCAGGGGCTTGCTCCAGCAGAGACAGGGCCTGCGGCGGGGGCTCCCGGAGAGGAGGCCAGCGCGCCTGGATGGCTGGAGGGTGAGGGCATGCCATCGGGTGAGGAGGCGCTGGCCTGGTTGGAACAGTTGGCTGCGGGGAAGGAGGAGGAGTTACAGGCCCAGGTCGCGGCGGAGGTGGAGGCGCGCACGGCAGAGATCATGGGGCGGTCCAAGGCCGAGGAGCCGGTGGTGGAGGCGGCGGAAGCGCCGGCGGCGGAACCGCCGGTGGCGGAAGAGCCTATGGCCGGTCTCTTTGCGGAGGAGGCCGCTGCGCCGCCAGCGGAGGAAGCGTTTGGCTGGACGGCGTTCGGTGAGGCGGAGCCTTCCCCTGAGGTTACACCGCCTGTGGCCGAGCCTGCCGTGAGTGTGTCCGAAGAGATCGTGCCGGAGGAAGTGGAAGCCCTGCCGGCGGCGGAGCTCGGGTTGGAGGAGGCCGCTGCGCCGCCAGCGGAGGAGGCGTTTGGCTGGACGGCGTTCGGGGAGTTGGAGACCCTCTCGGAAGCCGGGCCGCCTGTGGCCGAAGGGATCGCGCCGTTGGAAGAGGTAGAGGCATTACCGGCGGTGGAGCTTGGATTGGAGGGCGCTGCGCCGCCAGCGGAGGAAGCGTTTGGCTGGACGGCGTTCGGTGAGGCGGAGCCTCCCCCTGAGGTCGCGCCGCCTGCCGAGAAGGCCCCACCGCCTGTTGAGGCCAAGCCGCCAAAGAAAGTGTTGGCCGCTCAACCATCTGCCGAGCCTTTTGGCGTCGAGCGGGCGTACTTGAAAGAACATCCACGGGACTATGATGCATGGCTTTCGCTGGCGCGGGCACTGTGGCAAACTGGAGAGCGCGACGGAGCTTTGCAGGCCTATGGTCGTCTGATCCGGGCGGGCAAATCTCTCGACATCGTGACCACAGAGCTGGAAGAATACGCGGGACAGTGGCCCGACGTCGCCACTCGCCGGGTGCTGGGCGATGCCTATATGAAGAGCGGTCGGCTTGAGGAGGCACTGGCTCTCTACCGCCAGGCTCTGGAGAATCTCTGATAGACCGATCATCGCATACAAAGGGGACATCTGGTATGGGTAGGGAACCTCTCGAGCAAACGCTCGTGCTGATCAAGCCCGACGCGCTAAAAAACTCGCTGACGGGATACGTGCTTTCGCAGCTTTCAGAGTTTCATACCGGCTTGCGGTTTGCTGGAGCGAAAATCGTTCACGTCAGCAGAATGCTTGCCGAGGAGCACTATGCCGAACATCGCGGCAAGGTTTTTTTCCCCTCTATCATAGACTATATCGTTGGGAGTAGCCATTATCCTGACGAGCCCTGGAAGCGCAGGGTTATTGCGCTCGTCTACCAGGGCCCGGACGCGGTGCAGAAAGCACGAGACATCGCCGGACCGACGAATCCTCACGAGGCCCGCGAGGAGAAGCCGGGATGCATCCGCGCTTTGGGCACCTTGGTTCCTTTCACGGATGCAGAGGGAAACATCATCGGTCACCGGATGGATAATTTGATCCACGCTTCGGCTACGGACGAGGAGGCTGAGCGGGAGATCAAGCTCTGGTTCAAGCCGGGCGACATCCCCCCGGCTATGCGCGCCTATCCCACTGAGAAGGCTGAGGAGCACTACTATTTCAAGGATGGCAAGCTCTACACGACGCATAGAGCAGGCAGCATCTGCTTGTTTGCCCCCAGCGATACTGCCTGGAAGTCTGACTTGGAGGCGCTGCGCCTGCTGCACCAGGGCTTGTCGGCCCCTTGCTCTGTAAGTGCAGTGGCTGCCAAGTACCTCATCAACGAGGGTGATGGAGAGTCCTAGCTCTCAGCAGGGAGACGCTGCAGGAACCCTCGCCTCTGTTCACAGCATTCTCACCACGACGCGCGCCTCGTTCCATAGCCCTTCCAGGTCATAGTACTCGCGCATGTCCTGCGAGAACAGGTGAACGACCACGTCGCCATAGTCCAGCAGGATCCACCTATGTTCAGGGTCTCCTTCGGCGTGCAGCAGCCGGCCGCCGAGCGTCTGCTTTGCTTTCGTCCGCACGTCGTCCAGGATGGCTTTGGCCTGCCGCTCGCTGGTCGTGCTGCCGATCACAAAGTAATCGGCCAGGATAGAGATCTCCCGGATGTCGAGCAACACGACGTTTTCGCCCTTCTGATCGGCGATGACGTCCGCGATAAACCGAGCTAGTTCCAGCGAATCCATAGTCATCTGACTAGTCCAGTTTCAACGACACGCTCTGTGACACGCCGTCTGCTCCCATTGAGATGCCGTAGATGGTGTCGGCAGCTTCGATGGTGCCCCGGTTGTGGGTGATGATGATGAACTGGGTCTCTTTGGCCAAGTCTTGCAGTATGCTGCGAAAACGTCCAATGTTTGCCTCGTCCAGCGCCGCATCCACCTCGTCGAGCACGCAGAAGGGGGCCGGGCTCACCTGGAGGATGGCGAACAGCAGGGCGACCGCCGTCAGCGATCGTTCTCCGCCGGATAGCAGCGCCAGCCGCTGCGACCGTTTGCCCGGAGGTCGGGCGACGATGTCCACCCCGGTATTCATCAGATCGTCCGGCTCGGTGAGCTCCAACCTCGCGGCGCCGCCATTGAACAGGACAGTGAACGTTTCCTCGAAGCGCGCCGCTACTGCATCGAACGTCTCCCGGAAGCTGGTTTCCATCAATTCGTCCAGCTCGGCCACGACTCGGTGCAGTCTTTCCGATGCGGCCTCCAGATCGGCTGATTGCTCGGTGAGGAATTCGTGCCGCTCCTTGACCTCGGCGTAGTCCTCGGGGGCGTTGGGGTTGATGCCGCCCAGCCGTCGCAAGTGAGCCTTGAGACGCTGAATCTCCTCTTCCAGGCCCCGCGGCAGATCTTTGACGATGGGAAGCTCCGAGACCACGGGCCGCAGCGGCAGCGGTGTCTGCGCCGTGACGCTGTCTGCCAGTTCCAGCTCGACCAACCCCAGGTCCTCTTCGGTGCGTTCGGCCAGCAATTTGAGCTCGTCCTGGCAGCGTACCACTTCCAGTTGGGCGTGGCCGTGCCGTGCCTCCGAATCGCGGCTGCGATCTCGGGCAAGGCGCTCTTGCTCTTCCAGCACTGTTAGCTCCTTGCTCAAGCGGGCCAGCTCGTCCTCCGCTGGCTGGATGTGCTCGCGTGCCTGGCCGAGTTGCGTTTCCAGGCGAGAGGCTTCAACCCGCAGCTTTTCTGTCTGGGCGGCGATGGCGGTGCCTTCGGCCTCCAGTTCCTCCACCCGCTGTCGGCGGGCTACTCTCTGGGCATGGAGCCTCTCCAGTAACGCTTCCTCTCGCTGGGACGCGGCTTGTTCGCTTCGCAGTGTTTCCTCTGCCACGGCCGCTTCTGTACGCGCTTTCGCCGCTATCTCTCGCTCGATCCTGGCGGCCTCTTCGTTGGCTGCCTCGGCCTGCCGGGCGAGTTCCTCGAGCCGGGATTCCAGTGCAACCGTCTGCTCGTTTCTTGCGTGCAGTTGTGCTTCGATCTCTTCGCGCCGCCGCTGGGCAGCTTCGATCTGGACGGGCAGCGGTGTCTGTCCCTCGCCTGCGTTCTGTAGTGCTGCTCCGTGTTCCGGCGGACGGATGTGGCCTATGGCGACAGCGTGCTCCTCTTCTAATCGTTCTAGTTGTCGCGAGAGCGCCGCTCTTTGTTCCTGCAGTTGTTCCAGCAACGTTCGCTCCCGTTGCCACGCGGCCTGTTGGTTGCGCAGCATTTCGTTCGCCACGGCGATCTCGGTGCGGGCCTTGCTCAGCTTTTCACGCTCGACGCGCGCCGCGTCCTCGCGGGCGATGGCCGCCTGGTGCGTCAACTCCTCGAGTTCGGCCTCGAGTGCCGCGATTTGCCTGGAGGCCGTCTGTTGCTGGTCTTCTATCTCTTGAACGCGCTGCTCGATCTCGGCCAGGCGGGCCGGGAGTTCGCGGCGCGCTCGCTCATCGGCAAGCATGCCGCCTGATCTCGCCTGCCCGATCACGACGGCGCCGTCGGCGCGCAGGACGACGCCGGCCGGGGTGGCGCAACAGCTCCCTGATGGCATCGCGGGCAGCAGCGCCTGCGCCGCTGCCAGGTCGTCGCACAGGGCGATCCCACCCAGCAGCGCTTCGACGGCCGGTCTCATTCTCACTTCGCAGGTCACGATGTCGGCAGCGCGCAACGTGCCTGCAGGCAACGGTGGGGTGGGGCGCAGGCTGTCCAGTGGCAGCAGGGTCAGTCGCCCGCCGGAGGACTCGATGATGCGGCGAGCCTCTTCGGCGATCGCCACTTGCTCCACGACGATGGCCTGCAGGTCGGGACCGAGCGCGGCTTCGACGGCCTGTTCCCACCTCGGTGGAACCTGGACGAAGCTGGACAGTGGGCCGAGGACGCCAGTCAGGTCAGCCTGGAGCAGTGCCTGGAAGCTGGAGCCGTGGGCGTCTCCCGTCTCGTGTATCCGTTTGAGAACCTCCATCTCGCCCTTGACGCGGGCTTCCTCTCCATGCGCGTCGAGGAACGTCTGACTCAACTGCTTCAGTTCATCCCGATGGGCCTGCAACTCTCGTTCGATCTCGGCGCGTCGTTGCTCGGGCTTCTGGGCCTGTTGTTGCATGACAGCCCATTCTCGCTCCGCCTCCGCCAATTGCGCCGTGTGATCTGCCAACTCGCGCTCCAACCGCTCGACCTCAGCTTGTGCCTGGCTGGCGTGTTCGAGCAGGGTTTTCTCCTGTGCGGCCAAAGGGGCGATCTCGGCGAGGATTTCTTCGCGGCGGGCGTGCAACTGCCGCGCCCGTTCCTCGGTCACCGCCTGTTCGCTGGCCAGGTGGGCCTCTTCCGCGCGGGCGTCAGCCATGGCCTGGGTGAACTGCTCTATCGTTGTACGGTGAGCGTGCAGCTCCTGTTCTGCCTCGGCGCGTTGACGGGCGGGTTCCTGGGCCTGCTCTCTGGCGGCGATCCACTCCCGCTCCCGTTGGGCCAATTGCTGTCGGCGTTCTGTCAGCTCCCGTTCTACCTCCTGGACTTGGATGCGGGCTTGAGCGACCCGCTCGGACTGCGTCGTTTCTTGCTCGTCCAACGGCGTGAGTTCGGCCAGCAAGTCTTCCCGCTGGGCCTTCAACAGGCGCGCCCGTTCCTCGGCGACGGCCAGCGCCCGCTGCGTCTCGTTGACCCGATCGAGCAGATCGCCGCTCTCGTGGTACCAGTCGCGCAGTTGTGCGCGTAGCTCGCTTTCCCGTTGGCGCTGTTGCACGAGCCGGTCGCTCAGGGCAGCAGCTTCCTGTCGTTGCTTTTCCAGGCTTGATTCCAAGTAGGCCGCTTTCTCCAGGGCGCGGGCCAGGGTGGCTTGTCGCTGGCCCCAGTGGTAGCCGTACCACGTGCGCTGCAGTCGCTCCAAATGGGCGATCAGTCGATGGTGTTCCTCGACCTGTTCGACTTCCTTCTCCAATCGCCGCAGGCGGGGCGCGATCTCGCGGACGATGTCGTGGGCGCGTTCCAGATTGTGCTGCGTTTCCTCCAGTCGCCGGAGCGCGTCCTCCCGGCGGTTGCGGTAGATGCTGATGCCGGCAGCTTCCTCGAACAGCCCGCGTCGCTCCTGGGGCCGCAGCGAGAGGGCTGCATCGACCAAGCCCTGCCCGATGACGGTGTAGGTGTGCTGGCTGAATCCGCCCTCCGCCAGCATCTCGGCCACGTCGCGCAGCCGCACTCTCGAGCCGTTGATGAGGTACTCGTTGTCGCCGGAGCGGTACGCCCGGCGCGTGATGGTGACCTCGCTGAATTCGATGGGCAGCCAATTGTCGCTGTTATCGAAGGTGAGGGAGACCTCGGCCACGCCCGACCGGGCGCGGCGGCGCCCGCCGGCATAGATCATGTCGGCGGTCGATTTGCCCCGCAGCGAGCTCATGCGTTGCTCGCCCATGACCCAGCGAATGGCGTCGGCGATGTTGCTCTTGCCGGAGCCGTTGGGTCCGACGATGGCCGTGATGCCAGTAGGAAACAGGAACTCGGATTTATTGGCGAAGGACTT
>DAOUDX010000066.1:0-11296 GCA_034430835.1 Anaerolineae bacterium
CGCAGCTACGAGTTGATCTTCATAGTTCACCCAGAGGTGGACGACGCCGGCCTGGCTGCTGTCATCGAGACCGTCAAGAAACTGGTCGAGCGCGGTGGCGGGAAGGTTGTGCGTGTCGATCGCTGGGGGTTGCGAAGGCTGGCCTATCCCATCAAGAAACTGTGGGAAGGCCAGTACGTGTTGATGTACCTTGAGATGGATCCGCAGCAGGTGGCTGAGCTGGAGCGCAGCTTCGCGTTGGCCGAGCAGATCCTGCGTCACCTGGTCGTGCGCCTAGAGGAGGAGCTGGTGGGCGCGGGAGAGGTGGCGGAGGCTGAAGGGGGTGCGCAGGCTGTGGGAGAGGTTGAAGGCGAGGCCGAAACCGAGACTGAGGTTGAAGCTGCGGTTGAGGATGAGGCTGTCGAGCCGTCCGAGTCAGCCGCTGAGTAAGTTGACAATGTCGCCCTGTGCGTGGTCGGCAGTTCGTCGCCGGAACGGCGGGGTTCGTGAGTTCTTGTTCGGAGAGCTATGGTGAAGTGCTTGAACCGGGTGATGGTTATCGGCTACGTGGGGCGCGATCCGGAGATGCGATACACGCCCGGTGGTCAGGCTGTGACGTCGTTTAGCGTCGGTGCTGTGCGCGAGTGGACGAACTCGGAGGGTGAGCATCGTGAGGAAGCCGAGTGGTTCAACGTGGTGGCTTGGAGCAGTCTGGCCGAGGCGTGCAAACAGCAGCTTGGCAAAGGCCAACTGGTTTACGTTGAGGGCCGCCTGCACACACGTAGCTGGAGAGATCAGGAGGGCGAAAAGTGCTTTCGCACCGAGTTGGTGGCTGAGGGGATGATCGTACTGGACGGCCGCCGGGATGTTCCGGAGACTGTGGTGGCTGCCGATGAGGGCGGAGGGCAATTGCCAGTTCAGTAGGAGGTTGGTTTTGGCAAGGTACAATGATGATTCAGATGAGCGGGGTCAGGGAGGCCGATCTCGGCGATACTCCGGCCGCCGCAAGACGTGCGCTTTCTGTGAGGGGGACGTTGCTCAGATCGACTATAAGCGGGCCGATGTGTTGCGACGCTTCCTGACAGACCGTGGCAAGATCCGCCCGCGGCGGCAGACGGGGACGTGCGCCAGACATCAACGCCAGTTGGCGATAGCGGTCAAGCGCGCCCGTCACCTGGCGCTGTTGCCGTTCGTGGTCGAGACGCAGCGTGGTCGTTAGTCGGGTCTTGTTGCACAAGCGAGGATAGGATGGCGAAGAAGGCTAAGAAGCGTGCACCGAAGAAGGTAGTGCGCGGGCGCCGTTCTCGCGTCGAGCAAGAGCGACGTATGCGGCAATATGTGATCTGGGTCACGGCTGTCGTAGGTGTCCTGGTCGTGGGATTGGTGGTCTATGGCTTGCTCGCCCGGCAGATCAAGACGGCGTTCGCGATGCACAAGCCGGCCGCCATCGCGAACGGTGTCGAGATCACGCTGGGCGAGCTACGAGATCGGGTGCGGTCCTATGAGGTGCTCCAGGGGCCGTTGCAGCCGGAACTGGCTAGCTACGTTCTCGACGAGTTGATCGAAGAGGAATTGGTGCGCCAGGAGGCAGCGCGTCGGGGCATCACCATAACGCCGGAGGAGGTGCAGGACAAGCTCGAGAGAGAGTTCGGTTTCCACCGTACCCCTCCCACGGCGGAGCCAACGCCCACCGCCACGCTGACGCCGACCGTGACCGAGTCGCCTACGCCTGCGCTGGCTGCGACAGAAGTGCCCACACTTGTACCGACGTCTACCCCTGTGCCTCCCACACCGACGCCGATGACGGAAGAGGGCTTTCAGAAGGAGTACGGTGCATACCTCGAGCTGATTGGCGTATCGGACGCGTACTTCCGTTCCCTCTTTGAGGCGAATATGCTGCGAGAAGCGTTACTGGACGATTTCGGGAAGGAGATTCCCGATACGGCTGACCAGGTCCAACTGCGCTACCTGCGGGTGGTTAGCGAGACGCAGGCCAGTGAGCTGCTGACTGTCCTCGTGGAGGGGGATGGAGACTTTGAGAGCCTGAAGGAAGAGGCGAGCGAGGTGGGCGAGCTTGAGTGGTACCCCGAGGCGATTCTGACCGTGGATGTCTCTGAGGAGGTGGCTAAGCAGGCTTTTGCCCTCGAGGCGGGGACAGGGGTGTTCAGTCAGACGGTGGTGACCGACTATGGCGCTACGAGCTACTACATCGTCGAGGTCGTGGATCACCAGGTGCGGGAAGTGGATGAGACGATGCGCGATCGGCTTGCCTGGGAAGCCTTCGACGAGTGGATGGAGGGGCAAATGGCTCTGGTGGAGCGGCTGGAGTACGATCCGTCGCTCGTTGTGTCGGATACTGGTACGGCTGACACAGGCTACTAGGCTTTCAGAAAAAGGTATCGAGTGATTATGCGGCGGCTGCGGACTGGAGCAGTCCGCGTGCCCGACCAACTCGCCGAGTGTGGGGGGAGAGATGCGTGCCAGCCGGTGCCGGCCCACAGACGCTCGACACCCAAACACTGGCGGTCGAAGGGGTGAAAGAGGCGTGTCCGGCGGCCAGGCGAGGGCCAGGGCGTCCGCCCGCAGTGGGGGCGGTGGGGGAGACTCCCGCCAGCGAGGGAGGTCTCCCTGTGCCTACCCTGTGGTTCGACAGGCTCACCAACCGCGCAACGCGGGCCGGAAGCTCCTACGAGCAGCCCCGCGCCGCTCAACCGGTGTTGCGCCAGCGGCGTCTTCCGCTCCGCCAAGCACCCTCTCGCAGGCGGGCCAACCACAGCCGCCAACGCAGTCTCTGCCAGACGCCCAAGGCGCTTGCGCGATCGGCGGCCTCCAGCCGGCGAGCACTGTAGCTTGCCCGCACGTAGAGCGCGGTGAGCTGGTGGACTTCTTGTGCTGCCAGGGTCAACATCTCTTTCCACCATCCACCGCTCTCCGATCCCGCCACCCACTCGACGAATGACGCGGCGAACTCGTACGGTGTGTCGCCCAGCCGCTCGGATACGGCCAGCCGCCGTCCGTGGCGCTCGAGCCGCTTATACGCCGTCGTCACCACGGCAGCCGGGCTCAAGCGGCACAACCGCAAATAGTCAACGGCCTGCCACACAGCGCCCGCCAATACCAGCAGCGCGATCCCGCCGGGCAAGGCCAGACACCAGCGACCGCTCAGCCCGCTCCGGACCGCAGCGCCCTCCTCCACATCAGCCGGGGGCATCAGGTCTCCCGTCGGCGCGGCCCATGCAGACCCCCTGACTTCCTCAGGGCGGACGATACCCGGACGGCCAGCTGTAGGCTCAAACTCCACCCATCCATAGCCAGGAAAATATATCTCGGGCCACGCGTGTGCATCAGACTCGGTAACAACGTATTCAGCCCGCATTGGATCGTAGGTGCCGGAAGCATAGCCGAGCACCAGACGAGCCGGCACACCTGACGCCCGCGCCAGCACTACCATGGCCGAGGCATAGTAGGTGCAGTATCCCTCCCGCAGATCGAAGAGGAAATAGTCCACCATGTCCTGCCCAGCAGGAAAACGCACGTCAAGTGTATATGGGTAGGTCTCGCGGAGGTAGGTCTCGATAGCCAAAGCCCGGTCATAGGGAGTAGGCTCTGTCGCCGTCAGATCGCGTGCCAACGCAAACGTCCGAGGAGTAACCGTATCCGGCAGCTCTAGGTACTTTTCTATCCAGTCCGGGTAGTCAATCCCGGCATCTCGCAACTGCTGGACCGATGGCTCAGAAACCAGCGAATCAGCCCGGTAGGTCGCCGCCTCAGACCAGGAGCCAAAGGCATCTTCTGGCGAACGCCACTCGACTGTGTAGTCGTGGTCAATAGCGACCAGCGTACCGGCGACGTGAATGACGCCTCCTATACCAGAGGGGAAGCGCACCTCCTGCCGCACCGTCCGCTGAGCCTTCAACGGCTCTGGCCCCGATACATCACCCGCGGCGTAATCCGCTACCCACGTCCCGCTCGTAGACCAGCCACCGCCGGAGTAACGATCGTAGGTCACGCTGCGCCAGTAATAGCGTGGAGCCTCAAAAGCCCGCATCGCAGACTCCGGCGCAGGCACCATTTCGCCGGTGCTGACGATCATCACGGTAAGCCTGGCAAGCTCTTCCGACGGCCTGATGATCAAATCGCTAAGCGGCATCACTGATCTCGCCATCAGGTCGAGGGACGTGTACCGCCGGCTCGCACCGGACGATGAAGCAGTGCGAGAGGACTTTCCTGCGCTCACTTCCCCGACAGCGAACTTGCGCGCATACTCAACGATCTCCTGTATCGAAATCGACTGCACTATCGCGGCGGTTCCCACCAATGCGAGGGTCACCAATATGGATGCAACTGCCACGTCCATCGAGAGGCCATAGGCGATGTCCGTGCCTGTTGCCTCCAAGCGGCGCACGCGCGTGTCGTATACAACCAGCGCCATCGTCAACAACACGGCGCCTGATAGCACCAGCAGGGACGCTGTTTTCCCCCTCACGTAGAAGAGCTCTACTGCCAACAACGCACCAGCCGGGGCCAGGCCAAGCAACACATGCTCGCGCCGACGCACGATCCAACTCGCCCAAACGGCCACTGCCCACAGGGCCACCCCCCAGCAAAACGAAGCCGCCACCGGGTCAGGGATGGGATCTCCGCCCACGAGAGACCAGGACCAATCGTACACGCGAGCCATCAACACACCGGAGCCGGTCCACAGCGTCTCAGCGGCCGATGAAAAGGCTCCCAAGCTGGAGACAAAGTCCACCAACACACCGGCCAATCTGCCGCGGTGCCACAACCACTGCCACACCAAGCGCAGCCCATCCCCAACTAGACGCACTAGCAGTGAAGGCAGCGCCGATAGCTCATCTCCCATGCGCCCGACAAGCACGCTCAAAACCACCAGCCCCGCCCCCAGAGCCAGAATGGCCACCAGCCACCCCGGCAGCGGCCTGAAGGACAATCCCCAGCCCACCAACAGGCCAATCGCCACGAGGGTCAACGCCAGTGAGAGATCGACGTCACGCAGGTGATCCGCGAGGCCGATAGCCATGCTGCTCAACACCAGAGTCAGCAGCATCATCAGCAGCATCCTCCGCGCGCCCAGTCGGCGAGCAGTCCACTTTGCGACGCTCATCAACGAGCCAGCGAGAACGCTCACGACAACTCTCTCCACGCGACGTTGGGAAGTGCATGTTTCGGCAGCACGTGCCCGGTACCCAGAACCCACCAATCATAATGATCTGGCTTAGGGCGAGGCTGGACTCCATCGAGCAAGTCCCGTGTGATGATGTAATGGGCGACTTCTAGATCGGAGAGCAATGCCGCCACTCCTCGCACGTCGCCGCTCCCGCCAAAAGAGACGGGATCGAGCAGCAAGATGGTAGGGGCGATTCCCCGCTCGAGCAACCGTATCAGCGCTACAACCCAATCCCGATCGACGGCAGGCGTGATAATCACAAGGCTAGCACGTTGTTCCACCGCCGCTCCCGTGCGCGCCAACAAATCGGCCAGGGAACACGTGCCAGGAGATACCGCGGCCAACTCGCGCAAGATCTCCCATCGTCGTGTGTCTCCTCTCTGGGGCGGGAGCCATAGCAGATCTCGGCCATGCGCCACCAACCCCACAGCCCGTCCTAATCGCAAGCCGCGGTCGGCCAGCGAAGCCGCCAGGATCACACCGTGCTCCTCTGTGGAATCCTCCTCGGCGCCGACCTGAACTCGCCGATCCAAGTCCAGCAAGATCCACCAGTCACCGGCCGGTGTCCCGTCGAAAAGATGCACGTAGAGCGAATCCCGGCGGGCAGACGTGCGCCAGTGGACCCAGCGCAAGCTATCGCCGGGGATATATTCCCGCACGCTGGCAGCGCTTACCGCTCGATCTGGCGCGTCGGTGCGGGGACGCCCTTCGCCCGCCCGCCCCCCAGGCGACACCTCGATACCGGGCAGAGGAACGACCGGGGGCATTACCACAAACGGGTACGAGGCAGGGTTGTGCAAGCTAAGTGTGAATATGCCAAAGGGATCGCCGGCCACCAGGGTGGTCGGGCCAAGAGCATAGACACCACGGCGTGTACAGGTAGCCTGCTTGCGCCACTTGACCTCGCTGCTGCCACCCACACCGGTTCCCCGCCCTGCCTGATAACCGGGCATCGTAGAGTGATCGATCAACTCGATCAGCGGCGCGGGCACCCACGTGAGATTCACCAACTCAAAGCGCTCCTCCAGCAGGTCGCCCACCTGCGCCCAGCCGAAACGCATCTGGCGAGTGATCTGCAGCCCGCGCGCCAGCGAACGGACCCATAGATAGCTGGTCAGCAAAACTCCCCCCAACACAACCAGGAGTACGATCCACCCACGATAGGGGGTAACCAGTTGCAGCACCAGCAGCAGGGCGACCAGGATAGGCAGGAACCACGTATTGAGTTTCAAGCAGGCCCCGGCCTTCATATTGCCATCTTGCTTCTTTTTACCCATCAGCATCACCCACTCGACGTCATCTCCAAACGCGCGCCGACCACAACCGCCAGCGCAGACGGTGCCAAGCCCTCACCAAGTCCACCCGGTCGACCTCATCCGGCAGGTCAGGGCTGTACGTAACCTGCACGTAATACTCGACCAAATGACGCATGTCTTGAACAGCCAGAGGCAATACCTTGTCCCGGCGCCCCCCTCGCGCCAGGCTCAAGTGTCTAGCGAAGGAGTGCGCGAACTCGTACGGCGTATCCCCCGCCAGCATCGGCACGGCCAGCCTTCGCCCATGGCGGCGAAGCCGCTCGTAGAGCATCGCCGCGATTGCCGCAGGTTCACGGCGAGACAACTGCCACCGCTCAATGGCCAGCCCGGCCGCACCCACCGCGACCGCTGCTGCGACCCCAATCGGCAGCGCCAGCAACCATGACCAGCGGGAGACGCTTCCCCCTGTGTCCACCAGCTCCGAGGACTCTACCGGCTCCAGCGGCTGATCCATTTCAGCTAGTTCTGACGCATCCGGCCCAGACGGGCGCCTGATCGCCGCACGGCCGCCCGTCGGCTCGAACTCTATCCACCCATAACCGGGGAAGTAGACCTCGGCCCACGAATGGGCATCGGCCTCCGTCACAACGTACCGTGCTCGTTCGTCATCGTAGGTTCCGCTGGCATAGCCGCCCACCAATCGGGCCGGCGCACCGGCGGCCCGCGCCAGCACCACCATCGCTGAGGCGTAATAGTCGCAGTAGCCTTGTTGTAGATCGAAGAGAAAATAGTCCACGACGTCCTGATCGAGCGGCGGCGGGGGAACATCCAGCGTGTAAGGGAACTCGCGCAGGTAGCTCTCGATAGCGTGTGCTTTGTCGTATGGCGTCGGCGCATCTGCCGTCACATCTCCTGCCAGTGAGAGGACCCGTTGGGGGACCGTATCAGGCAAAGCCAGATAGCGCTCCAGCACCCAGTCGGGGTAATCGCTCCCGGCAGACCGCAACTGCTCCACGCTGACCACGGGCACCAAGGACTCTGCCTGGTACACTTCCGCCTCGCTGGTCGCGCCGAAGGCATCGCCGGGCGAACGCCAGGCCACGCGATAATCCCGATCAACCGTAACGAGGGTTCCCGCCACGTGCAATGCCCCTCCCCTGTCGCTGAGGACCCGCACCTCTTGTCGCACGCTCCGATGGGACGGTATGCCCGCCGAGATGGCAGGTTCGCCGGCTTTGTAGGCTGCCATCTCTATCGCACTGGTGGACCAGCCGCGACTATCATACTGATCATAAGTGACGCTGCGCCAGTAGTAACGCCGCAATGGTTCGCCCAGCTCTGACACATCGTCGGTACGAACGAGCATCACTGCCTGCCGCGACAGCTCTGGTCCGGAGCCAAGCAGATGCCGACGCGGCAGGCCCTCGAACCGGAGATCGTAGAAGGGAATACCGGCCAGCGCCGGGCCCGGCTGCTGCGCCCCCAATCCCAATGCGATACCAGGACCTCCTGAACCGCCTTCCCCCGCACCAACCAGGCGCTCCACGAACTCGGAGACGCTCCGCACACTGATCGTGGGCATCAGAGCAGCCAGGATCACCAGCACCAGTGATAGCGTGACAGCCTGCCCGGCCAGATCCTCCCAGATGTAGCGGTTGAAATTGATGCCCGCCTCCTCCCACTGACGCTCGCGGGCATCCTGCCACGTCAGCGCCATCAGTATCAGCGTAGCGCCCAGCAGCAAAAGCACGGTGAAGCCCCCCGCCTGCATCTGATAAAGCGTGATGACCAACACGGCGCCTGCCGGGATCAGGCTTAGCACTGGTTGATGGCGACGCAGTCGCCACCCAGACCAGGCAATCACAGGCCACAGCCCAATTCCCCAAGTCAGCGCTGCCGAAACCGGATCATAGGTCGGATTGCCATCAATCGCCGCCAGAGCCCAATTGCCCCACCGGACCGCCAGCGCTTCCACCTCCCCGCCCAATCGAGGCAGCGCCGACAGCGCAGAGACCCAATCAGGAGGGAGGCCAGTAAACAACCAGCGCAAGAACTGCCATGGCAGGGAAAACACGCCCCCCAGCAGCGCGATCAACTCATCCGTCAGATAGCCGACGCTCACGAGCGTTATGACAACGCCAATCAGGAACGTCAGAATCCCCGCCGCCCAACCCGGCAGCCACGATGCGGCCATCAACCACCCGATCAGCACACCCACCACGGTCACGACCAACAGCAGGCCAACGTCCAGCTCCTCGGACACGGAGGCCAGCCCAATCAGCACGCTGCCCAGCGCTGCCAAGAGCACAGCCAAGAGAATCAGCGTCCGTCGCGCTCTTTCCCGCCCGGTCCACCCGGGCAGTAGCCTAGAAACGCCGTTCATGGAGACAACACCCTCCACGCCGCAGCAGGACGCCGGGGAATTGGCGACATCGACCCATCCCCACGGACCGGCCTACCCCAGCGCCATTCCTGCCCAGGTCGAGCCTCCGGCCGGTCGAGCAGATCGCGCGTAATCGCATAGTGCGCTACCCCCAGATCGGTGAGCAACACCCGCGCCACCTCATACCTACCAGTTCCCCCAAAAGAGACGGGATCCAGCCACAGGACTGTGGGGACGACGTCAACCTGCATGATGGGCACGAGTGCCTCGATCCAGCGGGTATCACCAGATGGGGTGACGATAACGAGACTGGCGTGTCGCCCGAACATGGGCCGCATCCCATTGAGCAAGTCAGCCAGGGAACGTGACCCTCTGGAAACAAGGGCCAGTGTATGCAGCAGCTCCCATCGTTGGCCTTCCCCCTCTCGGGGCGCGACCCACACCAGTTCCTTGCCCTGCGCCGCCAACCCCACAGCCTGCCTCGACCGCAACTGCCGGTCAGCCAGCGACGCAGCCAAGACGATCGCATGCTCGTCGGTGGCATCCTGTCCCTCGCCCACTTGGACACGCTCGTCCATATCCAGCACGATCCACAGATCGCTGGCCGGAGCGCCATCGAAGAGCCGCACAAAGAGCGAGTCACGGCGAGCAGAAGTGCGCCAATGAATCCAACGCGGCTCGTCGCCGGGCACATACTCCCGCACAGTGGATGCAGCCGCCGTGCGCTCAGGCGCATTCGCGCGCGGGCGTCCTTCGCCCATCTGTCCGCCCGGCATGACCTCGATGCTCGGCAGAGGAACGACAGGGGGCAAAACCAGCAGCGGCAGAGTAGCAGGGTAATCGACAGTGACCGTATACAGTCCGAACGGGTCGCCCGTCCGCAGACTGGTCGGCCCAAGCGTGAAAAGGCCCCGGCGAGTGCAGCTTGCCTCCACGTACCAGCGAACCGAGTCTCGGCCGCCAACGTTAACCCCCCGACTGGCCTGATAGTCGGGGAGAGTAGAATGATCCGTTACCTCGACCCAAGGAGCAGCAAACCTGCCATCGTTGACCAGCTTGAACCGTTCTATCATCTGGTCACCTACCTGCGCCCAGCCGAAGCGCATCTCGCGGGTGAGTAGCAGCCCGCGTGCCAGCGACCTCGCCCACACGTGGGAGATCACCCACGCGCCGCTCAACCCCACCAACAGGATCTGCCACCCGCGATAGGGAATGAGGAGGTGAACGATCAGCAACAGCAGGACGAGCGCCGGGAAACGCCACGTCCTGAGTTGCAATCGGGGGTTTGACACCTGGCTCATTGCTTCCCAGTCATGTCTCCGCCCGGCACCGGCAAGGAGTCCAGTATCTCCTGCACCACCTGCTCCGAAGTGAGGTCGCGCAGGCGCGCCCGCGGGCTCAGGATAACGCGATGCGCCAGGGCAGGCAGCGCCAGGGCCTTGACGTCGTCTGGCAGTACAAAATCCCGCCCGCGCACGGCCGCCTGCGCCTGTCCCGCTCGGTACAGAGTCAGGCTACCGCGCGGGCTGGCACCCAGATACACATCCTGGTGATTGCGGGTCTGGTCTATCAACTCCACGATGTAGCGTTTGACGGCCGGCGAGACGTGCACCTCCTTCACCGCCTCCTGCGCCTGGAACACATCTTCCATCGACACTGCCGGCTCCAGATCCTCAATCGGGTGATGGAATTGCTGCCGATCGAGGACGATAATCTCGTCGTCCAACCCAGGGTATCCCAACCGAATGCGCAGGAAGAAGCGATCCAGTTGGGCCTCGGGGAGCGGAAAGGTCCCCTCATACTCGATCGGGTTCTGCGTGGCCAGAACCATGAACGGCTGGGGCAGAACGTGAGTCACGCCGTCCACCGTGACCTGGCGCTCCTCCATCGCCTCCAGCAGGGCCGCCTGGGTCTTGGGCGTGGCACGGTTGATCTCGTCGGTAAGGACGATCTGCGCCATCACCGGCCCGGGCCGGAACTCGAACTCGCGCGTAGCCTGGTTAAAGACGGAAACGCCAGTGACATCGCTGGGCAGCATGTCGGGGGTGAATTGAATTCGACCAAACGTACATCCCAGCGAGCACGCCATGCTGCGCGCCAGCATCGTCTTGCCGACGCCAGGCACGTCTTCGATCAGCAGGTGACCCTGCCCGAGCAAACCGACGACGGCCAGCTCGACGGCGGAGCGCTTGCCGACGATCACGCACTCAATGTTCTGGATCACTTTTCTGGCGAAAGTTTGGACCTGCGAGATATCAGCCATGACAGGCCACAGCTCCTTTCATCTTAGCATACAGCTATTCCTATGTTTGGGAGATCATACCACATCCTACGAATAACGTCCACATCCTATCCTCAACGTGACTGTTCAATAAATGGGGAAATAGGTTGTTGGTGGGGCGTCAGCCCTAAATAGCGCCATACATAGCATCGAAGTGGGGCGAGTTGCACCAAAAGTATGTCTTTTTGCAGCCCCAGTGGGGAATACAG
>DAOUDX010000067.1:0-1641 GCA_034430835.1 Anaerolineae bacterium
AGAGCGTCGCCGTAGAACCGGATCAAACAACCACGATCGCCATAAATCGTTTGGATGGGACCTATTCCGCGGAGGTGAAGTAGTTTTAGAGGTAAGCTCCGCCGTGGACGCTTAACGAGGGGTCAGGGTCAGGTCCACACTTGACACATAAGACGGCTATTGGCTGTTGGCTACTGGCTTTTGGCTACTGGCTTTTGGCTCAAAGCAGATAATATTTACCTTCACCCTCATCTTTACCCCGTGGAATTTCCGCTTTTTATTCCACCGGGGCAGCTCTCTCCCTTCACGTAGGGAGAGAGAAAAAAGCGCGAGTTCAAGGGATCTGGCCCACACTTGATACATAACTCATGAATTGCTGATTGCAAAAGGGTTTTAAAGATTAATTACCTCTTGAAATGCTAGGATTTGCTCAACAGGACCTAGCACGCAGCTCCTCAAAATAGACGGAACCCCGCAGGGCCAACTGGCAACTGGACAGCATAAATATCAAGTTCTACACTTTCATGGAAACGAAGGCAGTTCCCATGGGGAGAGGAGGCATTCGCGTTGAGGTACCTTGCGCCGCAAACCTATATCAACCCCAAGGTGAGCTACTAGAACTGATCCTCAGTGTCGCACCCTTTGTCTGCTGTGACGAGGGTTCACTTGATTGGCCCTCTCTCCATCGAGATGTGTGAGTTACCACAAGATGCCGGACCCGGCATCAACTCGATGATACCCAGTGCCATTACACGAATGTGGTCTCTGGAGTCATGGTCAAGACGGTTTCTGCGATCAGCCGCACGGCATTCTCCAGGTCATCCAGGTGGATTGTCTCGCACGGCGAGTGCATGTAGCGGTTTGGAATGCTGACCAGGCCGGTTGCAACACCGGTTCGCGAGAGCTGGAGGACGTCTGTGTCGGTTCCCGTCTCCCCGGAACATGCATTGAGTTGGTACGGAATGGCCTTTGCCTCCGCCGTATCGACAAAGCGACGGGTCAATCCGTGATTTGTGTATGGACCGCGGGTGATGACCGGACCCCGACCGAGATGGACGTCGGCGCTCCGTTGCTTGCCCTTGTCCGTCGAAGGCACGTCGGTGGCATGCCCCACGTCCACTGCGATGCCCACATCGGGGTCAATGGCGTAGGCACTGGTCACGGCACCTCGGTATCCGATCTCCTCTTGGATCGTGGCGACGGCGAAGATTCCCGCTTCCGGATTCCGGGATGCGGCCAGGCGGGCGGCTTCGAGCACCACAAACGCGCCGACGCGATCGTCCAGCCCACGCCCGGTCACTAGGCCATTGCGGAGGGGGGTGAATCCGTAGTCGAGGACGGCAACGTCACCGATCGAGACGACGCTCTCTGCATCCGCTCGATCGCGGGCCCCGATGTCGATCCACAGGTCATCGATCTCAACGCCGCGCTTCAAGCTCTCGCGCTTGAGAAGATGGATGGGTTTGCGCCCGATGAGCCCGAGCAGGACACCTTGTGCGGTTCGAACGCGGACACGCTGGCCTGGAAGAACCTGTGGGTCCCAGATGCCGATAGCGCCAAACGAAAGGAAGCCCTTATCGTTAATGCGGGTAATCATGAGCCCGATCTCGTCGATGTGCCCTGCGAGCATGACGCGTGGCTTTCCGTTCTCATTGATGCTCA
>DAOUDX010000068.1:0-3668 GCA_034430835.1 Anaerolineae bacterium
GCCGGTTGACCAAAACGCGACAATCAACGACAATATGATTAGGCATGCTATCAGCTTCATTCTCACCTCCAAGGGAGATGTAATCCACTGATAGTATGCCAGCAATTATCTCAGTTGTCCAAGGACACTACCCGATTTTCATTTGAGGGAACGAACTGCCTTCGGTGCGATTATACGTGAGGGAATACGTGTCATTGTGCTTTAGCATACGTTGTGGTAAGATAGCGGGCGCGCGGGCGCACTGCGTGCGCCTTGGCAGCTTTGGCTGCGCCAAAGCTGCTCTAGACAGCATACACCGTGATGGACGCAACTCGTGCGATTGTGCCAGAAGCCATAGAAAGAAAACCACGATGAGCCTACACCCCAAACACTGGCAACTTGCCCCTCCCGCCCCGCCCAGCCACTTCGCACGCTTTGCCCACCTATCCCCCATCATCGTGCAGATCCTCTACAATCGCGGCCTCACCGACCCAGCCGACGTAGCTGCCTTCTTCAGCGACAAAGAAGACGACACCAATCCCTTTGCCCTGGCAGGGATGAACGGGGCTGTCACCCGCTTGCGGCAGGCGCTGCGCGCTGGCGAGCCTGTCGTCGTGTACGGCGACTTTGACGCCGACGGGGTCACCGCCACAGTCCTCCTGGCCCAGACACTGCAGTCGCTGGGTGCCTCCGTGCATCCCTACATCCCCCACCGCGTGGACGAGGGATACGGCCTGAACAAGAACGCGCTGACCCGACTGGCCCGCACGGGTGCTCACCTCATCGTGACCGTGGACTGCGGCGTCCGCTCGCTCGAAGAGATCGCCCACGCCAACCGACTGGGGCTGGACGTCATCGTCACCGACCACCACTCCGTCGGCCCACAATTGCCCGACGCGGTGGCCGTGATCGATCCCAAGCAAACCGACAGCCGCTACCTGTTCAGCGAACTGGCGGGGGTGGGTGTCGCTTTCAGACTCGCCCAAGCCCTGCTGCGCAGCTACCGCCAGGCCCCGGTGACCGCGCACGAGGTGGAGTTGGAGGAAGGTGATCTATTGGATCTGGTTGCTCTGGGAACCGTGGCCGATCTCGTACCCCTCCAAGGCGAAAACCGGGCACTGGTGCGTCAAGGGCTGGCATGCATCAATCAAATGGAGCGCCCTGGCGTCGAGGCCCTGTGCCGGCAGGCAGGCCTCCATCGCGGGCAGGTGGACGCCACCGCCATCGGCTACGCACTGGGGCCACGGCTGAACGCCTCTGGGCGGATGGCCCACGCAAAGGAGGCCTACCAACTCCTCGACACCGCGTACCCTGCCGAAGCCGAGCGGCTGGCCGGGAAACTGGGGCAATTGAACCGCCAGCGCCAACAACTCACCCTCGAGACCCAGGAACAGGCGCGCCAACTGGCGCTGGATGCTGCTGGCGACTCGCCTTTCCTCTTCGCCGCCTCCCCCGACTTCCTACCCGGCATCGTCGGCCTGGCAGCCAGCCGTCTGGTCGATGAGTTTTACCGCCCCGCCGCCGTCGTCGAGGTAGGCAAGAAGGTCAGCCGAGGCTCTGCCCGCTCCATTCCGGAATTTCACATCACCGAGGCTCTCGACACATGCGCCGACCTGCTGATCCGGTACGGCGGGCACGCAGCAGCCGCCGGCTTCACCGTGGCAAACGAAAAGCTCGACGCGCTGGCCGGCCGGCTACGTACGCTGGCCGCCGAACAACTGGCCGACATCGAGCTGACGCCCGTGCTGAGCGTAGACGCGGAGGTCGAACTGTCGCAGATGTCATGGGACCTGCAGCGGTCCATAGCACAACTGGAGCCCTGCGGCTACGCCAACCCCCACCCGCTCTTCCTCAGTCGGAACGTCCGCGTCCCAGATCGCCGACCCGTGGGAAGCGAAGGAAAGCATCTCAAACTCACGCTTTCCGACGGCACGGCCGCGTGGGACGGGATCGCCTTCAGGCAAGGAGACCGGGCTGGCAAGCTACCCGATCGGGTGGACGTCGTCTACCATCTGGAAGTCAACGAATGGAGCGGCCGGCGGCAGCTTCAACTGAACGTGCAAGACATTCGGCCCGCAGGCCAGGATGACGCCGTCGCCCGCCTGTGGCTCGACCAGGGATAAGGAATGGCAATTGCTCAACCCATGCAAGCAAACTGTTAATCTTCAGGCTCGCAGCCCTCGTCCCCGAGGGCGTCTGAGCCGAATCCAGGCGTCAAGTGCGGTTTTCGCTGCATGGGACGCCCCCGAGGACGGGGGCTTTAAGCAAGTTGAGCAGATACAAGGAATGAACAATCGCCAACCACTGATCTCAACACTCTACATCGTGTTGCTTGTGTGCCTACTGCCGACCACGCCCGTCACTGCACAGGCCCCTCCCCGCGACCGGCGCTTTGGCGCGGTCGAGGCTTTCCGCGACCCGGTCGCCGCGACCGAGGCAGGGGTGGGCTGGGAGCGCATCCTATTCTACTGGTCGGAGCTGCAGCACGAAGGGCCGAATGAATGGAACGGCTACCACGTACCCGACGATTGGCTGGCACAAGCTGCCGTCGGCGGCAGAGAGGTGGTCGGCGTCCTCAAACACACGCCAGCCTGGGCCACCGACGGACTGCCCGGCTGCGGCGTCCCCCGTGGCCTGAACCTGCCAGTAGACGACCCCGGCAATACGTGGGCAATTTTCGTGCGCCGCGTCGTCGGCATATACGCCGGACGGATCGACCACTGGGTCATATGGAACGAGCCGGACATCGCTCCCGACTCATTCGGCGCCGAGTGGTGTGGTACAGTGGAAGAATACTACCAACTGCTCAAGGTGGCCTACCTGGCCGCCCACCAAGTCAATCCCAACGTCGTCATCCACCTGGCCGGATTGACCTACTACCACGACACGCAGTTTGGGCGCGAATACTACCTCAAGCGACTCCTCGCCGTCGCAGTGAATGACCCCACGGGTGCGGAGCACGGCTACTATTTCGACATAGTCTCGCTGCACATCTACTTCGAGATCCAGAACTTTGCCATAGTGTTCAAAGACACCCGCAACGCGCTGGCCGCCTATGGCCTCCAAAAACCTATCTGGGTCAACGAGACGGATGCCCCCCCCAACGACGATCCCTACTACCCCTTGCCCGAGGCTAACTTTCAGATCAGCATGGAGGAACAGGCCAGTTTCCTGCTGCAGGCGTTTTCGCTTGCACTCAGCGAGGGCGCGGAACGAATAGCCGTCTACAAATGGGTGGTGGCCGATCCGCCTCTGCCGGGCGCCGAACCCAACGGCATCGTCCGCGCCGACAGAAGTCGCCGTCCGGCCTTCGAGGCCTACAAGCTGATCACGACCCATTACGCTGGCACCGTCTCTGCCCAGGCAGACAACCAGCCCCTCTACACGCTGGTCACACTCGACCGGGGAGGTCTCGTCACCTACGTCTTCTGGGCCCGCACGCGGGCCGAGGCAACGCTCTCAATACCGGCGTGGAGCGATCAAGCGCGGCTGATCGACCAGACCGGCCTCGAACGAATGATTGAGCCAGCCGGCGGACAGTACACGATGACGCTGCCCGGCGCCCGCTGTGCCGACAAGAGAGGCTGCATCATCGGCGGCCCTACTTACCTGCTCGTTGAAGAGAACAACGGAACGCCCACCCCGACCGAGCTACCCACCATCGCCAGCCCACTGGAGACCCCTGCCCC
>DAOUDX010000069.1:0-5413 GCA_034430835.1 Anaerolineae bacterium
GCCGGTTGACCAAAACGCGACAATCAACGACAATATGATTAGGCATGCTATCAGCTTCATTCTCACCCCCAAGGGAGATGTAATCCACTGATAGTATGCCAGCAATTATCTCAGTTGTCCAAGGACACTACCGGATTGGCCGGTTCCACCTCAAATGCCCAGGCGAGATGGGCGAGCGCATGCGCCCATTGAGCTTGTGCCGCTGCCTCTCCCGCGAGCCGGAGATGGTCCTGTAACGTCAGCGATTCCGTTTTGCTCTTCTGCCTCCAGAACACAAAAGCTCTTTATCCCAAATCCCGCCGGTCAACGACCCGCTTGGCCTTTCCCATACTGCGCTGGATAGAGTTGGGCTCGACGACCTTGACGATGGTTGAGACGTACAGGGTTTCCTGCATGGCCTTCTTGACCTTGGCCATCATCTTTTCGAGGGCCTCCTCGCCCTGGCCGTAGAGCTCTTGCGTGGCCTCGACCCATACCTCCAGCGTGTCCAGCTTGTCCTTCTCCCGGTCCACGTAGATCACGTACTGCGGTTCCAGTCCCTCGAACTCGAGCAGGACGTGCTCGACCTGGGAGGGGAAGACGTTGACGCCACGGATGATCAGCATGTCGTCGGTGCGGCCCAGCACTTTCTCCATTCGCACCATCGTGCGCCCGCATGCGCACTTTTCGGCGCGCAGGATCGTGCGATCGCGCGTGCGGTAGCGCACGAGCGGCAGCCCTTCCTTCGTCAGCGTGGTAAAGACCAATTCGCCCAACTGGTCGTAGCCCAACGGGTCGCCGCTCTCGGGATCGATGATCTCGGGGTAGAAATGATCCTCGGCGATGTGAAGACCAGTGTGGTAGGGGCACTCCACCGAGACGCCAGGGCCGATGATCTCCGCCAGGCCGTAGATGTCGTAGGCCTCGATCCCCAGCCGTTCCTCAACATCTTCTCGCATGCGCTCCGTCCACGGCTCGGCACCAAAGAACCCCACCCGCAGACTGGCTTTCTCGCGCAGGTCCACGCCCGTCTGCTGGGCTTCCTCGGCCAGCACCAGCGCGTAGGAGGGGGTGCAGGTGAGGACTGTCGAGCCAAAGTCCTGCATGATCTCGATCTGCCGCTTCGTCAGGCCGCCGGAGACGGGGATCACTGTCGCGCCAATGCGCTCCGCGCCGATGTGGAACCCCAGGCCGCCGGTGAAGAGGCCGTAGCCGTAGGCGTTGTGGATGATATCGTCGGCGGTCACGTTGCCGGCGGTGTACACGCGGGCCATGGTCTCGCCCCAGACCTGCATATCGCTGGCGGTGTACCCTGTCACCGTCATCTTGCCGGTGGTGCCACTGGTGGCGTGCACCTGCCGCAGGTCGTGCACGGGCACGGCGAACATGCCGAAGGGATAGCGGTCGCGCAGGTCCTGCTTGTTGGTGAAGGGCAGCTTGGCGATGTCCTCCAACGAGTCAATGTCGTCGGCCGACACGCCCGCCTCGGCGTAGAGTTCCTTGTAGAAGGGAACCTTCTCCGTGACGTAGGCGACAATGTCCTTGAGCCGCTTCAGTTGGAGCTTCTCCAGCTCGGGACGCGGCATGGTCTCAAACTCTTCGTTCCAGATCAGGGCCTTTTTCTGTTTGTCCATCATCGTGCTTTACCTCCTGTGAAAAATCTCTGCGGATCACCGAGTCCGCGAGGCTCTTCCCATCTGAAAAGCCTGCCTGTTCACCTCGATGTACTTCTCCGGCACTTGCCCGGCGATCACCTCCAGCCAAGTCTCTAGCTCCACCTGCTCGACAAAGTTCGAGAGCGCGCCCAGCACCACGATGTTGTGCGCGCGGACGTTGCCCGCCTCCTCTGCCAGGGAGAGGCTGGGGACGAAATATACGTCGTCGGTCACTGCGCCGATGATGCGCTTTACCTCTTCGTCGCCGGGGTACACGTCGTCGCCGGAGCTGACGGAAAGGGGTGGGATGCGCATCTCGCCCACGAGCACCGTGCCGCCGGGGCGCAGCATTTCCACACAGCGCAGTGCTTCCAGTTTCTCGAGGGCCACCAGATAATCTACTTCGCCTTTGGCGATGAGGGGTGAGTAGATTTTCTCGCCCCAACGGATCTGGCTACTGACGCTCCCCCCCCGCTGGGCCATGCCGTGCACCTCGGCCTTCTTGACGTCGAACCCGGCCCTGACGCCGACTTGGGCCAGCACGTTGCTTGCAAGTAGCGTCCCTTGGCCGCCGACACCGACTAATAGGAAGTTGATCATACCATCTCCTCCCGGAACATGATCGCCTTCCGCGCGCACACCTGCGCGCAGATTTCGCAGCCCGTGCACAGCAGCGGGTCGATCCAGGCCCTGGCCCTGCCGGTCTTCTCATCTAATGTTTCGCTCTTGACGATGGCCGGGCAGCCGACCTGGAAGCACAGGCCGCAGCCGTTGCATCGCTCCTCGTTCACGGCCAGCGCCATCCACTGCTTGCGGGCCGCGGGCAGCAGCGCGCATTCCCGCCGCGAGACGATGACGGCGGGGCCTGGGTTATCGAGGCAGTCGCGCAATGCTGCCTCGACCGCCTTGAGGTCATACGGATCGACGGTGTGCACCCGCTGAATGCCCATCGCGCGTGCCAATGGTTCAAACTCGACCGCCAGCGTCGGTTCACCTCTGAGCGTCATCCCGGTGCCGGGGTGCTGCTGGTGGCCCGTCATCGCCGTGGTGCGGTTATCGACGATGATGACGACGGTGTCGCTCTGGTTGTAGGCCACGTTCAAGAGTGCGGGCATCCCAGTGTGGAAAAAGGTCGAGTCGCCGATCACGGCCACATGCTTTTGGGCTATCCCTGCCTTGCTCACGCCATGGGCCTGGCCGATGCTGGCCCCCATGCAGCCGCAGGTGTGCAGCGCTGAAAGGGGTGGCAGGAATCCCAGAGTGTAGCAGCCGATATCGCCGCTGACCACCACCTTGAGCTTGTTGGTGACGACGAACAGCCCGCGGTGCGGGCAGCCCGGGCAGAGGAGGGGAGGCCTTGCGGGAAGCTTGACCTGCCCCCCCCGCTCGCGGGGAGGGAGCGAGCGGGGGGGGCAGGGGGGGGGCAACAGCCCGGCCTCAACTGCGCGCTGACGCACGATTGTCGGGTCGAGCTCGCCGCAGATGGGAAGGATGGACTTGCCCTCCACCGCGATCCCCATCAGCTTGATTTCATTCTCGATGAAGGGGTCGAGCTCCTCGACGACGATCAGTCGATCAACTTGGGCGGAAAACTCGCGGATCATTCTCTCCGGCAGGGGATAGGTCATTCCCAGCTTGAGGACGGAGGCTTCAGGGAAGACCTCTTTAGCGTACTGGTAGGCCACGCCAGCAGCGACGATGCCCAGCCCGGCGCCCTGCCCTGAGTTGCCAGGCTGAGCCCGCCGAAGCCCGGTCGAAGGGCTCATCTCCACCCGGTTGTATGGGAATGTCTCCGCGAATTCTTTCACCCTCGACACACGTTCCTCAATGATTGGGTGGCGTCGCCGGGCGTTGCCAGGCACCATCACGTACTTGGCGCGATCGATGCGGTACTCGGGTGGGGCGGCAGGCTCTTTCGCCATTCGCTCTCCTAACTCTACGAGGGTGTCGGAGTGGGAGATGCGGGTGGTGACCCGCAGCATCACCGGCCCATCGAACTGCTCGCTCATGTCCAGTGCCACGCCGACCATGTCCTTGGCTTCCTGGCTATCGCCGGGTTCCAGGCAGGGGACGCGGGCGAACTTGGCATAGTTCCGGTTGTCCTGCTCGTTCTGCGAGCTGTACATTTCTGGGTCGTCGGCGCAGACGAGTACCAACCCCGCCTCCGCCCCGGTCATCGAGGCGTAAAAGAAGGCGTCGGCAGCCACGTTGAGACCGACGTGCTTCATCACCGCCATGGCCCGGCTGCCAGCATAAGCCGCGCCGATGACCACGTCTAGGGCCACCTTCTCGTTTGGTGACCACTCGGAATAGACCTCCCTGTGGTGCGCCAGGTTCTCCAAAATCTCCGTACTGGGGGTACCTGGATAAGCCGCCGCCACTCGCACGCCGGCCTCGTAGGCCCCCCGAGCCACAGCTTCGTTGCCTGAAAGCAGTTCTCTCGTCATCGGTGTCGTTGTCCTTCTCTAGACTTGGGGTCTATTTGCTGGTTGACTGACAAAACCCTGTAGTCGCGGTTTCCAAACCGCGCGACTTGGAAATCGCGGCTACACAGTGCCGTTCTAGGGCCAACTGAGATTTTTCAGTCAACCAGGGTCTATTTGTCAAAGCGCACGACGTGAACGACTTCCTCTCCCACTTTTTTCAGTGCCGGGACCAGAGTATCTTCGTCCACGCCGGCCAGGCGGAAGGTGAAATAGACGTGCTCCGGGTCCTCGCCTTTGAAGGCGGCCACGGAGTGGAGGTTTCCCCCCAGGTTGGCGATCACCCCGGTCAGTCGGGCCAGCTCGCCCGGCACGTCCGGTGAGCGCAGCGTGACGCGCAGCACCGGGTCGCCGCCGCCCAGGATCTCGGCGAAGGCCTTGAAGATGTCGGTCTCGGTGATAATACCGATCAGTTCCCTGCCCCGCATCACCGGCAGACAGCCGATCCCGTTTTCCAGCATGAGCCGCGCGGCCTCTTCGAGGGGCGTGTCCTCGAGGACTGTGATCGGCTTGTTCATGATCTCTTCCACTTTCAGGTGGGCCAGCAGGTAGTTTGCCTCGAAGACGCTGAGCGTCGTGGCTTTCGAGGGCGCGGCCTGCATCAGATCCGTCCGCGAGACGATGCCGATCAGTTTTCCCTTCTTGTTCACTATCGGCAGATAGTTGATCCCTCTTTCTCGGGTGAGTTTGAGGGCGTCCGGGACTGTGGCGTCCGGCGGGATTGTGATTGGATTGGGAGTCATACGATGTTTTACGAGCATCGGAACCTCCTCATTCGGCACAATACGAAACTGTTCAGACTAGGCGGGTTTTCAGGCGAAGCCTGAAAACCCGACGCAGTTCCATCGGCACTCCGCGCCGCCGGAACTGCGATTGGCAAGAGGGCAAGCACTCGAAATCTTGCCTCATTCGCCAAAGATTCAGCATATGAAGATGACTAGAGGAGGGGCGAATCAGAGCACTCTTCACAAAGGTACCCCTCACTGGGGCTTATCACGTACCCATCCTCGCTCAGAGAGATCACGGAACCGCATTTCGAGCATCTGGTGGGCTCGTATTCCGGGGGGTTTTCCAGTGTCTCAAAGTTGTACTCGTTCGTCCCATAGTACACGTACATCTCTGTCTCGAAGCTTTCTCTACATAGAGGACAGTCTTTCCAGTGTCCCGGATGATCTTCGTTGTGATGATAGCTGCAGAGTGTGAAATGACTGTGGTTCCGGTGACAACTGTTTCTCGCATACGAGAACAGGACGTACTTATCCTCGTCGTCACATATCCACTGATCGCAGCATTCCG
>DAOUDX010000070.1:0-7537 GCA_034430835.1 Anaerolineae bacterium
GCCGGTTGACCAAAACGCGACAATCAACGACAATATGATTAGACATGCTATCAGCTTCATTCTCACCTCCAAGGGAGATGTAATCCACTGATAGTATGCCAGCAATTATCTCAGTTGTCCAAGGACACTACCCAAAATAGAGCTAAAGGAAGGAAACCATGAGAATTGTCCTGGATACCAATGTGCTTGTCTCCGGTCTCATCAGCCCCTTCGGTCCGCCCGCGCGTATTCTCGAACTGGTTCTCGCCGGCGACCTGATCCTCGTTTTCGACGATCGCATTCTTGCCGAGTACCGCCAGGTATTGAAGAGAGAACGCTTTGGCATCAACACCGATGATATCGCTGATCTACTACGTTACTTCGAGGCCACGGGGGAGCACGTCACTGCCCATCTTGTCTCTGTCGCACTCCCCGATCCAGATGACCTGCCCTTTCTTGAGGTAGCGCTGACCGCGCAGGTGGACGCCCTCGTGACGGGGAACACGCGCCACTATCCTCCTGACCTTTGCCAGGGTATCGCTGTGCTTTCGCCAGCCGTTTTCCTCGACCGTGGTAACATAGCACAAAATGGCTGAGAAGTTGATAACACTTCCAAACCGACCTGCAATCGGGAGAGATAGCGTGAGTTACAGAGGGCGGGACAATGGACAAACCAGCAAGACTCAAGAAAGGGCAGGGGGTATTCAGTGACACAGCGCCTCATCATCAACGCCGACGATTTCGGCTACACCGATGGCTCTGTGCCTGCCACCATCGCCCTCTACGAGGCAGGCGTCGTCACCAGCACGACTGCCTTGGCCAATCAGCCTCACTGGCCGGAGGGGGCGGCCTACCTGCGCGGTCATCCGGGCCTGGGCGCGGGCGTGCATCTGGTGATGAACGAAGGGCGGCCCGTCCTGCCGCTGGAACAGGTGCGTTCGCTGGTGGACAGTGAGGGCCAGTTCCGCGACGACAAAGCGCTGTTGCGGCGCTTTGGGCGCGTGTGCACTACTCAGCTTGGGGCCGAGTGGCGCGCGCAGATCGAGACGTTCATCGCCAATACGGGCCGCCGGCCCGACCATCTCGATCTGCACTGCCACTATCCCTACGTCTTCCCGTCCTGGTTCCGCATCAGCCTGGACCTGGCGCGGGAGTATGGGAACCTTGGTGTGCGCATGCCTTTCGATGAGGCGCTTGAAGGCAAGCTGGCCGCCTGGTCTGCCAGGACGGGTTTTCCTCGCGGGCTGATCCGCTGGCAGGGGCGGCGCTATCGGCGCATGGTGGCGCGGTACGGCCTCAAGCAGACCAACTACTTTGAGTCGTCCTTCTCGCTGTACGCTCCCGATGCGCACCGCACGGCAGAGTATCTCTTGGGTCTGCTGGACACGCTTCCCGAGGGTGATACGGAGCTGATCACCCACCCCGGCACCGAGGGCTGGCGCGACAAAGAGCGCCGCGCCCTGCTTGACCCACGGGTGAAGGCGCATATTGAGCAACTGGGGATCGAGTTGATTACCTATGGCCGCCTCTAGCCCGCGACCCGGCCTCCTCCGATGGCTCGCCGTCGCCAGTATCAGAGTGCTGGTGTCGCTGCACACTGGCTTGGTCGCCTTTTACTACGTGGCGCACTGGTTGGGCGGGAACAGCCTGTGGTTCGTGGACGCCATCGCCTACGTTCTGCCCTGGCTCTTTGTTCCAACGCTTCTGTTGTTGCCTGCGGCTCTCTTGCTCCGCCGCTCCCGCCCTGTGACGATCCTCGCTGCCGCGCCCGTCGCTCTCTTTCTGCTCACCTACGGGCATCTCTATCTCTCCCGCTGGCCGGTGAGCGCTAACGGTCCGGCGTTTACCGCGCTGACCTACAATGTCCTCTACAAGAACGAAAACGTCGCCGGAGTGGCGGCTGCGATTGAGGCACACGATCCGGACTTTTTCGGCCTGCGGGAGCTGGTGGCGCCGATGGCCGAGGCGCTTGGGCCCCGTTTTGCCGCGCGGTACCCCTACCACCGGCTGGAGCCTGGCTGTGGGTTCTGGAGCCGTTATCCGATCCTGGAGTACGAGGGCTTCCAACTGGTCGAGGGTGAGGGGGATTGGGTGCAGCAGTTCGTACTGGATATTGAGAGTTACGAGGTGAACGTCCTCAGCGTCCATCCGCGCTCGCTGCTGGTGTATGACCTCCCACTTTCTGAACTGCCGTCGAGGCTTCCTGCGGCCTTTGCGGATCCGGGACGTGACGCCGACCTGCGCGCGCTGCTCGCGCGGCTGGAGGGGATCGAGGGGCCGCTCGTCGTCATGGGCGATTTCAACGTGACCGACCAGCAGTCGCTCTATGCGCCGCTGGCCCGCCGTCTGCGCGATGCGCACCGGGAGAGTGGGTGGGGAATGGGTTTCACCTTCATCAGCGGGCGAGGCGCGGGGCCGCCGGTATGGCGCATCGACTATGTGTTTCACTCACCGGACCTGGTGGCACTTTCCGCGAATGTGGGGGATCGCGGGGGATCGGATCATCGTCCGCTGATCGCGCGATTGGCGTTTCGGGCAGGGGAGTGAGGGTGGTAGCGGCCCGCGGTCCGGTTGCCAAGCGGAGGCGTCGTCCACTTTCAGCCCTTGCTGGTCGAGCCTGTTCGGATACCTGTCTTTGACTGGTCAAAATCTGATTTTCTGGTATAATACTATCCTTGTGTGAGTTGTTCGGCTAAGGCGCGCGTCGCGCGCCCGATGGCTCGACGCTTTCTGTAGGCGAAAATCAGGAGTCTATCACAAGAAGCTCCGCATCTCGTCGCGGGGCTTCTTTGCGCGAGTTTACGAGAGGTGAGTTATGAGCAGGAAGAAAGAAGCACCGATTGAAAAAGTACGCATCATTGGCGTCTTTGCCCACGTGGATGCCGGGAAGACGACCACGTCGGAGGCGATTCTCTATTATACGGGGCGCATTCACCGCCAGGGCAACGTCGACGATGGCGATACGCAACTGGACTTTATGGAACAGGAGCGGGAGCGCGGCATCACGATCATGTCGGCCGCTACGGCCTGCCACTGGCAGGGCCATCGCATCAACCTGATCGACACGCCCGGCCACATCGACTTTACCGCCGAGGTCGTGCGCTCCGTCCGCGTCATCGACGGCGCGGTGATCGTGCTGTGCGGTGCGGGCGGCGTTGAGCCGCAGACCGAGTCGGTGTGGATGCACGCCGACCAGGGCAATCTGCCGCGCATCATCTTTATCAACAAGCTCGACCGGCTGGGAGCTGACTTTGACCGCGTGATGGACGAGGTGCACGAGCGGCTCACGCCCAAGGCCATCCCGCTGCAACTGCCCGTCGGCATTGAGGGCGACTTTGCTGGCGTGGTGGATCTGCTGACGCAGCAGGCGCTGGTCTGGCAGGATAGCGGCGAGGCGGCCGTGGAGGAGATTCCCGCCGAGATGCAAGAGTGGGTTGTTGCTGCGCGCGAGGAATTGCTGGACGCCATCTGCGAGACAGATGACGATCTGCTGATGCAGCGCCTGGAGGGCATCGAGCCCGACCTGCACGTGCTGCAGATGGCATTGCGGCAGGCGACCATTGCCGGCGACCTGGTGCCGGTGTTGTGCGGCGCTTCGCGCAATCGCATTGGCGTGCAACCGCTGTTGGATGCTATCGTCGCCTACCTGCCTGCACCGGTGGACGTGCCGCTGGTGGCGGGCGTCGATCCAAATAGTGAGGAGCTCACGGAGCGGCCTAACAGTTTCGACGCGCCATTCTGCGCTTCGGCGTTCAAGATTGTCACCGACCCGCACGTTGGACATCTGACCTGGGTGCGCGTCTTTTCTGGCCAGCTGAACGCTGGCGACGTGGTCTATAACTCCCGCACTGGCGAGAAGGAGCGTGTCGGGCGTATCTATCGCATGCATGGAAGCGAGCGGGAGCAGGTCGATCATATGGCGGCCAGCGACGTCGTCGCACTAGTGGGCCTCAAGTCTATCACCACTGGCGATACGCTCTGCGACCCCGACCATCCGATAGTTCTGGAGACCTTCAAGTTCCCTGAGCCGGTGATCGCGGTGGCGTTGGAGACGCCTTCCAACGGCGCAGGTGAAAAACTGCGCCAGGCCTTGATGCGCTTGTGCAACGAGGATCCAACTTTGGTCTGCCGGTTCGATTCCGAGACCGGTGAGCAGGTGCTTTCCGGGATGGGTGAGTTGCATCTCGAGATCGCCGTTGACCGCCTAAACCGGGAGTTTGGCCTCTCGCTGCAGGTCAGTGCGCCGCAAGTATCCTACCGCGAGACCGTGCGCAGGACGGCCGAGTACGTCGCCACCTACAAGAAGCAGTCCGGCGGGCACGGCCATTTTGCCGAGGTAGTGGTGCGCGTCGAGCCGCTAGAATCCGGCTCTAGCGTCGTCTTTGAGAATGAAGCCCCGCCGGCCGAGTTCCCCAGGGATTTCGTGTCGCCCACCGAGCAAGGCATCCGCCAGGCATTGGAGCAAGGTGTCATTGCCGGCTATCCGGTCACCGACGTGCGCGTGACGCTCCTGGGCGGCAAGTACCACGAGGTCGATTCGGCGGCAATGGACTTTCAGATCGCCGGATCGATGGCTGCGCGCGAGGTGGTGCGCCGGGCCGATCCCGTTTTGCTCGAGCCTGTGATGCGCATTGACGTGAACGTGTTCGAAGAGTATCTGGGCAACGTCGTCGCCGATATCGGACGGCGGCGAGGCAGCGTGAACGCGATGAACGTGCGCGGCCACTTGCGCAACGTCGATGGCGAGGTACCGTTGGCCGAGGCTCGCGGCTATGCCACCGACCTGCGCAGCCTGACGCAGGGGCGGGGCACCTTTACCCTCGAGTTTCGCCGCTACGATCACGTGCCAGCGTCCATCGCCGAACTGGTCATCAAGCAGCGGCGGGAGGATGGCAAGATTCCAGAGCGAGCGGGAATGTAATCGTCCGCGAGACAGTCTGGAGCCCCCAGCATGTTGGGGGCTTTTTGCTATCCTTTTTCCTGGCCTGATGCGCGCGAGCCGCGAGTACGGTGAAGCACGGTGTCTTGGTGCTTTCCCTCTGGCCATGATAAAATGGGGCTGTTCGATGTGCTTGAAGGTATGCTTCCAGACGTAAGGTAAAATGCCTGGGGTAGGAGGCTATAGTATTGCCTCACAACATTTGCGTGATTCGCGAGAATGTTTCAGGGTACGGATGCCCCGCTTTAGCGGGGCGACCCGGCTGAAGCCGGGCGTCCTGCGTTTTTGGTTGCGGCAGGAGGCCGCGTTATGACATGGCCAAGATAACGCACGTGGTCAAGCGAACGGGAGCCGTGGTGCCCTTCAGGAAGGAACGCATCGTCAACGCCATCTACCGGGCGGCGGTGGCTGTGGGCGGGCGGGATCGCGCCGTCTCTGAAGGACTGGCCGATCAGGTCGTGGCGATGCTGGAGGAGAAGACGCCGCCGGATCACATCCCCACCATTGAGGAGATCCAGGACGTGGTGGAGAAGGTTCTGATCGAGAATGGCCACGCCAAGACAGCCAAGGCGTACATTCTCTACCGCGACGAGCGCGCCCGCCAGCGCAGCAAGCGCGGTCAGCGCGTGGCTCACCCTTCGGAAAACATCCCCTGGTGCAAGATGTGGCACGTTCTCGATTGGGCGGTCGAGCACGACCTGCACACGGTGGAGCATCTGAACGCGCGCATCGCCCGCGGAGAGTTTCGCGAGATCGTGCGCGAGACCGACCACGCCTACAACGACGATATCACCGCCGCGTCAGAGGTCATCCATGAGAGACGCGACAAAGTGAGGATCGTCATCATCGCTGGTCCCTCATCCTCCGGCAAGACCACGACCACCACCAAGCTCAGCCACCTGCTGAAAAAGATAGGCCTTAGCCTCGTCCCGCTCACCGTCGACAACTACTTTCACGACCTGGAGTTGCACCCAAAGGACGAGTTCGGCGACTATGATTTCGAGACGCCCCAGGCCCTTGACCTCCCCCTCATCAGCGAGCACTTGGTGCGCCTGATCGCCGGCGAAGAGGTGTTGACCCCCTTCTACGATTTCAAGACCGGCAAGCGCCACGACGACCATACGCCGATGCAGATTGGGCCGAGTGAAGTCATCCTCATTGACAGCTTGCACGGTCTGTACGCGCCGATGACGGAGGGTGTGGACGCCGAGCGAAAGTTCAAACTCTATATCGAGCCGCTGATGCAGATGAAGGGGCCTGACGGCAGATACATTCGCTGGACCGACCTGCGGCTGATGCGCCGCATGGAGCGCGATGCCGCGTACCGGGCCTACGATCCCCAGAGCACACTGGAGCATTGGCATTACGTCCGTTCCAGTGAGATGCGCCATATCATTCCCTACGTCAACACCACCGACTATATCGTCAACAGCGCTTTGCCGTATGAACTGCCTGTGATGAGAGCTCGCCTTTTTCACCACTTCGAGAAGTGGGCGGATCTGTACAAGGACGACCCGTTGCGTGAGGACGCCTTTGAGCGTGCGGAGCGGGTGTATCGCCTCCTGAAAGCCGTTACCCCGATCGAGGACGACTCTGCTGTCCCGCCCGACTCGCTCTTGCGGGAGTTCATTGGGGGGAGTTGCTACGAGTATTGAACGGTCCTTGTGTCCAGCGTGAGCGTATCGCGCTGCGCTTGCCTCTCCTACGCGGCTGTGTTACAATGATGCGGCAAAGCGAGTGGATGGAGTAGGATGACGATGTGGGAATTTGATCGTATCACTTTCGACCCGAACATTATGGGTGGACGGGCGTGCATTCGAGAAACGCGCGTCACTGTGGCCCTCATCCTGAACTTGGTGGCAAACGGGATGACAGTCGAGGAGATCATTGCAGATTACCCTTACCTTGAGCCTGAGGACATTCATCAGGCGCTGCGCTACGCAGCCTGGATGGCCGAAGACTCGGTGCACGAACTGGAAAGGGTGCCGGTGTGAAGTTTCTGGCCAACATGGGTATCTCGCCGGTCACTGTGGCATTCTTGCGGAGTCTCGGATATGAGGCCGTGCACCTGCATGAACTGGGGCTCGACCGTCTGTCCGATACTGACATCTTGACCCGAGCCAGCCGAGAGGGGCAAATCCTGTTGACCAGCGACCTGGGGTTTGGCGACCTGTTGGCCCACAGCGGCGCTGGTTTGCCCAGCGTCATCATCTTCCGCCTGAGCGACATGCGTCCGGCATCTGTGAACGCGCTGCTAGAATTGGCCTTACGGCAATTTGGCGATGAACTGGCTGTCGGTGCTGTCTTGAGCGTGACCGACCGTCGTGTGCGCGTGCGGCGGCTGCCCATACATAGAGGTGATTCGTGAGCGGTAACCGGAGCATTAGTCTGAAGTAGGCAATAGTAGCGAGGGTGCCATGTCTCAGCCTATTCGCCAACTCGCTCTTCCCCTGGAAACCCACCGTAACCATTATCTCTTCTCAGATCGTAACTGCTCAGCCTGAAACATAGTTCTTTAACTTGCCAAAATCGTACAAGCCAGCGACAATACGGATGTGAGCCAAGCGACACTGCCATCCTGTGAAGAGATACACGAGGCCTATCTGCAGGGCGAAGAAG
>DAOUDX010000071.1:0-19596 GCA_034430835.1 Anaerolineae bacterium
AAATTGGCTGCCGCCCCCCCCCCCCCCCCCCACTACTGCACCTGTCGCACGACCATGACGACCTTGCCCTGCACCTCCACCTGGCGCGGATCGACGTAGATCGGCCCCATGGTGGGGTTGGCCGGCTGGAGCCGCACCTGCGCCCCCTCGTCGTAAAAGCGCTTGAGTGTCACCTCCTCGCGCTCCTTCAGCCACACCGCAGCCATCTCGCCGTTCTGCACCTGCTGCTGGTAGCGCATGACGACGATGTCCCCGTCGTGCACCAGGGCGTCGATCATCGAATCGCCCTGCACCTCCAGGGCGTACAGCCCCTCGGGGTCTCCCAGGATGTCGCGCGTCAGCTCGATGGTCTCGTCGCCCATCAGCGCGAAATCGCTGGCGGGCACCGGCAGCGGCTCGCCGGCCACGATGCGGCCCAGCAGGGGGATGTGCACCACCGCCTGCGGGATGAAGCGGGTGCGGGCCGCGCCCGTCAGCGTCACCCCGCGCGACACCTCCACGTCCCGGTTGATGTAGCCCTTCTCCTCCAACCGCTTCAGGTTATAGCTCACGACGGAGGTGGAGCTGATGCCCGCCGCCGCGCCGATCTCGCGGATGGACGGCGGGTAGCCGTGCTCCTGCACGTACTCGCCGAGGAACTCGACGATCCGTTTCTGCCTTTCCGAAAGATGCTCTGCCATTGCGACCTCCTCATTCTAGCCTTCCAGCGGCTGACAGGTCGGACAAACGTAGCCGCTGGTGCTGCCGGTCTTGATCTTTTCCACGGTCGTGCCGCACGCCGGGCACGGCTTTCCCTCCCGGTAGCCGATCTGGAAAAAGCTGCCATCCCAGCGGCCCTTCTCGTCGTACAGGTTCCGCTCCCACGCGCTGCCGCCGCGATCGATGCTCTCCTGCAGCGTCGCCCGCAGCGCCTCCCACAGCCGGGCCACTTCGTCGTCGCTCAGGCTGTCGATGGCACGCAGCGGGTGCACGCCTGCCTTGAACAGCGGGTCCTGGATGTACACGTTGCCGATGCCGGCGATCTTTTTCTGGTCGAGCAGGAAGGATTTGACGCCGCCGCGCCGCCCGCGCAGCAGCGCACGGAACGCGTCCAGCGTCAGGTCGAGCGCGTTGGGGCCGAGCTGGGCCGTCATCTTGTGATCGGCCAGGTCGGCGGCGTAGTGGGCGTAGCCGAACCACCAGAAGTTGACCGCCAGGCAAGCACCGTCTGCCAGGTCAAAGACCAGGCGATATTTCTCGGGCAGATGGTCCCGGTCGGTCAGCAGGATCTCGCCCCCCATCCCCAGGCTGAGCAGCAGCCAGCCCTGCGTCGTCTCGACCTGCAGCCACTTGCCCCGGGCGGTCACGTCGCGGATCTGGGCGCCCGCCAGCGCGTCCTGGAACTCGTTCACCGGCACGTTCAAACACTTGGGCTGCAGGACCTCGATGGCGCTGATGGTCCGGCCCACCAGTTTCTTCCGCATATCGCGGGCGAAGATAAAGATTTCCGGCAGTTCGGGCATTTTCCTAGCCACATTATACGCGAACAAATGTTCGGTGTCAAGGGCGTTTTGAAGCGAAAAAAGCGATTGGGGGAGTGGGGAATCTGGGGTTCGTCGAGGGCTGGCTTGAGGATACCGGCTTCGCTCACGCTGCGGGTTGTGCGGCGGGTCCATCTATTCAACGTGGCCCGCGAAGCGGAATCGTGCCGCGATATGAGGTCGTGAGGCAGCGTCAGATGTAGCGTGGATTGGTCTACTATTGACCAGCAAATGGCTTTTCATCAAGATACCATTCAGCACATGCTAAACAGGCAGGATGACACACAACAGGGCCTGTCAACGTTATGTATTCCTTGTTGCTCAGAAGTGACCAAGCCTCAGCCGTGAATTCGGCATCCCCGACTTGCTCGGCGATATACATCAAGGCCGCCACGATCAACCATCCAGCGTCGTGGTCAAACAGTGCCGGATACCCGTAGGCGTTGTACGTCACCTTTGCAACATTCTCTGCCAGGATTAGGATGCTCTCAAGTGGACGGTCCTTATCCTGGTACTCAAGCGCAAGAATGCGCGCTGCGTCGAAGAAACCATGAGCTTGTTCTTCCTTGTTCTCCGCGCCGTCACCCCACTTGTCGGGATTCTCAGCAAATGCGAGAACTGCCTCAATCTCTGGAATCTCTGGAATGAACCTGGAAGCGGCCCGCAGTGCGCTGGCTCCCCATAGTGGACGAAGCCTCCTTGGCACACGCTCGTAGAGGATGCGACCGGCGTCTAGCCCACATCCTGATTCCCAATGAGCACGCGCTAGGGCGATGGCCTCATCTACCGGCCTGTCCCAGGCCATCTCGTCAAAGTCCTCTATCCTCAAGACAACCTTCCTAGTCTGTGGTGGAGTGGTCTCTTGGGCGCCCAATCCTTAGATGGAGAACCATCCACCTCGTATACCACCCATGATAAGCGTTTGATGCAACAAACAACAGCGCACCCTTCCTGCAGACAGAGCGCGGCGTCGGCGTGTGGTCAAACCGGTTGTCGAAGCTCCCCTTTGTCGGTCACTGCCTTGCCCCTTCGCTGCTCGCGCAACTGGGGGCGATCTTAGCACATTCCCGCTGCCGGGGCAAATGGGTGGTCCCTTCCTGTTTTCTTTGCGCCCTTTGCGGTTCAGATTCGGCGCTACGCCTTGGCAGAGGGATTCGAGAGAGGGCGGCTGAAGTACCGCTTTGAGAAGAGGAGCAGTCCCAGCGTGACGAGCAGCGGCACGCCGAGCAGCAGCGTCAGGTGGAACCCGTGAAACGGCAGGCCCTGCAAAATCTCCATCTCCGTCGGGGGGAAACGCATGCGCGCCAGAATGTCCAGCAGGCTGTACTGCGAAAAGGTCAAGATCAGCGAAAAGGTCAGCGGGCTCACATAGACCAGCGCACCCCACCACGCCCAGGGCTTGAGCTTGAGGATGCCCCACGTCAGCCCCGCCAGGCAAAAGATCGAGACGTCGATCATAAAGATGCCCGCCAGATCGACCAGCAGGAGGCCAAAGAACGGGAATATGCCGTTGAAAAAGACGGGGATGTGCAGCACGACGATGAAGAACAGCAGCAGCGCGCCCAGCACGAGCACCGGCTGGGGAAGCTCGTCGATCCAGGACGGCTTGGGATCGCGGGTCTCAAAGGTCAGCCGCACGTCCCGGCTGCGGTAAAAGCGCATAGCGAGCCAGGGGGCCAGGAAGTAGGCCAGTCCGGCCAGGGCGAGCGCGACCAGCCCGGCGGCCAGGGACAAGTCCTTGGACGAAAACAGCGTGAACAGGAACACGACCGTCAAGGGGATGCCAAAGATGACCCAGAACCACAGCAGGGTCAGGGTGAGCGGCCTGGCCCAGCGCCGCGCCGCCAGATGGCCGTATCCGAGCGGCACGCACACCGCGGCGATGAGATAGTAGCCGATGATCTGCGCGGCGATGTTGCCGAACATAAAGGAGCCGAACCCAAACCCCTCATAGTAGAAGCGGCCGCCCTCGGAGAAGAGGTAGAAGCAGTACATCTCCAGCGGCCCAAAGAAGCCGATCACGATCCCGCCCACGAGCAGGAGGCCGCCGATGACGAAGAGAATGACTCGACGATCCCTGTAGCTTGCAACGTCTTCACTCATATCTCAACGCCTCCAACTTGCTCAAAGCCCCCGTCCTCGGGGGCGTCCCATGCAGCGAAAACCCGCACTTGACGCCCGGACCCGGCTCAGACGCCCTCGGGGACGAGGGCTGCGAGCCTGAAAGTGAGAGTACAACCCGGCGGTCCTTGTACCTTGCACCGTCTTCACTCATATCTCAACGCCTCCAGGGGATCGAGCCGCGCCGCCCGGGCCGCCGGGTACAGCCCTGCCAGCAGCCCTACCACGATGGCGAACCCCAGCGCCAGCGCCACCAGCCAGCCGGTGACCACGAAGAACGTGCCGGTCACGGGCAACTCCTGCCAGCGCAGGTAGGCCAGGAAAGCCGCGTTGAGCCCCAGCCCCAGCAGCCAGCCGACGATCGTCCCCACGACCCCGCCCAGCAGGCCGATGAGCGATGACTCGGCTACGAACAAGAGGCGGATGTCGCCGGGGGAGGCGCCCACGGCTTTCAGGATGCCGATCTCGCGCGTGCGCTCGTAGACCGACATCACCATCGTGTTGGCGATGCCGATGGCGGCGACGAACAGCGCCAGCCCGCCGATGGAGCCCAGCATGGTCTCCAGGACGATCATCGCCTTATTCATCACGTCCAGCATCATCCGCAGCGACTCGACCTCGTATCCGCGTTCCTCAAGCACCGCGACGATCTCGTCCACATCCTCCAGGGACGCCGCCCGGATGACCAGTTCGTCGTACCCCTCGTGCTCCAAGAGATCGGGGTCGTTGTACCACCAGATGTTGATGTCCATCATGTCGTCCAGGCTGATGTGCGTCCCGAAATAGCCGGCCTCGACGCCGTAGACCGTTTCGAGCACGCCGACCACGCGGAAGGGGAACTCTTTCATCTCGCCGCGCGGCTCCTTGAGCACCAGGGCCACCTCTCGCCCGACGACGTCGGCAAATTCCTCGTCCTCGTATCCCAACTCCCGCAGCGCCCTGGCGCTGATGACGATCTCGCCCCGCGCGTCCTGCGCCAGCTCCCGGCCGGCAACTATCTCTGGCTGTATCGAGAAGGGATCGCTTAACCCCCAGTGGAAATCGCCCACGCTCACCTGGATCGCCTTCCCCTCGATCTGCAGCGAGATGTTTGCTCCCCAGGGGGTAAACTCTCGTGGGTGTGCTTCCAGCACATCGTCTCGCGCGCGCATCTCCTCGACCAGCGCTGGAGTGATGATCACCGTCCGCTTGGGCCAGGCGACCGCGCCGAGATCGGTGCGCTCCTCGGTGGCCGGGTGCACGCGCACCTGCTCCAGGCCCGCACTCTGGAACGTGCGCACCGTCTCCTGCTGCACGCCGACGCCCAGCGAGACCATGGTGACGATGGTCAGAATGCCCACGGTCACTCCAACGGCGCTTAACCCCGTGCGCACCTTGTGGCGGCCCAGGTTGCCCAGGGCTGTCTTTGCCAGGTCTCTGAAAGCCATCGTTTCGTTCATGCGCGCCGCAGTGCCTCCAATGGATCGAGCCGCGCCGCGCGTGCGGCGGGATACAGCCCTGCCAGCAGCCCCACCACGATGGCGAATCCCAGCGCCAGCGCCACCAGCCAGCCGTTGACGAGGAAGAACGTGCCGCGCATGGGGACGTCCATATAGTCAAAGTAGATCAGGAACGCCTCGTTGAGTCCCAGCCCCAGCAGCCAGCCGACGATGGTGCCCACGATTCCGCCCAGCAGCCCGATCAGCGCCGCCTCCGCCACGAACAGAAGACGAATGTCGCCGGGCGACGCGCCCACGGCCTTCAGGATGCCGATCTCGCGCGTGCGCTCGTAGACGGCCATCACCATTGTGTTGGCGATGCCGATGGCCGCCACGAACAACGCCAGCCCGCCGATGGAGCCCAGCATGGTCTGCACGATGGACAACGCCTTGTTCGCTATGTCCAGCGTCGTCTTCAGCGACGAGACTTGAAACCCGCGCTCTTCCAGCAGCGCGACGATCTGGGTCGCGTCGTTCAGCGAGGTTGCCTTGACGGTGAGCGAATCGTAGCCCTCGTGGATCAGGAGGTCGGGGTCGTTGTACCACCACGCCTTCAGCGCCGCCGCGTCGCCCACCCCGACGTAGGCGCCGGGGTAATTGGTGCCTGTGTGCGTATCGACCACGCCCACCAGCCGCAGGGGAAACTCTTGCCGCTCACTGCGGGGGGTGACGAGCACCAGCGCCACCTCCTGCCCGATCAGGCCTTCCAGGGCGTCGAATTGCTTGTACCCCAGCTTTTCCAGCGTGCGCGTGCTGACCACAATGTCTCCCTGAGTGCCCTCGACGATGTCCTCACCAGCCACCAGCTTAGGCGGCTCTGCAAAGGGACCGTTCATGCTGTCCCACCAGACCGGCTCGCTCACGCGCACCTCCGTCGTCTCGCCTCCGACCTCGAGGTAGACGCGCATCCCGCCTTCGCCCAAAAAGATGCGTGGGCGCAGCTCCACCACGTCGTCGCGCGCGCGCAGCTCCTCGACGAGCTCGGGGGTGATGATCACCGTACGCTTGGGATCGGCGAACTGGTCGAACACGGTGCGCTCCTCGGTCACCGGGCGCACCTCTATCGTCTCCAGGCCGATGCTCTGGAACCCCTGCACGATCTCCCGCTGCACGCCGATGCCCAGGGAGACCATGGTGACGATGGTCAGGATGCCCACGGTCACGCCGACGGCGCTCAAGGCAGTGCGCACCTTGTGCCGGCCCAGGTTGCCGAAGGCCGTCTTCGCCAGGTCTTGTAGCGTCACGCGTCTACCTGCCCGTCGCGCAAGCGCACGACCCGGTCGGCAAAGGCGGCTACCTCCGGGTCGTGGGTGACCACCAGCAGGGTCAGCCCGTGCTCCTGGTTCAGCTCTTTCAGCAGACGCATGATCTCCACGCCAGTGGTCGTATCGAGGTTGCCCGTCGGCTCGTCGGCCAGGAGGATGATTGGCTGGCCGACCAGGGCGCGGGCGATGGCCACCCGCTGCTGCTCGCCGCCGCTGAGCTGCGTGGGGCGATGGGTCAGGCGCGCCGACAGGCCCATGCGCTCCAGGAGTTCCCGCGCGCGCGCCCGCCGCTCCTTTTCCGGCACGCCACTGAACATCAGGGGCAGGGCCACGTTCTCCTCGGCCGACAGGCGGGGCAGCAGATTAAAGCTCTGGAAGACGAACCCCACCTGTCGGCGGCGATGGCGGGTCAGCGTCTTTTCATCGCTGCCGCTCAACTCCGTGTCGTCGATCCACACCTCGCCGCTCGTGGGCCGGTCCAGCCCGCCGACGAGGTTGAGCACCGTCGATTTGCCGGAGCCGGACGGCCCCACCAGGGCCACGAACTCGCCGCGGGTGACCTCCAAGTCCACGCCCCGCAGCGCGTTCACGAACGTATCCCCCATCTTGTAGCGGCGGGCCAGGCCCACCGCGCGCACGACAGTGTCCATATTCCCTCCAAACGAGCAAGGTGCGACGCCTCGCAACGTCAGTTGCGCTGCATCGCACCCAATTATATGCCCCCTGTCGGGTTACTGCAACGACCCGGCGACCTTGACGATCTCGTCTGCGCTGATGTGCCCGGCGATGGCGATATTCACCCCGTCCTCCGTCCAGGACAGGAAGCTGTTGCCCGCGCCGTCGGTGATCAACAGGGCGGTCTGGCCGCGCACGGTGATCTCCGTCGCTTCGCCGCTGGGAGTCTGCTCCATCGGCTGCGGCAGGCTGCCCTGCACGATAGTGAACGAGGTCGTCGAGTGATCGTAGCGCAGGACGAAGGCCTCACTCACCTTGAACACCTCGATCAGCGTCGTCCCTTCCGGCTCGTAGGCCGGGACGAGCAGATCGAACCCGGCCTGCGCCTCCGCCTCGTCCAGTGTGAGAGGGGTGGGCTGCATATCCGCGATGTCGATGACTTCCGCACCCTCGGGGATCTCGAGCTGGAAGAGCGCGTCGTCCAGGCCCGTGTTGAACTCGAACGAGCGGACGCGCACCCAGCCCTGGCCAAAGGAACTGCCGTCAAAGTGGGCCTGCAGCGCGATCCAGCGCCCCTTCTCCACCCACAGCGTGGCCTTGGCATCCATCGGGATAGGCATGGGATAGTCCTCGTCCTCCCTGGGAGTGAACTCGAGCTTGTACGTCGCCACGCCGTTCAGTTCCTCCTCGCCCGCCAGCTTGACGTCAAAGTTGTCCATGGCCCACTGGATGCCTTCCTCCATGAGTTGGATCACCTGCTGAGGATTGACGGGGATCTCCTCCGATTCTAGATCGCCCAGCGCCCCTGTCACGACGACGTTCTCACCCGGATGATACAACCAGGCCTGCTCGCCGTCGGTCACGCTGACGACGCCGGCGAACTCGGCCTCACCGGCTTCGAGCACCTCGGCCCGAAACTTGCCGGGGCGCTTCTCCCACAGCTCGACCACCACCGCCATGTCCTGGCCCTCGGCCTGGACGTCGAACTCGACGACGGCGTGGGCGTCCTCGGTGCTGGCCTCGACCTCCTGCATCTTGGCCACGATCTCCTCGGCCGTCGGCCCGGTCTGACAGCCGCTCAAGAGCAGAGAGAGTGTCACCAGAACGCTCAGTCCGATCAACAGTCTCTTTTTCATCTGTCGCTCCTTTCTTGGGTGATGCGTGAAACGTAATTCGTAAAACGTAAATTCGCGCCTCACGTTTTACGCTTCAAAGTATACCACCCAAACATTGTCGATAAGTGACAGAGCCATTATCGAATTATGAACAATTGTTACACCGGAAGCGTGAACCACACACGGCTGCCCTGACCAGGGCCACTCTCGATGCCCATCTGGCCGCCGTGGGCTTCCACGATGGCGCGCGCGATGGTCAGCCCTAGCCCTGCGCCGCCGCCCTCACCCCGATAGTACGGCTCGAAGGCCCGCGTCTGCTCCTCCTCGCTCATCCCCCGACCTGTGTCCTGTACACTGACCTCAACCCCTCCACTGTTCCGTCTCATAACCAGCGACACCTGTCCGCCGCCCGGTGTGAACCGAATGGCGTTATCCAGCAGGTTGAGGATGGCGCGCTGCAGCCGGTCGGGATCGGCGGAGACCTCCGGCAGGTCGGGGGGAACCTCGGCGCTCAGCGCGACGTTGCGGTGGCTGGCTTGTCCCTCGCACAGGGCGACGGCATCGCGGGCGATGTCGCCAACGCCGACGGGGCGGAGCTCCAGCTTCAGCTGCCCGCCCTGCCAGCGGGAGAAATCCAGCAGTTGGTTGACCAGCCGGATCAGTCGATCGGCCTCCCGCTCGGCGATCTCTAGCGAAGGCCGCTCGTCCGGGCCGACGCTATCGATCAAATTGACCAGCAGCCCCTTGATAGCCGTCAGCGGCGTGCGCAGGTCGTGGGAGATCTCGCCGATGAACTGCGCGCGGGCCGATTCCAGGTGCTTGAGCCGCCCGGCCATGTGGTCGATGCTGCGGGCCAATCGTCCCACCTCGTCGGGTGAATAGTCGCCCAAACGCACGTCCAGATCTCCGGCGGCGATGTGCTGGGTAGCCCGCTCCATCTCGCGGATGGGGCCGCTCAACCGGCGGGCCAGGAACACACTGACCAACAGCGATGCCAGTGCGGCGAGCAGGACGGCGGCGAGCAGGATCGTGCGCAGGGTCGTCAGAAAGTTCTCGCCCGGCAGCGTCGATCTGGACACCTCGACGACGCCTGTGGTTTCCCCCCCAATCGCGATCTGCCGCGCCGCGTAGCGGCGATGGGGCAGGTCACGGCTCGGCGGTGTGAACACGGTCGGGCTGCGGTAGCGCAGCTCACGCAGCGCCACCCGGCTGGGCTCCGGGCCGATATCCTGTGTGGCTGCCAGGAGCGCACCGTTGCTGGCGGAGAAAAAGCGCACGGTGAGGTCGGCCTGGGGGGCGAAGAGGCTGGCCATCGTGGGAGCCAAACTGGCCAGCGACCTTTCGTCCGGGGCCAGGCTGGCCGCGTAAGCGGCGTAAAAGTCGGCTTGGGCGTTCAGCTCCGTCTCCAACCGTTGATCGAGGTAAAAAGAGGTCGAGAAGTAAATGGCCACGCTGAGGCCGATCAGGACGAGCAGCGTGGTCAGGAGATAGGTCGCCGTCAGTCGCTGCGCCAGACTGCCCTGGTGTACCCGTCTGCGCCTTGGCATCTCACGCGTCCTCGGCAAGTCGGTACCCCACGCCCCACTCGGTGAGGATCACCTGCACGTCAGGATCGACGGCGGCCAGCGCCTTGCGCAGGCGGCGGACGTGCACGTCCACTGTGCGCTCGCCGATGTAGGATTCGAGCCCCCACACGTGGGAAAGGATCGCGTCTCGCGAGAACACCCGCCCCCGGTTCTGCGCCAGAAAGTAGAGCAGGTCGTACTCCTTGGGTCGGAGGTTGAGCGGCTGGCCCAGGAACCAGACTTGGCGGCGGGGGTGGTCGAAGCGCAGCCCCTCGGCAGATTCACCTTCCTTTTGCACGCGGGCCTGCAGCGCCTTTAGCTCGGCCTGGCGGCGGAGCACGGCGCGGATGCGGGCGCTCAGCTCACGCGGATTGAAGGGCTTGGCCAGGTAGTCGTCCGCCCCCAGCTCCAGCCCCACGATCTTGTCCACGTCCTCGTCGCGGGCGGTGAGCATGATGACGGGCACCGGGCAGCCCGCGCCGCGCAACCGGCGCAGCACCTCGAAGCCGTCCAGCCCAGGCAGCATCACGTCGAGCACCATCAGGTCGGGGGGATCGGCGTCGATATGCACCAGCGCCTCCTCGCCGCTGGCCACCGCCCGCACCGCAAATCCCTCCTGCTCCAATCGCCCGCACACGACAGCGACGATGGCCGGTTCGTCGTCTACGACTAGAATGTGGCCCATCCTGTGCCTCCGCGGAGGGTCCACTCAAATAGGCCCCTCCGGTGGCAATTATAGCAGTGGGGGGAGGAGCGTCAAGGAACGCGGATTACTCCAGGCAGCGTCAGAACGGCTCACCGCAGTGCGGGCACACCGTATCGTTCGGCCCCACACTCGCCGTCACACACGGAGCAGAACAGCGCCCAGGCTTCGCCTCATACGCTGCAAGCGACGGTGTGTGTCCTCCGATTGAAGTAGGGGGAGCGGCTGAATAGGGGGGCGTTACTCCTGCTCTTGCTTCTCTTCCTGACTTTCTTCCTCGCCTTCTCCATTCTCCCACCCGATGATCCAGACACACAACCCAGCCAGGCCAATCGTGGCCACGATCAAGGCGGCCCACTGCCCCGCCGAAAAGCCGACGTCGCGGGCGGAAAAGACGAGAATCACCACAAAGCCGACAGCCAGAACTGCCCAGGCCGTCAGACGAGGGTGCTGGCTGACGAATTGCTTTAGAGAAGCCATACGCTTACCTCCGATGGAATCACCTGAAACACGGGATCATATTGGGCGGAGCACGCGGTCTTGGCGCAACTGCTTCATCAGAACCGGCTCGTCGTCATCCAGCTTGGCCTCCCGTGCGGCCTCTCGCCACGCCTTGGGCAGGCTGGCGACAACTTGGGGCATGTACCCCAGTCCCCCAAAGAACTCGATCTGCCGGGGAGAAAACGAAGAGCGCGGCGGCACCAGCAAGGCCGCCTCACACTGCAACGTGATCGCTTCCTGCTCCATTTCGGAGAATAGCGCCGGTCCCACCGTAACGTACTCGGAGGCTGGACAGATAAGAAGATGGGTCACCTGGACGACGAGGTTCTCAGCCCGCCATCCCAGGATCCCGGCCAAATCGCCACTCCGCTCGGCCACCAGGAAGCCTTCGTCTCCAAAGCTCTTGATGATGGTGGAATCGTCGATGCTCGCCTTGCCCAAGAGGCGATTGATGAACGCGGCGATCCTGCCCGCGTCGCTTGGTTTGGCCCTTCGCACCGTGATCTGTTGCTGTTGTGCCATGTTTCGTTCCCCCCTCTAGATCGACCGATACCATTATACTCCGAATGGCCCGTTCTTCCAAGACCACCGCGCATCTGAATCTATGGGGTCAATAAAGTCAGAGCCCTTCGCGGCCCCTCGGCAGCCGTTCCCACGCCGCCTGTGCTTGCTCCCGCGTCTGGGCAAGGGTGCATGACGTATCGATGACTACGTCGGCGCGGGCGATCTTGACCTCCTGGGGCGGCTGGGCGCGCACGCGCTGCTCGGCCTCGATCCGGCTCAGGTCGCGTGTCTTCATCAGGCGCGCGATCTGCTGCTCCGTCCGGCAGGCGGTCACCCACACGCTGTCGCAGCCCTCGGCCATTCCCGCTTCGATGAGCTTGATCGCTTCGACCACGATCACTTCGGCGGGCGACGCGGCGACGCGACGACTGATGGCCTCGATCGTGGCGGGATGGACGATGGCTTCCAGCCGCGCCAGCGCCGCTGGGTCGGCGAAGACGATCTCTCCCAGCCGCTCCCGGTCGATCCCGCCGTCTGGGGCCAGCGCCTCCGCCCCGAACGTTTCGACGATGGCCGCGTGGACAGGTGTGCCGACTCGCATCACCTCGTGGGCCACTTTGTCCGCGTCGATGGTCTCGGCTCCTAGCTTGGCCAGCATCCCGGCGACGGTGGACTTGCCTGTGGCGATGTTTCCCGTGAGACCTATCATCAGAGGACGCCGGTCACTCACATCACAACCTCCGCCCAGGTGGCAAGCAGGGCTTCCAACTCCGCCTTAACCTCGTTGTACTCGGCGCCCAATTGCTCGACCCGCTCGACCTGCTGTTGCTCGCTGGCGGCACCCAGTTGCGCCTCCAACCGCGCCGTCCGTGTTTCCAGTTCGTGGATCGTTTTCTCAAGCTCGGCTCTGCGGCGGGCCAGCCGCGCCTCCTCCTGCTGCGCAGCCTTACGGGCCTCTCGCTCGCGCTCCCTCGCTGTCCGTTCCCGGGAGGCTGCCCTCTGCGCCTGCATCTCCTGCCGTCGCTGTGCCCTCCACGCCTGGTACGCTTCGTACCCTTCCTTGAACTCCCATAACTGTTCGTTCTCGATGGCCCAGATGTGGGTGGCCAGCTTGCGGATCAGGTACCGATCGTGCGTCACCATCAACAGTGTGCCGTCGAAGCGGGAGAGCGCTTCTTGTAGCACCTCTTGGGAGGGGGTGTCGAGGTGGTTGGTCGGCTCGTCGAGGATCAGGACGTTAGCCCCTTGCAGCGTCAGGACGGCCAGGGCGACGCGAGCCTGCTCGCCGCCGGACAGATCTCCGACGTGCTTGAAGACATTGTCGCCGGAGAAGCGATATCGCCCCAGTAGATTGCGGGCCTCGCCGATGCTCAGGTCGCCGGTGTCCAGAACGGTGTCGAGCACGGTTTTCTCCGGATCGAGATCTGTGTGACCCTGGGCAAAGTAGCCCATCTGCACGTTCGCGCCGGTCCGCACGCGCCCGGCCAGCGGGACGATCTCGCCCAGCACGGTGCGGAGAAGTGTGGTCTTACCGGAGCCGTTCGGGCCCAGCAGCGCCACCTGCTGTCCGCGCTGCAACTCGAACTCCCCGACGGTGAAGAGAGGGACGGCGGGATCGTATCCCACGGCGAGGTCATAGAGGCCCACCACCAGGTCACCGCTGCGGGCCGCGTTTCCCAGGTCGAGGCTCAACGGGCGATATTCCCGTGCCCCCTCGACGCGCTCCAGCCGGTCCAACCGCTTCTGTCGCCCCTGGGCAGCGCGGGTGCGCTGCCCGGCAATGTTGCGGCGGATGAAATCTTCCGTGCGGGCGATGTGCTTCTGCTGGCGCTCGTACTCGGCCTGTCGTAGCGCCATCCGCTCGGCCTTCTGGGCGACGTAGGCGCTATAGTCGCCCCGGTATCGCTCCAGCCAGCCCCACGCCATCTCCCACACCTGCTCGACGATGGCATCGAGGAAGGCCCGGTCGTGGGCTACGACGACCACCGCCCCCCTCCACGCCTTGAGGTATCCCTCCAGCCACTCGACTCCTGCGAGATCGAGATGGTTGGTCGGCTCGTCCAGCAGCAGCAGATCGGGTGCCTCCAGCAGCAGGCGCGCCAGCAGCGCGCGTGTTTTCTGCCCGCCGCTGAGATGCGTCACGGGACGCCGGAAATTGCCCTCGGCAAACCCCAGGCCGGAGAGCACCTGCTTGATGCGCTGCTCGTAGGTGTAGCCGCCAGCCAGCCTGAAAGCCTCCATTGCCGCGCCGTAGCGCTGCAGCACATCCTCGCCGGCGGACGGATCGGTCATGGCAGCCTCCAGATGGCGCAGTTCGGCGGCCTGGGCTCTCAGGTCGGCAAAGACCTCAAGCATAGCCTCCCACAGTGTGCCGGAACTCGATAGATCGGCTTGCTGTGGGAGGTAGCTGATCCGCAGTCCCTTGGCGCGGTGGACGCTGCCAGCCGTCGGCTCCTCCAGGCCGGCCAGCACGTGCAGCAGCGTCGTCTTGCCGGAGCCGTTGGGTCCGATCAGGGCGATCTTGCCTCCGTGTGGAATCTCCAGGGAGATGCCTTCGAACACGTCTTGGGGGCCGTATGATTTGGCCAAGTTGCTGGCAGTTAGGATCGACATAGCTCACAACCGCGGACTGGGTTCAAACGGGCATGATTATACCATGAGCCAAGAGCGTGCCAACCGGGTGACTGTTCGATAATTGGTTGAAACTGAGGGCGGTGGGGCGTAACCCCGGGATTTCGCCATTCTGCACACCGTAAGTGGGGCGAAAAGCACATCTTAGGCCCGTTTTTTCGGCCCCGGTGGGGCGCGCCAGACTCGTTACCAAAGTTCGAACAGTCACCCAACCGGCCGCTTCTTGCCTTCACACTCGTTTTATAGTACACTCTGATCGTCAGCCAGCCACCGGCGGCCGGCGATTGGCCGGCCGCCACCAGCCAGTAAAGGAGGATAGCGATGCCGACGAAATTAGGTGCCCACGTCCTGCGGGCCGCTGCGCTCCTGGGCGAGTTCATTCAATCCCGCCCCGCCGTCGTCAAGTTTGTGGGCGACTGGGCGACGGCCGCGAACGCCCCAGACGGTGTCCTGGTGATAGGGGCCAAGTCGGGAAACTATGACGCCCAACTCCAAAGAACGAGCGGCAAGACGCCCCGTCAAGCGGCCGAGCAATTCGTCGGGGACATGAAGACGGTATACCAGGCCAATCCCGCCATCAAGTACTGGGAAGGCCACAACGAGCCGGTCTGGAACAACGATGAAGACATGGAATGGTATGCCCACTTCGAGATCGAGCGGATGAAGCTCATGGCCGATCTGGGGCTAAAGTGTGTGCTGGGGAATTACGCGACCGGCACGCCGCCCTTGCATCTCTGGCCTGCGTTCCTGCCTGCGCTGCAGGCTGCCAGGGAATACGAGGCCATCCTTGGTGTTCACGAGTATAGCTGTCCCTGGATGTGGTGGATGACAGGCAAGCACCAGATCGATCCCGACGAGGATCAGGGAGATGAGGGCTGGACGACGCTGCGCTACCGCAAGGTCTACCGCCAGTGCCTGGAGCCGGCGGGCTTGGGAGATGTGCCTTTGGTGATCACCGAGACTGGCATCGATCCACTGGTATCTCCCCAGCCGCCGGGCACGCCGAGCGGGACGTGGAGGCAGCTCGCCAATTTCTGGCGGGAGCACGACGGCGAGCAGGATGCCGCCGACTATTACTTCCGGCAACTGGTGTGGTACGACGAGGAACTGCAGAAGGATGATTATGTCGTTGGCGCGACGATTTTCACCTTTGGGAACTGGGGCGGTATCTGGAAGCACTTTGACATCGCCGGGACGCCGGTGGCCGAGAAGCTGATCGCGCACGCACAAGCGGACCCGGCCAAGCCGTTCTCGTATCCCACCGGTGAGCCGCCCGACATTCCCGACACACCGGACACTCCCGATACCCCTGACACGCCGTCAGGGCGGGGTAAGCCGCGCGAGCAGTACGCGCGTACGTACGTCCTGTTGCCCCCAGATGCAGACGCTGCCTGGGCGCGCGCTGTGGTGGAGGGCTCGTGGGACACGCGGCGCTTCACCGTCGGTGGCAGCGCCGACGACGCCGGCATCGGCGACCTGGATGCGCGGCGCGTGATCGCGGTCAATCCGGGGAACTGGCCCGGGCCGCAGACATTGAAGGATTTCTTCGAGGAATACTACCCTGGCGTCGAGTACGTCCCCATCACAGCGGCGACGCCTCAGGAGTTGAAGCAAAAGCTAGGTAACCTGTAGCGCTACGGTGTGCAAAAGCCCTCGTCAGTTGCGAGGGCTTTTTGCGTTAGATGGTAGAGCGCTCTGTTCACGCCGCGATCGACGGCATAGTGCAGCATCCGCGTCGCTTCCGGCTTGTCGATGTTGCTGCTATCGTCCCCGACGATGGGGAGGTGCATACATCCACAACCAAGCGCCAAAACCTTCCAGTCAAGCTTGCCGAATTGCCGGTATCTCGTCGTTCTGTCTCCTTCGCTCAGTATCCCAATCTCTTGTCCACCACATTGCGCAGTGGTTTGCCAGCCTGGTAGCGCCGCAGATTATCCAGAAAGATCGCCATTGCCCGCTCATCGTAGTGCGGCGTAGCGCCGGCGTAGTGGGCGGTGATGATGACGTTGTCCATCTCCCACAGCGGCGAGTCCTTGGGCAGCGGCTCCTCCTCGAAAACGTCCAGCCCTGCGCCCGCGATCCACCCCTCTCGCAGGGCCTGAATCAGGGCATCTTCTTGGACGAGGCCGCCGCGTCCGACATTGACGAGGTACGCCGTCGGCTTCATCGCGTGGAGTTCTTGCTCCCCGATCATCCCCTGCGTCTCGTGGGTCAGGGGCGCCGCCAGCACGACACAGTCTGCTTCGGGCAGCACGTTGAGTAGTTGGTCAGGGCTAAACATCCCCTTCACGTGCGGCGCGCTCACTGCCGGGTTGCGCCGCACGCCCAGCACCCGCATGCCGAAAGCTGTGGCCAGCTTGGCCGTCCGCTCACCGATGGCGCCGACGCCGACCAGCATCATTGTCTTGCCAGCGAGCTCGAATAGGTCCGGGTGCTGGTGTTGGGGTATCCATTCGCGGCGCTGCTGCGCGCGCACGGCGCGGTGAAGGTCGCGAGCAAATGCGAGCAGAAGCGCAAGAATGTGCTCACCGACCTGGATCGCATGCATGCCAACAGTGCTGGTCAGTACAAAGTCCATCTCGACTACCTCGGGATGGTGCTGCAGCCAGTCGGCGCCGGCAGACCACTGCTGGAACCAGCGCAGGCTGCGTGCCCCGGGAAGCAGATCTGGCGGGAAATGGCAGGCAGCTATCTCGATCTCGTCAAGCGCCGCCTCGATCTCGTTCCGGTCCCGCGTGACCAGAACCCGCATGTCGGGCGCGGCGGCCTGCACCTGTGCCAGCCACTCCTCAGGCAACTTGTCCGGTTCGAACGAAAGCAGGATAGTCCTCATTGCTTTGTGTCGGCTGCCGGTAGCGTGAACATGAATGTGCTACCCTGCCCGATCTCGCTCTCCACCCCCACCTCTCCACCGAGTTTTCCCACGATGCGCCGCACGATGGAGAGCCCCAGCCCTTGTCCTTCGGCGCGGATTTGGTCGAGCCGTGTGAACGGCGTGAACAGGCGGCCCTGCTCCTCAGGTGTGATGCCAGGGCCATTGTCGCGCACCCAGAAACGCACGTTGCCTCCCGACGACGCATCTGCGCCCAATTCCACGCGCGAGGGCTGGCCTCCATATTTGATGGCGTTGTTGATGTAGTTGGCCCATATCTCCTCGACCCACGGGCCGTATCCCAACGCCGCTGGCCAGGTATCTGGCACAATAACCTCGGCCTGGTACTCCTCAATCATATCGACCAGCCGCTGTTGGGCTTCGGCTGTGATGCTCGCCATATCCAAAGGCTCCAGCTCTATCTCCACCTGGCGCACACCGGCCAGCAGCAGCAACTCATCGATGATGCGGCTCATCCGGTGGCCGTTCCGCGCAATCGCGCCCACGTACTTTTCCACGTCTTCTGGCGGCAGGTCGGCATGGTCCAATCGCAGCACCTCGGCGTAGCCGATGATCAGTCCCAGTGGATTCTTGAGGTCGTGGGCCGCGGTGTGGGCAAAGGCATCCAATTCCTCGTTGCGTGCCTCCAACTCGGCGGCGTACCGCCGCAGCGATTCCTCTGCCCGCTTGCGTCTGGTGATATCCTCTGCAACCTTGACGAAAGAAGTGGCCACCCCTTCCGCGTTTCTGACCGGCGAGATGGATGCAAGCTCCCAGAAAAACTCTCCGTCCTTTCTCTTGTTGGCAAACTCGCTGCGCCACTCCCGGCCCGATAGGATCGTTTCCCAAAGCTCTTTGTAGAATTCGGGCGGCTGCTCGCCGGATTTCAGGAGACGCGGATTCTGTCCGAGCACCTCGTCAGCCGTGTATCCTGTGACCTGGGTGAATTTAGGATTCACGTACTCGATGTGGCCCTGGGTGTCGGTGATGACGACCATGCTGGGGCTCTGTTCGATAGCGCGCGACAGTCTGCGAACCTCTTCCCCCGCGCGTTTGCGCTCGGTGATGTCTAGGCCGTACGCGTTGGCGTAATCGGCCCCCGGCACAGGCGCGAAGGTCAGGGAGACGATCTGATTTCCAACCTCGACCTCCACTTCTTTGCTCGAGCTGGCGCTAAGGACATCCGAAACGAAAGCGCGCCAGTCCTCGGGCAAAAGCTGGCCAACGTGGCATTGCCAGACGTCCAGTAGTGACGAGCTGGCCGTATTCGCATAGACGACGGTGCCGTCCTTCGCGATCCGCAGCACGGGATAGGGGTCTTCGGCGGGGAACTTGGCCAGTCCTTTCACCTCTTCCTCCGCCCGCCTGCGTTCGGTGATGTCGCGGATGTTACATTGAATCACTTTTCGACCATTAACCCGATAGACATTGCTCACAAACTCCACATCAATATGGCGCCCGTCTTTGGTTTCGAGGGGCAGATGTTCATAACGGATATAGCTTTCTTCCTGCAACTCCCGGAAGGCACTTCGAGATGCCTCGATATCTCTGAAGGGGCTAATCTCCCAGAGTTTCTTGCCCACCATCTCTTCGTGAGAGTAGTTCAACAACTCAGTCAAGAAGGGGTTGACATCGGTGATCCGCTCCGTGTCTGCATCAAGAAGCAATATGCCATCCTGCGCTGTCTCAAATAGCCGCCGATAACGGACTTCAGAAGCCGTCAACGCTTCCTCCGCCCGCCTGCGTTCGGTGATGTCGCGGGCAATGCCGAGCATGCGGATCGCCTTCCCGCTTTTGTCTCGAACAACATCCCCTGTCTCCGCGACCCAGTGGATCGATCCGTCAGGCCAGACAATGCGATGCTCGATGCTGTACTCTTGGCCTTCAAGGACACAGGCATTGACTGAATCGACGACGTACTGACGGTCATCGGGATGGACGCATTCAAGAAACCCTTCGTAGGTTGCCTTGAATTCTCCAGGGGCGAATCCAAACATGGGCTCGATCTGGTCGGACCAGTGTAGCTTTCCCGTTATGATGTCCCAGTCCCAGCTACCGATGCTGGCTGCTCGCTGTGCCAGTTTGTACCTTTCTTCACTGCGCTTCAGCTCCTCCTCGGCCTGCTTGCGCGCCCGGCGCACGTCGGCCTCCTGTAGCGCCCGTTGGACGGCGGCTCCCAGGCGCGCCAAGTTGTCTTTCATCACATAGTCGTAGGCCCCGCTTTTCATGGCTTCGACAGCCACGTCCTCGCCTATGACGCCAGAGGCGATGATGAAGGGCAAGTCAAGCTCGCTTTCTTGCACCATCGCCAGCGCCTCCAGGCCACCGAACGAGGGGATAAAGTAGTCGGCGATGACGATGTCCCAGGGTTGCCTGGCAAGCGCGGCGCTGAGAGCCTCGGCAGTGGCGACGCGTTCATATTGGATGTCGTAACCGCTATTTTGCAGTCTCAGAGCGACGAGTCTGGCGTCGCCTTCCGAGTCCTCAACGAACAGTACGCGAAGCGGCGTGCTCATTCAGTGCTCCTTCAACGTCCCGGCGGCCTCTCGGAAGCCAAGGCTGGTTGGTCGTCGAGCCGGGTCGGACCCCTGGAGTAGCGGGTGGATTTCTTCTACGGCCCATTATAGTGCAAACCCGGCAATGATA
>DAOUDX010000072.1:0-20359 GCA_034430835.1 Anaerolineae bacterium
CAACTTGACTCAACTCGGCGCAGAGCAGCGGGCTTTCTTGCGCGCACTCACACGCATCCCTGAGCCAGATCCCCTCATTGCCAACAAGGTAGCCGACTTGGCAAGTGCACTCTACGCAGTGGAGTACAATCACAAGGAATTGCCGAAGTCCATCTTGTTCCCGCTTCGCGATCTTGGATACATACGGGTAGCAAAAACGACTACGGGACGCGGTGCTAAACCCTACGAAGTCTCACGGACGCCTAGATTCCACCAGGAGATTTCAGAGCCGATTCTTTCAGCAGCAGCCGAGAAGGCTGGGCTTGTCCCTAAAGAGGTGTTTGAACTTCCATTGTCGCAGATACTCACTGACCTCAAGTCGGCCAGCAAGCATGTCAAAGGCAAGGCGCTTGAGTTGTTGGTGATCTATCTCACCCGCTTGATTGATCTGGACTTCAAGGGTTGGCGCACGCGCAGCGCGGATACAGGCGGAGCAGAGGTAGATGTAATCGTTGAAGGAGCACGACTTATCTTCAGCCGCTGGCAGATTCAGGCCAAGAATACCGGAACCGTTCGGCTGGGCGATATCGCAAGAGAAGTCGGCTTGGCGCTCACGTTTATCTATTCTAACGTGGTGATGATTGTGACAACCGGTGATTTCACCAAGGATGCCTACAGCTACGCTCAACACGTGATGAAGACCTGTAACCTCAACGTGATTCTATTGAACGGTTCCGAACTAAAGCAAATCAGCCAAGATCCAACAAACATCGTAGCCGTTCTGAATGGTAAGGCCAAACAAGCGATGAAGGTAAAAGAGCGTACAGACTACTTTGCAGCCCAGTAGATGGAGGGTATGTCTATGACCGGGGTACGTTTTGAGGAAGAACCGCTTTACACAACTCAATACGGGGCAGCGTACCTAGGGGATGCGTTGACATACCTACGTCAAATGGAGCGCGACTCAGTCGATTTGATTCTGACCTCGCCTCCCTTCGCCCTGAAACGCAAGAAAGAATACGGCAACGTTGACGCCAAAGACTACGTACCATGGTTTGTAGACTTCGCAGCTGAATTCAAGCGGATACTAAGAGACACAGGTAGCTTGGTCATCGACATCGGTGGTACCTGGATTAGGGGCCAGCCCACTCGTTCGCTGTATCACTTCGAACTTGTGATCGCCTTGTGCAAGACACTCGGATTTCATCTGGCCCAAGAGTTCTATTGGTATAACCCATCCAAGCTGCCATCTCCTGCTGAGTGGGTGACCGTGCGTCGGATTCGTGTCAAGGATGCAGTCAATCCCGTCTGGTGGCTTTCAAAGACGCCACATCCTAAAGCAAGCAATTGGCGAGTGTTGAAACCTTACAGTGACTCAATGAAAAAGCTACTGGAGAACGGCTATAAAGCGAAGCTGCGGCCTTCTGGACACGATATCTCTGAAAATTTCTCAAAGGATAACAAAGGCGCAATTCCGCCTAATCTATTAGAGCTAGCAAATACTGACTCCAACAGTACATATCTGCAAAAGTGCCGTGAGCATGGCATTAAGCCTCATCCGGCGCGATTTCCTCACGGCTTACCGGAGTTCTTTGTCAAGTTTCTGACCGAACCCGGCGATCTCGTGGTTGATCCATTTGCTGGCAGTAATGTCACAGGTGAAGTAGCCGAACAGCTGGGACGGCACTGGCTAGCGTTCGAGATAATCGAAGAATACCTTGAAGCCTCAAAGTTCCGTTTCCTTGGCTCCCAAGAACAACCATCCTTATTCACACTGCAGGCAACCGCACCTGAGACAGAGAGTTTAAGTGAAGCAGCTGCGCAACCGCAGCTTCTCGAACCTGGGGCACAATACGGAGCCAAGAACAAGGGGCAAGAATAACACTGATCCAACAACACGTTGGCTCGGCGCTGCCGACTTGACACTATGACCAGGAAACGTTCAACCACCGGCCGAACGAGCAAGCGGGGAACTTCCCAAAGTACCCGCAGAAGCAGCCGCAGGCGAAGCGGGCAGCTATCCCTGCCCCAGCTCAACCTCACCCGCGACCAGTACCTCGACATCGCGGGCTACGCCCTGGTCGCCGGCGCCGGCCTGACCTTGCTCAGCTTCCTCTCGGCCAACACCAGCACGCTGCCGGGTCGCTGGGTACAGTTTCTGCAGCAGATGTTCGGCTGGGGCGCCCTACCGACCGTCGTGATCGCCGGCGCAGGAGGGCTGTGGCTCGTCCTGCGCCGTTTTGAAGACAAACTTCCCGACGTGACGCCGCTGCAAGCCATCGGAGCGATATTGGCCTACCCCGCCCTGCTGGCTACCCTCCACCTCCCGGCAGCCCTCGTCCTCGGAGCTGGCGATTTCTGGGAGACCGCCAGAAGCGGCCTCGGCGGCGGCTACGTAGGCGCGGTGCTGAGCGGGCTGCTCTATGAAGCCGCAGGCATCGTAGGTGCAATCGCCGTGCTGGCCGTGTGGTGGCTCGTGGTCGTCGGCTTCATCTTTGGCGTCACGCTGAAGGACGGGCTGGAGGCCATCCAACGACGGCGCGGGGAGCGCCCTTCACGGCCCTCCAAGCCCCTCCCCAAGCCTAAGAAGGAGAGGCGCGAACCCGTCAAGCTTTCTCCCAGAGCCAAGCCGCCTGCCGCGCCGGTGCACGCTCTGGCCCGGCCCGAGCCGGTCATCAACGGCGCTCGCCCACCCTCCCCACCCGCCGCGCCTATTCCCACCCACCCCATCGGCGAAGCGCAGGCCTGGCAGCTTCCCCTGCTGGATGAGATCCTCGAACCCGGCAGCGGCCAAGACTTTAGCGAGGACATCCTGCGCGAGCAGGCGCGCATCATCGAGGAAACGCTGGAGAGCCTGGGAGCCCCCGTTCGGGTCAAGGAGATCAACCGGGGGCCGGTGGTGACCCAGTTCGGGCTCCAGCCGCTCACGGTCCAGAACGGCAACGGCAAGGAGACCAAGGTCAAAGTCAGCCGCATTGAAGCGTTGGCCAACGACGTGGCGCTGGCGCTGGAGGCCAAGACGTTGCGCATCGAGGCCCCCATCCCCGGCAAAGGGCTGGTGGGGATGGAGATCCCCAACCCGGAGATCTCGCTGGTCGCACTGCGGGACGTGCTGGAGTCGGAGCAGTTTGCGGAGATGGATTCTCCGCTGAAACTGTGCCTGGGGCAGGATGTCTCCGGCAATCCCGCCCTCGCCGACCTGACCGCCATGCCGCACCTGCTCATCGCCGGCACGACCGGCTCGGGCAAGTCGGTGTGCATCAACGCCATCATCGCCGCGCTGCTCCTGCAGAACACGCCCGACGCTCTCGAGTTCCTGATGGTCGATCCCAAACGGGTAGAGCTGACGGGGTACAACGGCATCCCGCACCTGCGGCAGGCCAAGGTGGTGGTGGAGATGGAGCGGGTGACCGGCGTGCTCCAATGGGTGCTGCGGGAGATGGACGGCAGGTATCGCCGTTTTTCCAAGGTGCGCGCCATTCACATCCGCGACTACAACGAGCGCGTCGCGCCCGGCATGGGTGAAAACCCCCTACCCTACATCGTGGTCGTCATCGACGAGTTGGCCGACCTGATGATGCTGGCCCCGCAGGAAACGGAGAAATCCCTGTGCCGCATCGCGCAGATGGCGCGGGCCACCGGCATCCACCTGATCGTCGCCACGCAGCGCCCCAGCGTGGACGTGGTCACCGGGCTGATCAAGGCCAACTTCCCGGCGCGCATCGCCTTCAACGTGGCCTCGACGGTGGACTCGCGCGTCATCCTCGACATGCCCGGCGCCGAGCAGTTGCTGGGCCGGGGCGACATGCTGTTCCTGCCCCCCGACGCGCCCACTCCCCTGCGCCTGCAGGGCGCTTATGTCTCCGACGAGGAGCTGCGGCGGCTGGTACAATTTTGGAAGGAGCAAGCGAGGACCGGCGCGGCGCCGGCCGCGCAGCCGGTACAGCAGCCGCTGTGGGAAGAAGTGCGCGAGCGGGAATTCAAGGTCGAGTTCGAGGACGAGTTGCTGCCCGACGTGATCGACCTGGTGCTGCGGGAGCAGCGGGCCTCCATCTCGCTGATGCAGCGCAGGCTGCGCATCGGCTACACGCGGGCGGCGCGAATTATGGATATTCTCGAGAAGCACAAAGTCGTGGGGCCGCAGCCGCCCGGCGGACAGGCACGCGAGGTCTTTCCCGATGCCGCGCGCAAGCTGCTCGAACCATTGGACGATCTAGCGTAACCGTCCGACCTACCCTCCCGCAGGCTTGAGATTGGCTGAGTTGCATATCAGATTGGCAGCGGAATGCACTTTTCGTCGAGGAGTTGCCCCCAGCCTGTGGGAGGGTGCCAGCTCATCCAAGAAGCACAGCCCCGATCAGATGATCGGGGCTGTTCAATTTCCATGCTTGTTTCTGTCGGGAAACTCGGTAGCATAGGGCCTTGTGCCCGTCGCCCACGAAGGGCTATGCTACTTTCCCGGTATCTGCTCAACTTGCTAAGCCCCCGTCCTCGGGGGCGTCCCATGCAGCGAAAACCCGCACTTGACGCCTGGGTTCGGCTCAGACGCCCTCGGTGACGAGGGCTGCGAGCCTGAAAATTAACAGCTTGCTTGCATGGGCTGGGCAATTGCCTTTCCCGACACAAACAAGACTAGGGCGTCACCACCTGGTCCCGTTCAGGCCCCGCGCTCACGGACGTCACCGGCAACCCAACCTGCTCCTCGACCAAAGACACGTATGCCTGGGCGGCAGCCGGCAGGTCCGCGAACTTGCGTACCCCCATGATGTCCTCCGTCCAGCCGGGCAACTCCTCGTAGATCGGCCTCCACTCGGCCAGCGCCTCCAGGCCGAACTCGGCCGGGAAGTGCTTGATGGGCTCCCCGTCCCGCTCGTAAGCCACGGCCACCTTGAGCCTTTCCAGGCCGCTCAACACGTCCAGCTTGACCAGCGCCAACTCGTCCAGCCCGCTGATCCGGGCGGCGTAGCGCAGGATGACGAGGTCGAGCCAGCCGCAGCGGCGGGGACGGCCCGTGGTCGTGCCGTATTCATCCCACGGGTTGGTGCCGGTGCCGCGCAGCTTGTCGCCGGTCTCGTCCAGCAGCTCGGTGGGGAAAGGCCCGGCCCCCACGCGGGTGGTGTACGCCTTGGCCACACCGACGACGCGAGAGACGTACTTGGGACCGAACCCCAGGCCGGTCAGTGCGCCGCCGGCGATGACGGAAGAACTGGTCACGTAGGGATACGTGCCGTGGTCGATATCGAGCAGCATACCCTGGGCCCCCTCGCAGAGCACCGTCTTTCCGGCCTCCAGCGCCTCCCCCACCAGAGCCGATCCATCGACCAGGTGCGGGGCCAGTCGCCTGGCGTAGGCGCAGTATTCTGCGGCGATCTCCTCCGGGGAGAGCGTGGACGCATCATACCGCTCCTGCAGGCGACGGTTGTGCGCCCGCACGCCCTCGGCCACGCGCTCGGCAAACTCCTCGGGCTTGGCCATGTCGCCCAGGCGCAGATTGACGCGGGCTGCCTTGTCGGCGTAGGCCGGGCCGATGCCCCGCTTGGTCGTCCCGATGGCATCCTTGCCACGGGCATCCTCCCGTGCCCCGTCGAGCGCGCGATGGGTAGGCAGGATAACGTGCGCGGCGGCGCTCAACTTTAGGCGTGACGGCCCCACATCCAGGCCGTAGCTCACCAGTTCATCCATCTCTTTGACGAGCGCCCTCAGGTTGACCACCACACCTGCGCCGATGAGACAGGTAGCTCCTGGACGGAGAATGCCCGAAGGCACCAGGTGCAGCTTGAGCGTGAGTCCCTCGGCCACGACCGTGTGCCCGGCATTGTCGCCGCCGTTGAAGCGGGCCACGACATCGGCGTCGCTTGCCAACCAATCCACCACACGCGCCTTTCCCTCGTCACCCCATTGGGCGCCGACGACCACGATTGCAGGCATTGACCTCTTCCTCCTGACATAATTCAAGGCGGTGTGGGGACACCACCACCGCCTTCCCCGCGCATTATAAACGAATATTGAGAAGGCGTCAACTATTTTGTGGATGTGTGGATCGGCTCTTCTGCCTGGGGGGTTCTGAGGCCAACGAGAGGCAACGCGCTTGGGGAAAGCGCTCACCTTTCCAGCAGAATGGTCACGGGGCCATCGTTGTGGATCTCGACCAGCATACGCGCGCCAAAGACGCCGGTTGCGACGGTCACGCCCTGAGCGCGCAGCGCCTGGGCAAAGTGAGCCACCAGCGGTTCGGCGATTTCGGGCGGTGCGGCGTCGATGAAGGAGGGGCGGCGGCCCTTGCGCGCGTCGGCGTAGAGGGTGAACTGGGAGATGACGAGGGCCGCGCCATCCACATCCAGCAGCCCGGCGTTCATCTTGCCCTCGCAGTCCTCGAAAATGCGCAGGCCGGCGATCTTGTTCGCCAGCCAATCCGCTTGCTCCTGAGTGTCGCCGTGCGTCACGCCGACCAGCACGACCACGCCGCGCCCGATCTGCCCGACGATCTCGCCATCGACGCTGACGGATGCCCTGCTGACTCGCTGAACGACCGCGCGCATTTCCGCCCTCAGTCGAGCAGGCGCTGCTCGCCCGTCAGGGCCTGCAGTTCCTGGATGTTCTGCGAGGCTTCGAGGCAGCCCAGGTAGTTTCCTTCTGCGTCCCTCAGGGCATAGTACTCGATGAGCACCTTCTGCTTTTCGCCGTCGATGGTGAGATCGATCCAGAAGCGAGCTTTGTCGCGGGTGCCTGCCTTCATCTCTTGCAGGATCTGCTCGACCTTTTGCAGGCTTTTCTTGGGATGGCAGTTTTGGACGCTCTTGCCCACCACGCCGACGGGCCGCTTGAAGATTCTCGATTCGTGTTTGTTCCAGGCCAGCACCTGATCGTTCGCATCGACGATCGAGAACTCGATCGGGATCGTTTCGAGCAGGGCGTTCAATACGCTTTCGGGAAGTTCTCCAATCATTCTGTGTCTCCTTCTGTTTGCTATGGTTCACGCCTGCCTGCGCCACTCGTCGGCGGGGAAGCGCTCCTCGTTCCGCGCCAGCTTGCCCAGCACCGCCTCGCTCACATCCACGTTCAGCGCGTTAGCCAGACTGAGGGCGTAGATGATCACATCCGCCATCTCGTCAGCAACGGCGGCCAGCTTCTCCTCGTTCTGCAGAGCGGCCGCCGCCTGTTCGTCCGTCATCCATTGGAAGTGCTCCAACAGCTCAGCGGCCTCGATCGCGATCGAGGCCGCTGAGGTTCTTGGGGGCATGAAACTGCCCCCAGTCGCGGGCAACTATAAACTCTGCCACGCGTTGCCGCAGGTCGCTCAAGGTGGTGCGATCGTCCATCACCGCTCGCGTGGCAACTCCACGGCTACGGCAGCCCCACTGCCGCCTTGACCTCGGCGATGACCTCCGAGGCAATGACAGAGGCTCGCCGCGCACCGTCGGCCAGAATGTCCCACACCCGGTCGGGATCTTCGGCCAACGCCGCCCGCCGCTCGCGGAACGGCGCAAAGTAATCCGCCAAGTTCTTGGCGAAGAGCCGCTTGCACTGTACGCAGCCGATCTCGGCGCTCCGGCACTCTTTTTCGATCTGCGCCGCCTGGCCGGGGGAAAAGAACCCATGCATGGAGAAAACGTTGCACACCTCCGGGTGGCCGGGGTCCTGGCGGTACTGACGGGCCGGATCGGTCATCATCTGCATCACCAGCTTTTCGACCTCCTCCGGCGAGGCCGCGATCTCGATGTGGTTGTTCAGCGACTTGCTCATCTTTTGCACGCCGTCGATCCCCAGTACCTTGGTGAACTCGGTGTGCTTGGCCTGAGGCTCGATCAACACATCGCCAAAGTGGGCGTTGAAGCGGCGCACGATCTCGCGGGTGAACTCCAAGTGGGGAGCCTGATCGACGCCGACGGGTACCGTGTCGGCCTTGTAGAGAGTGATGTCGGCGGCCATCAACACCGGATAGCCAACCAACCCATAGTTGACGTTATCGGGCTGCTGGCGCACCTTCTCCTTAAAGGTCGGCAGGCGGGTCAGCCAGCCCAGCGGCGTAACCATCGAAAGCAGCAAATGCAACTCCTCCACCTGCGGCACGTGGGATTGAATGAAGATAATGGTGCCTCTCTCGGGATCCATCCCAGCGGCCAGCCAGTCCAGCGCCATCTCGTACGTCCATTCGCGCAGCATATGCGTGTCGGCAAGCGTCGTAAGCGCGTGCAGATCGACGATGCAGTAAATGCAGTCGTAGTCGTCCTGCAGCGCGACATAGTTCTGGATGGCGCCCAGGTAATTGCCCAGGTGCTGGCGTCCGGTGGGGCGAGCGCCGGAGAAAACGCGGCCTTTCTGATTGCTCATCGTGTTGCATTCTCCTCCCTCTGATTTGGACCGCCGTAGTGTACCACAGGAGCAGCGGGGGGACAAGGGCAATTTCGCGCCTGCGCGAAATTGCCTAGTGGTTTTTCTGGAGTGAAGCTCCAGAAAAACCGCCTTGTGCCACCACGAAAGCTATGGCTTGATCGCGGGTGTGGGTGAGGCTGACCGCCCACTCGGTGAGTCCGAGCTCACTAGCGCGCTCGGCGGCGCGGCCAAAGAGCCGCACGATGGGCTTACCCCGATCGTCACCGACGATCTCCACGTCCTTCCAGTCGATGCCGTCGCGGGCCAGAATGCGCATCCCCACGCCCAGCGCCTTGGAGACGGCCTCCTTGGCGGCGAAGCGGGCCGCAAGCTCGGGTACGCGCCCCCTGCAGTAGAGGACCTCGTTCCGGGTAAAGACGCGCGCCAGGAAGCGGTCACTGTAGCGTGTCACCGCCCGCTCGACGCGCCCGATTTCGATCAGATCGACGCCGGTGGTCAGCACCTCTCTTACTCCATCGGCGGTCCGGCGACGGCCAGCGCGTAGGCGCCGGGATCGAGCCAGCGCTGCGCGACGGCCTGCACCCGCTCGGCGGTGATCTCGTCGATCAGCGCGTCGTACCGCTGCAGGTAATCCAGCCCCAGAGCGTACCGTTCCATATCGAGGAGATGCCGCGCTACCCCTTCGTTAGTCTCCAGCCGCAGGGGCAGGCTGCCGGTGATGAAAGCTTTGTTGTCGGCCAGCTCCTCATCCCCCACCGGTTCTTCGCAGATGCGCTCCACCTCGGCGCGGATGCTGGACACAGCTTGCTCAACGTTGGCTGGATTGACGCCGGCGATGACGCGCCAGGGGCCGGGGCCGGGGCCGCCGTCCACGCGGCTGTACGAGTAGTAGGCCAACCCCTGCGCTTCGCGCACCGTCTCGCCCAGGCGACCCATCATTCCAAAGATGCCCAGAACGGAATTGCACACGACTGCTTCCAAAAAGTCCGGCGACTTACGGGCGGGGCCGGGGTAGCCCAGGACAAGGTCCGCCTGCGTTTTGCCGGGGATGGGAATGAAACGCTCCCGCACCTCGGAGATGCGGCAAACCTCAGGAAGCGGATCGCGCTCGAAGGTGGGAGCCTGCCAATCGCCAAAGATGGTCTCGATCTGCGCCAGTGCGTCGGCGGTCTCGACCGCACCCACCACGGCGATGACCATACCCTGGGGACTATACCCGCCAGCGTAGAACGCCGCCAGATCGTCGCGGCCGATCGCGCTTATGGTCTCGACGTACCCGTCTGCGCTACGGGAGTAAGGATGCTCCTCAGGATAGGCCAACTCGTAGAAGGCCAGGCTGGCCATGCTGCGGGTGTCGTGGGCGCGCTCCTCCAGATCGGTGAGGATCTCACCCCGCAGCCTTTCGATCTCGTCGGGAGGAAATGTGGGACGGCGCAGCACGTCGGCCAGGATATCGAGCACCACCGGCAGGTCTTCGGCCAGGCTCTTGGTGCCGAAGCGGGTCGTATGCGTCGCGCCGCTGACATCGACACCGGCGCCGACTGACTCCAACGATTCATAGATCTGTTCGAAGGTGCGGTTGGCAGTGCCACGCATCAGCCCCTCTGCGGTGAAGGCGGCCAGCCCGGCCTGCTCCGGCCGCTCGTCGCAGGCTCCCACGGCCAGGTAGCCGCTCACGACGACCGCCGGGCTGGAATGGTTTTCGCGCACCAGCACGACGATGCCGTTGGACAGCTCGTGGCGGGTGATGTCCTGGGGGCCGGGGATGGACATGTGCCTTGTCACGCTCCTTCAGCTTCAGCCTGTTCGGCTTCCTGGAACGCAGCCGCCTCTCCCTCCGTCGATCTGCCGAGGAAATAGGCAGTGGCAACTCCCACGATCAGGAGCGGGATACCGACGAGGCCATGCTCGGCAAAGGTAAACTCTGTCGGCCACAGGCCGATGAGCGACCCGCAGATCAGGCCCAGGATGGCGTAAAAGGTCACGGCGGGCCAACGCTTCAGAAGCAGGCTGGTCAGCTTGGCAAAGATCAGGATTCCCAGGACGAGGCCCAGCGTCGCCGGTACGAGAACCACCAACTGCATGGGGGGATGGGTCAGTGAATCAAGCGCCTCAATGATCGGCTCGTAAGTGCCCGTCAGCAGAAGGATGTACGAACCGCTCAGGCCCGGGGTCATCATCGCACTGCCAGCAAAAAAGCCCCCCACACTCAATTGGAGCAGGTTCGGGGCGGAGATGGCTTCGGCAGAAGCCTCTACCAGCGCCTCGTTTCTTGCCCCCACTACGCCAACCACGATGGCAACCGCTGCGCCGACGACGAAGGCGATCACCCGCCCGCCCGTCAGCTTCATGTCGTGGTGCATCTTGGTCACACTGGGAATGCCGCCGGCAATGACACCAATGAAGAAGAGCACCGAAAGCACCGGGTACCGATCGAGCACGAGGGACGCCACCTTGGCGATACCTACCGTCCCAATGGCAACCCCGAGGGCCAAAGGGACCAAGAAAGAGAGGCGTCTCCTAAGCGCTTCCCTGTCTCTAAGACTCGAAAGCAGACCGCTGACCGATGCGATCAATTCGTCGTAGACCCGTAGCAAGACCATGAACGTGCCGCTGCTGACGCCGGGGACGATGTGGACAACGCCGACGATGATGCCCTTTAGCAACAGGATGATGGCTCTCATAAGTTCTCCTTCGAGTTTCCTTGTTGGTTGGTTGGCACGTACCACCCGACCGTGCGATTGGACTTTTTGAGACAAGCCTGCGCCATGCGCTGCACGTCCTCGACAGTGACGGCACTGAGGTTGTCGATGTAGCTTTCGAACCAGCCATAGTCGGCGAAAATCTCGCTGAACCCCATCCACAGCGCCTGCCCGGTGACCGTCTCGCTGGAGTAGGCGAACTGAGCCTTGGCCTGCTTGATCGCCTTGATCAGCTCCTCCTCTGAGATCGGCTCGTCGATCACGCGCGCCAGCTCCGCCTCCAGCGCCTCCTCTACCTCGGCGGGGGTGTGGCCCGTGCGCACGACGGCGGAGAGGTCGTAGATGTAAGGGTCCACGGTTGGAAGGAGGGAGCCAGATACGTGAGTCGCCAGCTCTGCCGCCACCAGCGCCTTGTAAAGGCGGCTGCTCTTGTTGGTCGAGCCACCACCGAAGATGGTCATGCCACTGGCACCGGTGAGCACTGCGTCGAGCACTGCCAAAGCGTGGAAGCCTGGATCGCGGGCAGAGGGGGCGCGGAAGGCCATCTCCAAGTACGCGACGTTGCCCTCCCCTTCGACCGTCACCCGCCGCTCCCCTCGCTGCGATGGCTCGACGGCGTTCATCGGCGGCACATCCACGCCGTTGGGGATCGCGCCAAAGTGATGCTCGATCAGCCGCAACATGTCATCGGCGGCAAAATCGCCCGCCGCGACGGCCAACGCGTTCTTGGGGGTGTAATAGGTGCGGTAGTGAGCGTAGAGCTGCTCGCGCGTCATCGCCTCCAGGTCGCACATGTGGCCGATGGTTTCATTGCCATAAGGGTGCACGCGAAAGACCGACCCCATCAGTGCCTCGTTGAGCAAGAACTCGGGGTTGTTCTCGGCTCCCTGGCGCTCGCTGATGATGACGGTGCGTTCCAGGGCCGCGCCATCGGGGTCGAAGAGCGCGTGCGCCATGCGGTCGGCCTCGATACGCAAGCCCAGCTCGATGCGGTCGGCTGGCAGCGTAGCGTAGTAGGTGGTAAAGTCATACCACGTGAGCCCATTGGAGACGCCGCCCTCGCGGGCGATGGCCTTATCCGCCGTGCCTGGGGGGAACGCCTCCGTTCCCTTGAACAGCATGTGCTCCACCCAGTGAGAGATACCGGTGACGCCCAGATGCTCGTTGCGGCTCCCCACCCGGTACCACACCCAAAAGCTGGCCACCGGCGCGGCGTGCGCCTCCTTGACCAGCACGGTCAGGCCATTGGATAGTTGCGTTTTGACGAATCCGTTGTCTGTCATTTTCAGTCGAGGCCCAATCATACCACAACCGGGCGCAAAGCCCAAGTTGGGAATTTCGAAGTGCAGAGGTAACCTGCCATGGTGAGGTGTCTGGCTACATTCGTGGGGTCTTAGGGCTAAACCAGGCTAGTTTGTCGTTTGACACGTGTATACGTAGAAATAGCGTGGGCCGACTACTTGCCCATTGTCTGAAAGACATTCAATGACGCAGGATTCACCAACGATTCGGACCTCTGAAGACACTAGGTCCGCATCGTTGCCAGTGGTTGTGATATCAACAGTAGCCTTTGATAATTCATTCGCATGAGATACTAGAACGTCCCAGGCAGACCGCTCAATCGATACCGTCGGTAATTCCACTCTATGCCGATACGTGCCTAATTCGACGACATATCGCTCGTCACCTTCTAGGGCTGCCTGAAGTAAGTCTTGCATTGCTTTGTCAGGGTCGGGGCCTTCCAGATTGGACAGAACCTGGATAGTGAATCTGCCTAATAACGCCAGTGCCACTGCAAGAACAAAAACTATTCCCAGGCTAATGATCCATCTTTGCTTCATGCTTTGTCTGAATTCCATCCTCTATCGATCCTAGGCATCCAACTGCTATTCTTCCCTCCGCCCTCTGGGTCGAAAGATCAGCCGCAGCGGTGTGCCGGTGAACTCGTAGACCTCTCGCAGCTTGTTCTCCAGGTAGCGCTCGTAGCTGAAATGCACCAACTCGGTATCATTCACGTGAAAGACGAACGTGGGCGGATCCACGCCCGGCTGGCTGACGTAATAGACCTTCAGTCGCTTGCCGCGCTTGCTGGGCGGGGCGTGGCGCGCCAGCGCGTCTCGCACCAGCCGGTTCAGCTCTCCGGTTGGGACACGCCGGAAGCGCGCCTCCTGCACGGCCAGCGCCGTCGGTATCACCTTGTGCACGCGCTGCCCTGTGAGCGCTGAGATGTAGAGGATGGGAACATAGTCGAGGAACTTTAATTCCTCGCGCACCCACCTGGTGTACTCGGCCATCGTGTCCGACCGCCCGTGGTCGGCGGTGTCCTTCTCTACCGCGTCCCACTTGTTGACCAGCACCACCACGCTGGCCCACTCATCGAGAATGAGGCCGGCCACGTGGGTATCCTGGGCAGTGACTCCCTCGACGCCGTCGATCATCAGCAGCGCCACGTCGGCCCGCTGGATGGCACGCAGCGCCCGCAGCACGCTATAGTGCTCCACCCCCCGCTCGATCTTGCCCCGCCGCCGGATGCCAGCGGTATCGATCAGCGTGATGGGCGTGCCCTCCCATTCCAGGACTGTGTCGATGGCATCGCGGGTGGTGCCGGCGATGGGGCTGACGATGGCCCGCTCCTCGCCGAGCAGCTTGTTCAGCAACGACGATTTGCCCACGTTGGGCCGCCCGACGATGGCGATCTTGATTCCCGAATCCTGATCCCCTTCGCCCTGCTCCTCTTCCTCGACCGAGGGCAACGCCTCGACCACATCGTCCAGCAAGTCGGCCACGCCGACGCCGTGCAAGGCAGAGATGGGGTAAACCTCCCCCAGGCCCAAGGCGTAGAACTCGAGCGCGTCCTGCCGCAGCCGCTCGTTATCCGCCTTGTTGGGAACCAGGAAGACGGGGCAGCGCGCGCGGCGTAGGATTCCGGCCACCTCCTCGTCGGCGGCGGTCAGGCCGCCGGCAGCGTCGGTGAGGAAGATGACGGCGTCTGCGCCGGCGATGGCTTGCTCGGCTTGGGCACGGATCAGGGGAATGTAACGGGCCGAGTCCTGCGCCAGCACCCGCTCGGGGCCGGGTCGCCTCCCGGCGGCGACGGTATCAGGCAGCACCTCGATGCCGCCAGTATCCACCACGACGAAGGTGACACCATTCCATTCGGCGTCCGCGTGAAGCCGGTCGCGGGTTGTGCCCGGCTCGTCGTGCACCACTGCGATCTGTCGCCCGGCGATGCGGTTGAAGAGGGTGGACTTGCCCACGTTAGGTCGGCCCACAAGGGCTACGATTGGAGTGCTCGTCAACTCTGCTGGCTCCGATCAGCCCCCACTCGGTGTGGGCCTGGGGGTTGGGGTTGGTCTGAGGGTAGGGACAGCGGTGGGACCCACAAGTATTTCCACCTGCACGGTGGCCGGCAGGACGCTGTAGTCGGTCACCGCTGTCGGTACTATTACCTGGGGCACGACTTGGTGCATCCCGGGCTCCAGCTCGTAGAGATCGAGAACGATGCGCACGTCCCCCTCTCCCATCGATTCCAGCTCAGGCAGCGGCCCACTCAGAAAGACCTCGACGGTCACAGGGGAGACGGTGGCCGTGAGTCCTGGCGATAAACCTTCTAGCGTCGGTGTGATCTCTATCGTCAAACTGCTCTGGATGGCCTCGACGAAAAAGGTCACCGTTACCTGCTGGCCCGGCAAGAGCACGACGTCTTGCGGCAGGCTGAGGAGCGGATGGGCGACTACGTTGTCCTGGGCTCCCTCCACGCTGACGGTCTCAGTCTCGATAAAGCCTGGCAGGGCCGCGACGGTCTCGGGTGCGCCGGAGACAGTTACAGTGTCTGGATCGACGGAGAAGCCAGTGATCGTATAACCATAGGCGACGAGGCCCTCTCTGACAGGCTTGACGGCCAGCGTTCGGTAGTCCTCCCTCAGCTCGACAGGGACACGTGCGTGGGCGGCCTCAGGCATCAACGTGACGAGGGGCACAGGCTGCCCTTCCGTGTCCAAGGCCCGCAGAGATACCTCACCATCCACATCGGCACTGGCGCCCTCGGCAGAGATCTGCGCGCCGGCCTCGACGACCTGATCGACGTAGGAACTGGGACCGTTCACCATGACATGGGTCGGCGTCACGATCGGCGACCCCGCCAGGTATGCAAGAGCCGGTTTCCCCTCCACCTGCACACGCACAGGCACGGCGCGCTCCACCCAGGGCTGCAACTCCAGGGTGACATACTGGGGTTCGACGAGCAATACTTCTGCCAGCTGTTTGTCTACCACAACCTCGACAAGCAGCTCATGAACCCCCGGCTCCATACCCGCCAGATCGACGACAGCCTCAAAGTCGTCAAGCACCAAATCATCCCAAACCGACTCGGGAGCACGAACCGTCACGTACACCCGTTCGGTCAACCCCCCTACGATAAAGACCCCCTCGGGCCGGCCGACCGTCTTGAGCGGTATTGCCTGAAAATAGCGTTCCGTGCGGACGGGATCTGCCTCCTCCACAGCAATAGCCCACACCACGCTAGCCAGTATGAGCGCCAGCACTGCCAACGGCAGATTGCCCACCGTCCAACGCAGGGCTGCTCTCATGGCCTACTTCTCCTCTCCGAACATCCTCCGCACCTGGGCCACCCACTGCGGCCACGCCCGTTCCAGCACAGGCTGATAGAGCGCGTGCAACACGGCCTCCAGTCGCTTGGCGTCCAGATTGCGGATGATGCGGCCGGCGTGGGCAATGGAGATGGACCCGCGTTCCTCGGAGACGACGACCACGATGGCATCGCTCTCCTCCGTCACGCCGATCGCAGCGCGGTGACGCAGCCCCAATTGGCGGTCGGCGAGGAAGGCTGTCGATAGAGGCAGGACACAGGCCGCAGCCAACACCCGTCCGTTCCGCACGATGATTGCTCCATCGTGCAGCACTGTGTGGGGATCGAAAACTGTCACCAGCAGCTCAGGAGTCACAGCGGCATCGAGGTAGACACCGCTATCTGCCAGTTCTCGGAGACCGGTCTCGCGCTCAAGAACGATCAGCGCTCCGCACCGCCGTTCGGAGAGCATGTGGCTTGCATGGGCAACTGTGGTCAAGGTCTGTTCCAAGGCAGCACGTTTTCCCCTGATCGAACTGACCAGCACCCCTGGTCGGCCCAGCCGCTCCAATGCCCGCCGCAACTCCTGCTGGAAGAGAACGGGGACAGCCACAAGCAACGCGGGGATGGCATTCTGCGTCAACCAGCCGAAGGCACGCAGACGTATGACGCCACTAAGCAGGACGACGAGGATGATGACAAAGATGGCACCACGCAGCAGAGGCACGGCCCGCGTGCCACGCACCAGGTACAACGCCCCAAAGAAGACAACAGCCACAAGTAGAATGTCGAGGGCGTCTACCAGTTCGATCCGTTGCAAGTGCCACAATAGGTTCGCCACTATTCAGTTCCTGGGAATCGGCCTCGTTATTAGGAGCCGCTTCCATTGATCTGGTCCAGCAGTTCTCGATAGGCCACCACGTTGGGCGGATTGAGTGCGATAATCGCACGGATGGTCACCTTGGCATCCTCGTGTCGCCCGGCGTTTAGCTGTAGGTCCCCCAGTCTATCTAGCTGTTCCAGTGCTTGATCGACGTTCCCGGCATCAAGGTGTGCCTGCGCCAGCCGGGTGCGCAATGGAATATCGTCGGGCCGTTCACCGACGGCGTCTTGCAGGATGGCAAAGATGCGTTCGGTCTTACCACTCTCGCGGCAAGTCTTCAGCAGATCGTCAAGCTCGGTGATACCCAGTTCTGGACGGCCCAGGCGGTAGTAGAGCTCCATCAACGCTAAGCGAGCCCGCTCATCGCCGGGATCGATCTTGCGGATCTGCTCGTAGATGCCAGCGGCGTGCTTCCAGTCCACACGCTGCATGTCGATGTCACCTATCTTGTGCAGAATGCGGACCTTCCACCTGTGATTGGGATCGCCCCGTGGCGCTAGGCGCAACGCGTCTTGGTACGTCTCGCGCGCCCGATCAATCTGCGCCAAGTTGTGGTAACTTTCCGCCAGGGCCAGATAGTGCTCCAGTGCCTCCTCGATCTTGCCGTGTCTGACAAGCACATCGATCAGCCTGGATCTGCCTGCGATATCCATCGGCGAGAGTTTCAAGGCACGATTGTACATCCCTATGGCCCGGCGGACATTGCCACGCGCCAGGTAGGTGTTGGCAATGGCGACGAACTTGGCGACAGCCTCCTCCACTTTCCCCATAGCCAACAGGACTTGGGCCAACTGCCGATGGGTAGGCAGGTACGTGGGAGCGTGTTGAAAGGTGCTGTAGCTCTCCTCCAACGCGGCATAGTACATGCCGCGCTTGGCGTATTCCTGCGACAACGCGACTGACTCCAAGATGACCTCGGCACCCGGCGTAGCCAACATCTCGGCCAGGCTCAGGGTAGGCCCCTCCTCGGCCAGCGCATCAAGCCTCTGGCGGGCCTTGACGACCTTATCCTCCCAACCCTGCTCGCTGAGGAAGGTAACCAGCGAGTTGGTGAACTCGAGAGCCTGCTCCCGCTCTCCCTTGGCCACGTAGCCATCGGCTAGTTGTTCGTAGAGCTGGATCAGGTCATCGGCCTGATCGCGTTGAACGGTAGCCAGATCGACGATCTTGAGCACCTCGATAAAGTGCTCCAGCGCCTCATCGACACGTCCCTTGGCACGGTGGCATTCCCCCAAGGCAAAATGGCTGCCCAGCACGTAGTCGGGGTAAGTGAGTGAACGCTCAAACTGGGAAATCGCAGCGTCGAAACGGAGCTTATCCTGGTAGAGCAGACCAAGGTTGAAATGCACAGCGGGCTGCTCCACGCCTGCCGTGACCACCCGCTCGTAGGCATCGATGGCCTGATCAACATTCCCCCGTGTCTGGAGATCGAGCGCCCGCCCGATCAGAGCATCAGCTTCCGCCTTGCTAAGCCGGGAGGGCACCGAAGGCAATGCCGCTTCCTCTTCGAAGAAACTCTCGGCCAGGTCGGTCAATGCCTTCTGCCGAGTGATCGCGACCGGGCTGCCTCGCTCCTCAAGCGTTTCGGCCCCTGGACCAAAGCCCCAGTCGATGCCCTCGCCGATGGCTGCCAGTGGTTCAGCCGCTCCCCGGCCAGCCTCGGTCCGCGACTGCGAGGCCTCCTCTTCCGCGTAGCGCAGTGTGTCGAGGGCACGCAGTACGCCGGTATTGTGCGGAGCCAGCTTGAGGGCGTGCTGAGAGAGCTTGGTGGCGTAGTCGATGTCTCCGCGTTCCTGGTAGATGTGCACGAGGACCATGCATTCATCTACCGCCTCTCGTATTTGTCCTTGCTCCTGGTAATACTGGAGCAGCTTGGCGTGCGCCTGCGTGCTATCGGGGCAAGCGCGAGTCGCGTCCTTCCACCGCTCCAGCGCCAAGTCGGCGGCATGCTGCTGGTTCAGATAGAGTTCTGCGGAAGCCAGGTAAGCCTTGGCGGCCTCCTTCCCCTGCTTCAGTTGCTCCCGCATCTGCCCGATGCGCTCCAGGAGCACAGGATCGTCCGGTGCAACCTCAACAGCCTTCTGATATGCGGTGAGCGCATCCTTCAACTTGCCGGCGCCGGAGCAGGCCGATCCCAAGCCTGTGAGCGCGCTGGCATCGCGGGGAAACTCGGCCAGCGCGCGCTTGTATTCTGCGATAGATGCAGCCCATTTCTGGTCCCAAGCGGCATTGGCCGCTGCCTGCATAGCTTCTTCAAAGACTCTGCGGTTCCCTGCCACGCTCTTACCCTTCCGATGCCATCAGTTCTACCAGGATGGCTTTTTGTGCGTGCATGCGGTTCTCAGCCTGATCCCACAACACCGAATGGGGGCCATCACAAACGCCGTCGGTGATCTCCTGCCCCCGATGGGCTGGCAGGCAATGCATAACGATGACATCCGGCTTGGCCTCCGCGACCAGCGGTTCGTTGACCTGGTACGAAGCAAAAGCGCGCGCACGCTCCTCTGCCTCGTTCTCTTGGCCCATCGAGGCCCACACGTCGGTGTAGACGACGTCGGCCTCGGCAACAACCTCGTGCGGATCGGCCGTCGCCAGCAGGCGGCTGCCGCTCTCGAGGGCGAGTTGCTCGCCCAGCCCCCACACGTCCCGGGGCAGCTCGTAGCCCGGTGGAGCGGCGATGGCAAAATCCATCCCCATCATGCCAGCGCCAAAGAGAAGCGAGGTCGCCACGTTGTTGCCGTCCCCGACGTAAGCCAGCTTGCGGCCTTTCAGATCCCAGCCCTTGTTCTCAACGATGGTGAGGAAATCGGCCAATCCTTGACAGGGGTGACTGTAGTCGGACAGGCCATTGATGACAGGCACACTGGCATACTCTGCCAAGGCGACCACGTCGTCGTGATCGAAAACTCGCGCCATGATGCCGTTCACGTAGCGGGATAGGACGCGGGCTATGTCGGGCACGCTTTCCCGCTTGCCCAACTGGATCTCCATCGGAGAGATATAGATCGCCTGCCCCCCCAGGTGGATCATGCCCATCTCGAAAGAGACACGGGTGCGCAGGGAGGGTTTCTGGAACACCATGCCCAACGTCTTACCTTTGAGCAGCGGGCGATTGCCGCCGTTTCTCCACTCGTCCTTGAGCTCGATGGCCCGCTCGAGCAAGCCACGCAGCCCATGTGAGCTCAGGTCGGTCAGGCTGAGAAAATGCCCCATCTTACCTCCCGGAGAAAGTCGCAGTCGCAGGAGTAAGTATACCACAAGAAGCAGGAAGCCGGAAGCGAGGGCCGTTCTTCCTGAGAAAAACGTCTCAGAATCCCATCCCCTCGCGGGCGGCGCGCCAGAGATTGGCGCGGATCTGCTTCTGGCTGCGGCCAAAATGACGCAAGAGCGCTTTGACCTGCGCGCGCTGAGACGTCAGGCCGCGGGGGCACAAAGGGGGTGGATTGGGAAAACCCGCTGCCCGTCCATAGCGGACCAGCTCTTTCTCCGGGACGTAGATCAGGGGGCGTATGACGGTCACTTTGCCGTCGAAGAATGCAACGCGCGGCTTCATCGTCTCCAACTGCCCGGCGAACATCAGGCTGAGCAGCGTCGTGGCAGCCGCGTCGTCGGCGTGGTGACCGAAGGCCAGCTTGTTGCACCCCAGTTCGACAGCGGCATTGAAGAGCGCCTTGCGCCGGTTCCGCGAGCAGCGGAAGCAGTCGAGGGGTAGCGGCTCCTCCGGCAGCAGCTCCAGCGCCGCAAAGTGGTATGCGACGCCGAGCTCGCGGAACCAAGGCTCCAGATCGGGGCGCAGGCTTCGCCGTGAGCGCTCAGCCGAACGGTCGGGGAAATCGGCCACGGTGCCGACGATGTGGAGGGCGACCAGCTCGT
>DAOUDX010000073.1:0-11117 GCA_034430835.1 Anaerolineae bacterium
AGCAGCGGCGGACTCTGCCACTGCCTGCTCTGGCACCGCGCCACTGCGCCCCCAACCGCCGTGTATTGCCCGCGCCCAAGTGTCACTTGTCCCAATCCTGGCACTCCCGTGTGGTTTATTTGCCAAAGTCCAGACACTAATTGAGACGGCCTTCAAAACAATTATAAACGAAAGAGATGTCGAGGCAGACACATCCGGCGATCTATGTAGATTGCTCAGGCAAGTGGAAGAGGTTTTGCAGTTCAAGAAGGCCGGGAACGAAGAAGAGCATAGAATACTTAATGGCTTGACCAACATCATCAATGGAGTCGCTGGATTGAGTAATCAAGCAGGTGATCGTCACGGACTTGTTGGTGGAGGAGGGATTTGTGATCCGGCGATAGCGACCCTTGTAGTCAATGCAAGCGGGACGGTTGCATTGTTCTTTATTGAGCGGCACTTACTATTGCCTATGAGCGCAGCCATTATGCGGCCAATACGACCAATCCACAGAAAGGGGACAGGATGCCAGAGAAAAGCACACATGTGAATAGGGTGATCGTCAATGCAGATCTGGGAGAAAGACGAATCAGCAAGCATATCTATGGGCACTTCTCCGAGCACCTGGGACGCTGCATTTACGGTGGGTTCTGGGTGGGAAGGGAGTCGAGTATCCCTAACACACGCGGCATCCGCAACGACGTCGTCGAAGCACTGCGCAAGATCAATATCCCCGTCCTGCGCTGGCCGGGTGGCTGCTTTGCGGATGAGTATCATTGGCAGGACGGGATCGGCCCGTACGAAAACCGCCCCTGTATGGTCAACACGCACTGGGGAGGTGTCACCGAGAACAACCACTTTGGCACGCACGAGTTTATGGACCTCTGTGAGCAGCTCGGCTGCGAGCCCTACATCTGTGGCAACGTGGGCAGCGGCACGGTGCACGAGATGCAACAGTGGGTGGAGTACCTCACGTTCGATGGGCAAAGCCCCATGACGGACCTGCGGCGGGCCAATGGTCGCCGGGAGCCATGGGCCATCCGGTTCTGGGGGGTAGGCAACGAGAACTGGGGCTGCGGTGGCAACATGCGGCCGGAATTCTACGCGGATCAGTATCGCCGGTATGCCACGTACTGCCGCAACTTTGGCCAGAGCCGCCTCTACAAGATCGCCTGCGGGGCCGCCGGAGACGACTACAACTGGACGGAAGTTCTCATGCGCGAGGCCGGCAAGCTCATGGACGGGCTATCGCTCCACCACTATACCGTGCCGGGCACATGGGCGGCCAAGGGATCGGCCACGCAGTTCGACGAGGGTGAGTGGTTCACGACGTTGAAGAAAGCCCTGTTCATGGACGAGCTCATCACCAAGCATTCGAACGTCATGGACCGCTACGATCCTGAAAAGCGCGTGGGGTTGATCGTGGACGAGTGGGGCACGTGGCACGAGGTTGAACCCGGCACGCTTCCTGGGTTCTTGTACCAGCAGAACACTTTGAGGGACGCGCTGGTAGCCGGCGTCACGCTCAGTATTTTCAACGCCCACTGCGAGCGGGTGACCATGGCCAGCATCGCTCAAACCATCAACGTCCTGCAGGCGATAATACTGACCGAGGACAACGGCATGGTCCTGACGCCCACGTATCACGTGTTCGAGATGTACAAGGTGCATCAGGATGCTACCCTGCTTCCCACGGACTTGGACTGCACGTCGTACGAACACGGCGATGAGTCTATCCCCGCGATCAGCGTCTCCGCCTCCCGCGATGACAAAGGCCGAGTCCATCTTTCCCTCTGCAACCTCGACCCTGGGCGGGAAATGGGCGTCTCCTGCGAGCTGCGCGGGATAAAGCCCACGGCCGCAACCGGCCGCGTTCTGACCGCCGAAGCGATAAGTGCTCACAACACGTTTGATCACCCCGAGCGGGTGAAACCCGCTCCGTTTGATGGGGTGACACTCACTGATAACACCCTGCTGTTGGACCTGCCGGCAAAGTCGGTAGCGGTCTTGGAGATACGGTAAGTTGAGAACTGACAGAGAGCGGAGCCACTGTGCGCTTTGCCATTGGCAGGGTGGCGGGCATGGCCTTTCCTTGGGATAGTGGAATGCGCCGACAAAGCGCTGGCCTTGTGAGGCACGCTGGATTGATAGGCACGGTGCGTAGGTTACCCGGCGGATGAGGCCTGAGCGTCGGGTCGCTTGGAGGTTCCCAGTGCAGAAGGGAGAACACACCGAGAAATCATATCTCTGGCTGCTCAACTCGATTCTGATCGTTGTTTCACTCGTTGGCTGTTCTAGTGCTTCACCAGGCATATCGACATCCACGCCGATCACTGCATCGATCGAGAGGCATAGCTGTCTACCAGAGAGGGGAATCTCTGTTTCGACCTACTACGTCTACTACGGGATAACCGGGTCCACGCCAGATGAACTGCGCGCCCAGATGGATCGGTTTGGCTACACCGATGAGTTGGGACATCATTGGGATGCGTATACCAAATGGGATGTACATTGGTCCTATCCCTACTCAACCACAGTCGGCGGCTGTGCGACTGGCCCCGTCGAAGTTGAAGTAGAGGTAGTCTTTGTCCTCCCACAATGGGATGACCCTGAGAAAGGACCGGTAGATCTCGCACAAAGGTGGAATACCTATCTGGCTGCACTGCAACGACATGAGGATGGACACAAAGACATAGCGGTCGAGGCGGGATGCGAGGTTCTCCGAGCTTTGGATTCACTGGCAGTGTATGCCTCATGTAGCGAGTTAGAGCAGACGGCGGATGCTATTGCTGAGAGCACACTGGAGCTTTACCGCCAACACGAGGATACCTACGACCGGCAGACGGATCACGGTGCAATGCAGGGAGTTGGTTTTCCATAGATCATGGTCCAACAGTCGTGCACTTGGCCCGTACCGTCGGCGCTCAGGTGCATGGGCGCGGCAAGGATGGGTTCAAAATGAAAGGTAGGTGCGAGAATGAGCAACTTTAGGTTGAATCGGCCGGGACAGAAGGCTGTGCCTACTACACGTTCTGTTATAGTCCGGATGGCGGTGGCGGCGGTCCTCGGTTTGGGTATACTGGTCGCCACTATCCTACGGCTTCTAGATATGGTGGCGTTCAACTGGGTCAGTTTGGTGTTCTTGCTTGTGGGATTGTTTCTTCTGGTGCTTGCAGGTCTGGCAGCCAGGGACCTTCCGGTGGCGAGGGAATTGGATAGCAGTGGGGCGATGACGGAGGGTGTAGTCGTGAGCAAGCGCACCCGAACCGACTCGGAAGGAGATCGGACGTGCTATCTGACCTATGGGTTTGGAGATGGCTACGGCGCAGAGCAGCAAATCAGCTATCGCGTGTATCGGCAGTTGAACGTTGGAGATAGAGTGGCGGTACGATACTTGTCGAGAGACCCGTATCTGTCCAGGCTGGAAGTGTAGAAGGCTAACTGCAGTTTCCCGCATGCCCCCTCATCGGGGCCGATCACGTCGTAAGTGATCTGTGTTACCAGCCTGCAAACACAGGATAGGAGTGACCTTGCCTTGTCCTCAGAGCAACCGTGGTGGCAGAAGACAACGATCTATCAGATCTACCCTCGTTCGTTTATGGACTCTAATCACGACGGCGTCGGCGATCTACGCGGGATCATCTCCAAGCTTGACTATATCCAAGACCTCGGATTTGAGACGATCTGGTTGTCCCCCTTCTTCAGCAGCTCCCAGAGTGATTGGGGGTATGATGTCAGCGACTATTACGACGTCGCTCCAGAATACGGCGACCTGGCTGACGTGCGAGTCCTGATCGACGAGGTTCACCACAGGGGCATGCGAATCCTGTTCGACCTGGTGATGAATCACACGTCGATCGAGCATGCCTGGTTCCGGGAATCCCGCACCAGCCGGACGAACCCCAAGAGAGACTGGTACGTCTGGAAGGATGGCAGAGGCAAACGCTCTCCCAACAACTGGAAGGCCATACCGGGTGGGTCGGCGTGGCACTATGATCGGACGACGGATCAATGGTACTATGCCAGCTTCCTGCCCTTCCAGCCGGACCTGAACTATCGCAACCCGGCGGTCAAGGAAGCGATGTTCGATGTCGTGCGCCACTGGCTGGACAAGGGTGTGGATGGCTTTCGGCTTGATATTTTCCACGCCATCTACGAGGACGCGAAGTTTCGTGACAATCCGTTCTCGTTGCGTTATGTGCCGACAGACCACAGTGCGGGCTTTTTTCAGCGATGGAAATACAACTTGCATCAGCCGGAGACCTTTGAGCTGGCGAAGGAACTGCGGGCCGTTGCCGATACGTATTCGCCGGATAGGTTCCTGCTGGCTGAGCTGTTCGGAGATGACGATACGCTCAAGAGGTACCTTGGCGATCAACTGGATGGGCTGAACCTGACGTTTCTTTGGAAGTTGCTGGATCTGAAAGTGGATGCCCGTTTCTTTCGGGAAGTTATCCGTCACTATGAAGCGCACTATCCTGCTCCCTACATCCCTGTCTACGTCTTTGGCAACCACGATCAGAAACGAGTCATCTCGAAGGTTGGCAACGATCCCAGGGTGGCCAAGCTCCTGGCCCTGTTCCAGTTCACAGTCCGGGGCGTCCCTGTCACGTACTATGGCGAAGAGATCGGCATGGTGGACGGGGATTTCCCAGCCAGAGCGGCGAAGGATCCACTAGGGCAGCAATACAGTCGGGCGCCACAGCTCGTCCTAGACCTGCTTGGCCTGTACGTGAATCGAGATGGGTGCCGCACCCCTATGCAGTGGGATAGCGGCGACAATGCGGGTTTCTGCGGGGAGGGTGCAAAACCGTGGCTGCCTGTACACGAAAGCCACAGATCGATCGATGTGGAGAGCGAGCGGGTTGACGAGAATTCCATTCTGAACGTCTACAAGGGACTCTTGCATCTGAGGCGAGAGCGCGTAGAGCTTCGAGCAGGGATGCTCCAACTCGTGGACGGACCGGATGTCGACGAGAACCTGTTGGCATACCGTCGAGAGTGCGGCGATGAAAGCGTCCTTGTCTTGATCAACTTTGGAGGTACCTCTTGTACATTCCAGAATCAGACAGCGTGTAAGCGAATCCTGTTCACGATCGGGATAGAAAATTCTATCAACCCGAAGATGGTTTCCTTGCCACCGTATTCTGGACTGATTCTAGACATCTCCAAATGAACCAACTCGATCCGTCTGCCGTACAAGCCATCTTGACCACTCACACCTTTGGGCGCGATCTCGTCCATCTGCCGTGCACCGGCTCGACCAACGATGTGGCGAAGGAGTTGGCGGCGCGGGGTGCGCCCGAGGGCACGGTGGTCGTGGCCGACGAGCAGATGGCCGGGCGCGGGCGAATGGGGCGGCAGTGGATAGCCCCTCCGACCACCTGCATCCTGTGCTCGATCCTCTTCCGGCCCCAGTTGCTTCCCACCCAGACGCAGCGGCTGACGATGCTGTGTGGTCTCGCGGCGGCCGACGCCGTCAAGGCGATAGCAGGCTTGCAGGCCCGGCTCAAGTGGCCCAACGACCTCATAGTTAAATCTCAAACCCCAAATCTCAAATCTCAAGATTGGAAGAAACTAGCCGGAGTGCTAACAGAGACGGCGTTCAAGGGAGATCAGGTGACGTCCGTGATCGTCGGGATCGGGATCAACGTGAACGTGGAGGTGGAGACACTGCCCGAACTTGATCCCAACGCCACCAGCATCCTGGCCGAAACGGGCCGGCCGACGGACCGGGCCGCGCTGCTGGTCGCACTCCTGGCCGGGGTCGAGCGACGGTACAAGGCTCTCAAAGCGGGCGAAAGCCCGCACGAGGAATGGGCCGCGCGGTTGGCGACGCTGGGTCAGCAGGTGCAGGTTGTCGCGTCGGGGGAAATGTTGGTAGGCATGGCTGAATCGGTCGATGAGGATGGCGCGCTTCTCCTACGCACTGCCGACGGTACCCTCCATCGCCTCCTCGTGGGGGACGTTACGCTAAACCAGCAATAGCGCCCGGGCACGTAGAATCAGGCTGGCAGCCCTGCCCACCGATTTACCCTGTTCCAGGCTATCGTGTACAGCAGATTGGGACGCCGCCGCACCTCCGCTGCTGACACCTGCTCCAGCCAGCGGGACTCGGCGGCGTCAGCCTCGGCGAAGCACTGCGCTGCGAAGGCCGCGCGCTCGCCCGCAGAGCCGCAAGCCCGTTGGAGTGCCCCCGTCACGAATCCCTCCTCCAGCGCATCCCGTTCGTCCCGGTAGAGCTGGATCATGGTCGCATAGTCTCGTAGCGTGGCCCGGTGCAGTGCTTCGTGTCGCCAGAACAGCGTGGCGGCGTCATAGTCGCCCGTCGGCGCGGGGCCTGTATCGAGCAGTCCTGTGTCCAGCCACACAGGCTTGAAGACACTGGTGCAGGGAGCGGCCGTTCCCGTGACAAAGTGCGTGGGACAGTCGGGATGCAGGTGTGAGACCATCGATCCCGTTGTCTGGCTATAGCGGATGGGGCCAAAGCTGGCGTGGGCGCACACCGTCAGATCCGCCAGCCTGGTGTCTGGCCGCCAGGTCTGGCGTCTGGTCTCGCCGTGGTTGCGCAGCGCGTCCATCACGTCGGCTGCGGTGATCGCGCCGCGCTGCTCGGTCAGTGCGTGCATGGTGCACTCGCGGCGTTGGCTGCTGCGGCTGAACCTGGTGTAGATGAAGTCGGCGTAGCAGCGGGCGAAATGAAAATCGTCGCGCCCACTGCACCACTTTTTCCGCACGGCGTAATCGACTAGGTCGGGTGAGGCCAGGTCCCATTCGCTGCCGATCGTCAGGCCGTTGGAGATGGTGTAGATCCCCTTGATCTGCTTGGCCGCCCAATGTCGGCTCACTGTCTCAAGCACCCAGGCGTCGTGCGGGTCGGCGATGAGGAAGCTGTTGTGGTAAAATTCCTTGTGACCGAACCCGCAGTTGCCCCCCTGCCCGTATTCGGCCAGCAGCCCGGTGATCACATCCACTGCCTTACGCGCGGTGGCGGCGCGCTCCAGCGCCAGCCGGATAAAGTCCATGCCGATCAGGGCCTCCCGCTTCTCCGCGGGTATCTTGGAGAAGACGGCCTCGTTGCCGATGGCGACGCCGCGTTCGTTGGCTCCCATCTCGCATCCCCAGATCCAGAAGGGCTTGGCCAGTAGGATGGCGTAGGTGTGCTCGGCCTGGGGAACCTCGACGTAGGTGCACCGGACGCGGCTGCCAGCGGCGTGGTCGGCGGCGGGGATGAGGAGCAGGTGGTGCGCCTCGTTGGGTGCGCGGTCCGAGTTCTTGCCCAGGATGGTGACCCCATCGGCGGTAGCCTCGGCCGTGGCGACGACTGTATCACACATTGCCAATCACCTCCCGCTCTGCTCCAGGAGCTGCCGGAAAAAGACCCAGTAGATTAGCACGCCGTGGAGCAGCGTGCTCGCGACCAGGATCGCGAACATGCCCCAGTGTTTGCGGATGTTCGTCTTGTGGCGGAAAAGGCCTCGTCCGAGCCACGCGCCGGCAAAGCCCCCGGCGAGGACCAACAGATTGAGGGTGTGTTCCGGTACGCGGATGTTGGGTTTCTTGATTCTCGCCAACCACTTGTCCAACCAGTAAAGTATCAGGGTGGTCAGGCCGAGGCTGGCGAGCCACGCCGCATAGAACGGCAGTTGCAGATCCAGGTACAGAAAGTACACGAACACCAGGATGAGAGCGAGCGCCAGAACGGTCGAGTATCCCAAGTATTTCATAGGATCCTTTTCTGTATTGCCGCTCAGATCGAGCTAGGACGGCATCGTTCCGAACACGATGTCCCACAGCGGCGAGCTGACCCCAAACCGCATGGTGGGTGTCTGCGCGTGGTGCGCCATGTGATGCCGCCTGAGGAATTGCCAGACCCGCCAGCGGAAGCGAAAGTGATGGGTGCTGTAGTGCAGCATGTCGTAGACCAGGTACCCACCCACGAAGCCGGAGAACAGAGGGGCTATCCAATGGGCTATTCCCAGCAGCATGCCCAGCACCAGGTAGAAGAACCCGTAGAACAGCAGGGCCAATGGAATGCTGACTGCCGGCGGCATCACCAGCCGGGTCTTGGACATGGGCTGGGCGTGATGGACGCCGTGAAACAGGAACGACAGCCGTTCTTGCCAGGGTGTGCGCGGGCGAAAGTGGAAGACGAACCGATGCAGCGTGTACTCGGCGAGCGTCCACGTGAACAGCCCGACCAGGAAGCCGGCGGGGATGCATAGTGGCGATACGCCTTCTGGCCTGCCCGCAATGGCGATAGCCAGAAAGATGACCACGACCGGAGTCCAGATGATCAGCACGACGGCTGGGTGAATGTGCGTGAAGAATTCCAGAAAGTCGGATTTGAACAAGCGGATTGGCTCTTTGCTGCGCTCAATTTCCATGTGGCTCATGCTTCTTCCTCCTGTGACCGATAGTATACCTCTCTCTCCGTTCCACGCAAGGGGGCTTTGTCATGGCACTCTGCCTAATCTTGACACATTCCGCCATAATTCCGTGGTATAATGAATGCACCCTGGAAGAGGGAGAAAACGATGGCTAATGTCGCCACACGCCTACTGTCGCTCATCATGATGCTCCAGTCCAGGCCCAGTTGGAAGGCCGGCGAGCTGGCTAGCGAGCTGAACGTCTCGGAGCGGACGGTCCACCGCTACATGGCGATGCTGGACGAGATAGGCATCCCCATCTACTCGGAACGTGGGCGGTACGGCGGCTTTTCGCTGGTGCGGGGCTACAAGCTGCCGCCGCTGATCTTTACCGCCGAGGAAGCGACGGTGCTCTACATGGGCGCCAACCTGGTGCGGGACGTGTGGGGACAGACGTATGGCGACGCGGTCACCGCCGTCACCGCCAAGCTGGATAACGTCCTGCCCGACGATCTGCGCGCGGAGGTGGCCCAGGTGCAGCAGAGCCTGGTCGTCGGAGGGCTGACCGCCAGGGACTATCGTCCTTGGGAAGCGACGATCCACGCGCTGCGCCAGTGCATCACCGAGCGGCGGTGCGTCCGCCTTGCGTACAGCGGGATTGTTCGTCGGGAGGAGACGGGGCACGTGATCGAGCCGTATGGACTGGCGTTCCAGTGGGGACAATGGTACGTGGCAGGCTATTGCCGCCTCAGGCAGGACATGCGTACGTTTCGAGTGGATCGCATCCAGCAGATCGAACCCCTCGCGGAGCGTTTCGTCATGCCCCACGAGTTTGACGTGCGCGAGTACCTGCAGCGCGCGATGCAGTACGAGTCGCCTCATCAGATCGTCGTGCGCATGGATGCCTGTGTCGCTCAGTCGGTGGCCGAGTGGGACAGCAACTGGCTGACGGTCACCGATCACGACGACGGCTCGATCACCGTACGGTTTGGCACGGCGAATCTCGACTGGGCGACGGGTTGGGTACTAAGCTACGGCCCGGCGGCCATGGCTTTGGAGCCGCCGGAACTGGTGGAACGTGTGCGCGCGGCCGCCGAGGGCGTGTTGCATAGGTACGGTGGAGGCAGTGTCGATCAGCAAGCGCCTGAGGCTTTTCAAGCGAAACCCCCGGCAGCTACGTTCTAGAATCGCCGCACCCGCCTGGCATACGCCCGAAAGGGAGTGCGCGGCTCCAGGCCCAGCCAGTCGCCGGACCCATCAAACCGGGAGAGCGAACGCAGGAGGTCAAAGGTGACCCAGCGCGAGGCCTGCGGCCGCGGTGCGTACTCCCACAATCCATACGGACCCTGCGCCCCCTGGATGAACGCCATCAGGTCGGCGACCCGCGCATCGTCTCGGAATGCCCCCACCCGCCCGCTCAGATCGAGTATCTGCGCCACATCGAATCGCGCATAATAGGTGAGGAATCCCCGCGCCGGCTCTACCCCGATCAAGCGTGCGACATCAAAACCTAGATTCTGCCGCTCGCGCGTCTCACGTCCCAGCAGCAGATCCAGCGCCCGGCGCGCCTCGGCGCTGGTACGTCGTTCAGGGTGATGAGCGAGGCAAACCAGCGCTCCCGTCGTGTTGGCGCGACAGCCCCAGCGGGAGTGGGCCAAACGGCGATAGCCTCCTACATAGCCATAGTTGCCGGAGGCGATCCCGGTGGGCCAGGCACCATCATCCAAGCGCTGGCGCAACAGCCATTCGTAGGCCTCCTCGGCGCGTGGATCGGTGGCGTAGCCGCACATCGCCAAGCCCTGGAGCGGCAGCGCCGTCTGCAGCGGCATCATCGAGTACCCCTCGGCCGCCTCCTCGATCAGATGCCCGTCGATCAAACCGGCGCGTATCTCCGCCAGCGACCAGGACCCGTCGGGCTGCTGGCGCGAGAACAGGTACTTGGCCCCGCATTGCACTGCCGCATGATCGGGGCCCAACCCCAGGTAGCCGAGCCGAGAGAGCGCCAGCGCCGTCGCGCGCAACGCGCCGAGCTGTGACCGTGCGCCCACCCGTTCCCATGACCCATTGGGCTGCTGCAAAGCCAGCATGTCGGCAACCAGCGGATCCTGCGCGCTCAAGGCGGTCAGCTCGCGCACCTCATCGTCATCTTCGGGTCGTCCCAGGAGTTCGCGCAGGACAAGCAAGCGCAAGCACGGCGAGGGATCGGCAAGCAGCAGCGCGGCCCAGGTCGTCATCCACCCTCCTGGGTCGCAGGTAGCGTGCCCACCCCAAGGATCTCGCGTAAATAGGGTGCGGTGGGCGTGTCGCCCTGCGCCACTGCCTCCGGCGTGCCCCCGGCGACCAACTGCCCGCCTTCAGGCCCGCCGCCCGGGCCCAGTTCGATCAGCCAGTCGCAGGCCGCCAGCAGGTGCGCGTGATGCTCCACCACAAAGACCGAGTGGCCCTCATCCACCAGCCGGTGCAGCACGCTGCTCAGCCGTGCCACGTCATCCAGGTGCTGGCCCACCGTCGGTTCGTCCAGGATGTAGAGCGTCTGTGAGTTTGTCGTGCGGCACAGCTCTTTGGCGATCTTGAGCCGCTGTGCCTCCCCGCCCGACAGCGCGTAGGCCGGCTGGCGCAGCACCAGATACCCCAAGCCCGCATCCTGCGCCGCCGCCAGCGAGCGGGCGAGCCGCGGTTCGTCGCCGAACAGCTCATAGACCTCGTCGATGGTCAGTGAGAACAGGTCGGGCAGCGCTACGCCTCGCCGGCGGACCACCCGTGCCTCGG
>DAOUDX010000074.1:0-6682 GCA_034430835.1 Anaerolineae bacterium
CCGTGGTCGCCGATGTAGGCGCGGATTCCTATCCGCGCTGCGCCTTCGCGCGCTTGGAAAGCGCGGCTACAATGCCCGTTTTGAGTCCGAATCGGGTTTCTCGACCCTCATCACGGTTAAATGCAGTCCTACCTTTGCGTGAGATTCTTGCCCGATGTGCAAGAATTCAGTCGGAAAGGCACTACTGCGGTTTGCCGCACTCTGGGCAGAATTTCGACCCGGCAGGGATTTTGCCTCCACACTCGGTGCAGAATCTCTCGGCCGCCAGCGGCGCACCGCACTCGGCGCAGAACTTGCCACTGCTGACCGGCGCTCCGCATTTGGGGCAGACTGCCTTGATCACCTCGTCGAAAGCCTCTGCCGTGATGTGCTCGCTGGCCGCTGCGCGGGCCACTTGCCGTGCCCCTTCGACGGCTGCCTCAGCCTGCATCGCCGACATTTCCACTGCCATATCGGGGGCGCATTCTTTGCATAGCCCACGCGTCTTGTTCCAGCAGCTTTCCAGACACACCCAACTGCTGCACCGTGGGCACTGTCGGAAATTCGGCTTGACTTCTTCAACTGCCTTAGCGAACGCTTGGTCGTGGGCCTTTTCCCATGCTGCGGAATGGACCCTGTCGCCCACGTTGGCTACCGTGCCGAACACGCCGCCCAGCAAGCCGCCGGCCACGTCCAGAGCCTCGCTGGCCAGTCCTGTTGCCGAGGTCTTGAACGGGGTGCGGTAGCCTGTACCGCACCGATCACAGAGGAACTCGAACTGAAACCCGCGCTCGGTGCTTTCGTCGTTATAGTTGCGCACGAACTTTATCAGGCTCATGATCAATTCCCCCTTATACACATCGCCTCGTGGCTAGATTCGAGGGAGCCCACGATCTGCCAAAGGATCTCGCGAAAGATTATAGCGTATCCGCTCCGTTTTGTCCACTGGAGGTGTGTGATCTGCTCGCTTTGTCCCTGAGCCGTGTCTCAAGCGCCTGGCGTAGCTCGGCCAGCCGGGTTCGAGTGCGGACCGCGTCCAGGCTGGCCGCCATCAGCCAGGCATCCTCGCCGTCCTGGTAGTATCCCTGGTGAACGCCTGTGAATCGGAAGCCGTACTTGCGATACATCTGCTGGGCCATGTGGTTGGAGGCGCGCACCTCTAGCGTCACCGATCTGCGGCCCTGTGCCAAGACCTCCTCCAGTGCTGTCAGCAACAGCAACTCCCCCAGCCCGTTGCCGCGCCAATCCGGGTGTACGGCGATGGTGCTGATGTGTGCATCCGGGCCTCGAAGCCTGAATCCCACGTATCCGATCACGGGGCTTTCCCGTCCCGACAGGCTCACCACGCCCAGCAGCCACTGTCGCCATCCCTGCTTTGGCAGGGCTGCCCCACCCGTCGTCGGTTTCAGTAGGACGTAGTAGGAAGACACCTTGTTGTTCCTGAGTTCGTATGCGTAAGATGAGGCCGACCAGGGCGTGGGGAAGGAGAGCTGATCGATGGCCACGACCGTTGGAATGTCGCCCGGCTGCATCGGGCGGATGGTGTAAGGTAGGGGTTGTTGTGTCATGTCGGGTATTGAAGGTAGATCGGCGTCAGCGTGGTTGGGTCGTCGCTTTCGCCCGAGTTTAGCCGCCGCCAGGCCAGCTCTGCCAGGAAACCGGCTCGCCGCAGCCGCGCGGCAGGCGGTAAGACCGTGGCCAGCTCGCCGAGAGCGGTCAGGGCATCGGCGCCCGCCGGATCGACCTCACCGCAGAATAGGGTGGGGGAGGTGATTTCTTCCGTTAGGCTCTTCCAGGTGGTGAGGCGTGCTTCCTCGCGGGCCCGCCACTCCCCGCTGTGCCAGCGGTAGGTGGCGATGGAGATGCGCCCACGTCCGGCTTGGAGTACTGCACATAGTGGGCGGCGGGACCGCCCTTGCGCTGCTGCTAGGATGTCGAGCGTCGGTACGCCGATCAGTGGCAGTCCCTGCGCCAGCGCCAGTCCCTTCGCGACGGACATTCCGACCCGCAGCCCTGTAAAGGAACCTGGCCCGCGCGCTACTGCCACGCCGCTGAGGTGTTTCGTGCCAAGTCCCAACTGTTCCAGCGCGGCAGCCAGGCGCGGCACCAGTTCGACCGTGTGCCTGCGCGCCGATCTCCACGTGTGCTCTACCTGCACACAGAATCCATCGTGCAGGGCCAGGCTGGCGTAGTCGGTAGAGGTGTCGATGGCGACCAGCATTTCATTACCCTCTCAAGCTCCAAAGGCGGTGCGGCGGAACTCTTGCAACAAAGCTTTGTGATGCTTCCCTTGCGCCGCAAAGTAAAGGGTGCGGTGAGTTGGATCGGCGAACGCCAATTCGATCCATAGGTGCTCTTCCGGTATCAGGCGGCGCGCTCGCTCTGCCCACTCGATGATGCAGATAGCGAATTCATCTCCCAGCAATTCCTCGATCCCCAGCGTCAGCGCCTCCGCCTCGTTGGAGACGCGGTAGAGGTCAATGTGGTGGAGTTTCACCCTATCCTCGGGACGGGCGTACTCACGCACCAGCACGAAGGTGGGGCTGATGAGCGGCTGGCCTATGCCCCAGCCCCGGCCAATGCCTTGTGCCAGGCACGTTTTGCCAGTGCCCAGCGATCCCTCCAAGCAGATCACGTCTCCGCCTTTTAGCAGTACACCTAGCCGTGCTCCTAACCGCTGGGTCTGGTCGGGACTGCGGCTCATGAACTCTAACGTGTTCTCGTCGAGGATCGGGGTCATTGGAGACGATTATACAACCGTTGCGTGGGCTCGACAAGCCGGGTATCCTGGACGGCTAGCGCAAAGTGTGGAATCGGTATATAATGCTCTCCATCTTACGTAAAGGACGGCACCGTGCGCTGTTTGATCCTTTCAGACATTCACGCCAACTGGGTGGCCCTGGAGGCAGTGCTGGCCGATGCGCCGGATTTCGACGAGCTTTGGTGCCTGGGCGATCTGGTGGGATATGGCCCCGATCCCAACGAGTGCGTCGAACGCATCCAGGAATTCTCCTGCCTCTGCTTGGCGGGCAATCACGATTGGGCTACTCTGGGGCGGCTCGATCTCGAGACCTTCAACACCGACGCACGTGTTGCCAATACCTGGACTCAGTCACAGCTCACACCCGAGGCCCGGGACTATCTGAGCGGGCTACCTACTCACGAAGAGCGTGATGGTTTCTTCGTGGCCCACGCCAGTCCCCGCGAGCCGGTGTGGGAGTACATCCTCGACGCCAATCTGGCCTGTGCCAACTTTCCCCACTTTGACGTGCCCATCTGCCTGGTGGGGCATACACACATCCCCGTCATTTTCTCGCTCAACGAGGAGGAGGCCCATTGTGAGACGTTGCTCCCTCCTGAAGCGCCCCTAAAGCTCGGCGAGCATCGCCTGATCATCAATCCCGGCAGCGTGGGACAGCCCCGCGATGGCGACCCGAGAGCCAGCTATGCCATGCTCGACCTGGACGACATGACCTGGGAGTTCCGCCGCGTCGCGTACGCGGTCGAGATCACCCAGGAGCGGATGCGTGCCCGTGGTCTCCCCCGCCGCCTGATCGACCGACTGGCCGTGGGCCGCTGACCGGGAACCTCGACGCCTCTCCCGTCGTCTAAAGGGCGAAAATCGGATCAAAGGAGAGCAGAGATGAAAAAGAGAATCCTTTACGGTGTCGTCGTTCTTCTCCTGGTGTTGGCTGTGGCTGGCTGCAGTTATCAGAGAGCCGCGCCGATGGCGGCGTATGACGAGGGTGAGGCGGCCGTCGAGAGAAAGGCAGTGATCGAGACGGGGAGCGGAGTGCCTAGTCTGCCTGGGGAACGGACTAGCGGTGGTGTGAGCGATGTTGCGAACGACGTTACCGTCGAGCGCCTCATCATCCGCAATGCCTCTCTCGATCTGGTCGTGCCTGATACCGAGGCAGCCCTGGCCGAGATCAACGACGTGGTGAACGAGCTGGATGGCTACGTGGTCGAGTCGAACGTGTACCAGTACCAGGAGGGACTGCAAGCGTATCTCACGCTGCGCATCCCCGCCGAAAAACTTGACCTGGCATTGGAGCGCTTTCGCGGCCTGGCCACCGAAGTGCGGAGCGAGAACATCTCGGGCCAGGACGTGACCCAGGAATACGTGGACCTCCAGTCGTACCTGCGCAATCGCGAGGCGGTGCAGGCGCGGCTGCTCGAGTATCTGGAGGAGGCCAAGACCACCGAGGACGCCCTGGCAGTTGACACGCAACTGCGCCAGATCGAAGCCGAGATCGAGCAGACCAAGGGGCGCATCCAGTATCTGGAGCAGTCGGCGGCGATGTCGCAGGTCACGCTTACCCTCACGCCTGACGAGCTGGCCCAGCCGATCCAGGTGGGTGGGTGGCACCCGGAGGGCACGCTGCGCAATGCCTTCCAGTCGCTCGTCCGCGTGCTGCAGTTTCTGGTAGATGCGGCCATCGTCATTGTTGTCCTCGTCTTGCCCGTCGTGCTCGTGATCGCCGCGCCTATCGTCGGCTTGGTCTTTCTCATCCGCGCCATCGTTCGACGGCGCCGTGCGCGCAAGGCGAGCTAGACGCAAACCTGGTCTGCAAACCAAAGATCTCCAGGGTTCTCCGGATCCCCGGAGGTCTTTTGTCGCACTTGCCTCAACCGGAGCCTGATGGTAGAATGGCAGCCAGGACTTGTTATTGGGGAGAAATCGATGCAAATACGGGCTGCAAGACCAAAGGATCTGAAGGCGTGTGGTGTGCTGGATCATTCGTATACCACCGATCGCGTCTGGCAGATGGAGACTCGGGAGGATAATGGCGTGTTGACCAGCGTTTTCCGGGAGGCGCACTTGCCCCGCGAGATACGAGTCGATTATCCTCGCCAGAAAGAGCACCTGCTGGCTGGTTGGCGGCGGCGCGACGGCTTCTTCGTGGCGGAAGAAGGGAGTGTGTGCGGATACGTGGCGCTGACGGCCCAACCAGAGCACGGCATCGCCTGGGTGGGCGATCTCGTCGTGGATCGGGGTTGGCGGCGGCGCGGCCTGGGGACGATGTTGTTGCAGACGGCGGTCCAGTGGGGACGTGACGAAGGTCTCGACCGGCTGGTGATCGAGGTGCCTACCAAGAATTATCCAGCCATTCGATTCTGCCAGTCGCGGGGACTGAGTTTCTGCGGGTATAGCGATCGGTATTGGCCCAACCAGGATATTGCGTTGTTCTTTGGAGAGCCTCTGTGATAGCGTGAGGCCGTGTTTTGGTTTATGGGTTTCTTGTCGGCGTTTGAATTTCAGAGTTTTCTTGAGCTGGTCAACGTAGTCCTTGCTTCGTTCGTCGTCATTTTCTCCTGTGCTCTTCTGCTTTACATCCTCATCTACAATTTCCGCAATCACGTGGCTCGTGCGTTCGCTGCTTTGCTGGCGTGCGTGATGCTCGCCTACTTTGCCGATTTGGCGCTGTTTGGGGTGGGGGACATCGACACGGCGATCCCATGGCTGCGGTTTCAGTGGGTCGGCATTGCGTTCATCCCGGCCGTCTACCTGGATTTTTCGAACGCTCTGTTGATCACGACCGGTGCGCGAAGCAAGATGCGCGACGCGGCCGTGTACATCAGTTATGGCCTGAGCGTGATCTTGCTTTGGGGCGCGGCTTTCGAGGACTTTGTCGTGTATGGCGGCCAGTTGACCCACGGCGCATTCCATTTGCAGCCCGGCCCGCTGTTTCCGTTCTTCGTGCTGTACTTTTTTGCAGCGGTGGGTTGGGGTGCCGTCAACGTTCTGTGGGCGCGCCGCCGCTGCCTCACCTCGACGTCGCGCCGCCGCATGACCTATCTGATGGTCACGTTTGCAGCGCCGGCGGCGGGCGTCTTCCCCTATCTCCTTCTCGCCGGGTGGCCGGCCTACGCGCCCAGCCTGGCGCTCTGGCTGCTGCTGGTGCTGGGAAACGTGGCTGTCGGCCTGATGTTGATGATCCTGGCTTACAGTGTGACCTTCTTCGGGGCGTTGACTCCCGATCGGGTAGTGAAGCGCCGTCTGGCGCGATTCTTGCTGCGCGGGCCGTTTCTCGCGATGTTATTGGTGGTGGTCATTCTCACCACGTCGCAGGCGGGCGGTTGGATCGGCCTGCCGGGAAACCGCCTGATGCTGTTTGGTGTCGTCGGGTTGGTGCTACTGATCCAGTTCTTTATCGAGATGACCAAGCCCTGGCTCGATCGGGCGCTCTATCGCCGGGATCACGCCGAGATCGAGTGGATACAGCAGTTGAGCAGCCGGTTGTTGACGACGACCGATCTGCGCCAGTTCCTGGAGAACGTGCTTACGGCCCTTTGCGATCTGCTGCGGGCGGAGACGGCCTTTGTGGCCGTCATCGACGACGGCAGGCCGCACCTGGAAGTCGTGTGCGGGGATCTGGAAGGTAGCGTGGCCGACCGGTTGTTGCCGGAAGCGTGGCGCTCTGTGGCCGTTCAGCAAGGCGAGTTAGTCGGAGGGCGGAGCCTTGAGCGACATGGAAATCTGTTCGTGTGGGACGGTTACTGGCTGGCCCCTTTGCGCACCAAAGGGCAGGATGTCGTCCTCGGTGTGGTGGGGGTGACCGCGCGTGCGCCTGAGCCTGATCTGAGTCCTGCAGAGGAAGCCGGCATGGAGACCCTGCTCGCTCAGGCAGCGGCAGCGCTTGAGGATCGCCAGCTTCAGCAGGGCATCTTTGGCGCGCTGGAGCAGATCATCCCAGAGATC
>DAOUDX010000075.1:0-2799 GCA_034430835.1 Anaerolineae bacterium
GCCGACGAGTTCAAACCCCTTGCGCCCAAGGATGAGCTTGACCAGGTCTATCATTTCGGGTTCGTCTTCGATACAGACGACCACCTTCTTATCATCTTCTGCCATTCGGTGCCTCCCTGTGTCTCGCTGGCAAACTGATAAAGAATTGACAGCGTCAATACCATGCGGCCCGCACTACTGTGCTTTAGTGTACCACTATCCTGCTTTCAAGTCAAGCGGAGTTGCATTGCGGCGAGAGTCGGTTATAATGGAAATATTAGCCTCGGAGTCAATAGGAGATGGTGGAAGCCCCTGCAGGGCTTGATAACTCGAAAGCCGAAGAAGCTGTGCAAACTGCGCAACCCGGCGATCTGGCTTTGTTGGTTGGCCGTGACCGCAAATCGTTCATCGTCCGATTGGAGCCAGGCGCGCAACTCCACACCCACCGAGGCGTGGTGGCTCACGACGACCTGATTGGAATTCCTTGGGGAACGCAGCTGTCTACTCACCTGGGGTATCCATTCTTGTTTCTCCGCCCTTCCACCGATGACCTCGTACGTGACCTCAAGCGCAGCACTCAGATTGTCTATCCCAAAGACGCGGGCTACATCTTGATGAAGATGCGCATTATGCCCGGCTGCCGCGTTGTCGAGGCGGGCACCGGTAGTGGCGGGCTTACCCTAGTCTTGGCACAGGCAGTCGGCCCCACTGGCCATGTCTATTCCTACGAGGCTCGTGCGGAGATGCAGGAGTTGGCAAGGGTCAATCTGGTGCAACTTGGTCTGGCAGGCTTTGTGGATTTCAAGCTACGCGATATCGCCGATGGTTTTGACGAGCATGGTGCCGACGCCTTGTTCCTGGATTTGCCCAATCCCTGGGATTACCTGATGCAGGTCCACAAGGCACTTGCTGGCGGTGGTTTCCTTGGCTGTATCTTGCCCACCGCCAATCAGGTCAGCCGCTTCATCGGTGGGCTGGAGGAGGCGGACTTTGGAATGATCGAAGTGGAGGAGTTGTTGCTCAGGCCGTACAAGGCGGTACCCGCCCGTCTACGGCCGATGGATCGCATGGTGGCCCATACCGGCTACCTGATCTTTGCGCGGGCACTAATACCATTGGAGGAGTGAGGGAGTATCATGGGAAACCTGAGAAGGTTGGTGCTGGACGTTCTTAAGCCCCTGGATCCGAGCATTGTGGACTTGGTGCAGTTGTTGGCTGAAGTGGAAGGGGTAGATGGAACGAACATTTCGATCTACGAGATCGACCGTCGCGTGGAGAACGCCAAGATCACCATCGAGGGGCACGATCTGCGCTACGATGAGATCGTTCGCATCATTGAGGAAAACGGCGGGTCGGTGCACTCTATCGACGAGGTGGCCGCCGGCCGGATGCTCATCGAAGATGTTGCCACACCGCAAGACTAGGTCTGATCGACCGTGAAGAGATACAAGCCGTTTGGGTGTATCGTAGATGGCTTGGATAGCTTACGTGAGTACGAGCGCATCGCTGGCTTCTTGCAGATTGCGCGGCGTGCACTGGCGAACAATGCCTTCGATGGCGTGCTGACGATGGTTGGTGTGATCATGGGGCAATGGGTGGGGGGTGTAGAAAGACCCGGCACCGTGATTCTCACAGGTATTGCAACCTCTATTTCCATAGGAGTCTCGGGATTGTGGGGTGCTTATCTGGCCGAATCGGCCGAGCGTGGGCGTGAGTTGGCGGATTTGGAAAAGATATCGCTGACTGATCTTGGTGAGACCAAGATTGGGCGGGCATCGCGTGTGGCGGTGGTCGTCGTGTCGCTGGTAGACGGCTTGTCGCCTTTTCTCTCCTCATTAATCGTGCTCACGCCCTTTTTCCTTGCATCCCTCATTGACAATCTCTTGGTCAGTTACGTGCTCTCAATGGGTCTTGCTCTGTTGAGCCTTTTTGTACTAGGTATGTATCTGGGGCACATCTCCGGGCGCAGCCTCGTCGGCTATGGGTTGCGTACCGCGTTTGCAGGCGTTGTGGCTATTGTAATCACACGTTTGTTGCCCACTGAGTAGCTGGAGCTATCCGATTCCGGAGGAGGTTGCTGTGTTTCGTAGGCGTCCACCCCGTCGCCCGTTCTTGCGCCGTCTCCCGTTCCGTCGCACGCCAAGAGGGCCGTTGCCTGCCCCTGAGCTGCCGCCCAAGGTGCGCGAGGCGCTGATTCGCGCCAATCATCTGATGACTAGCGCGCGGTTTGCCGAGGCGGCCGAGATCTTTGAGCGCCTGGCCGAGAAGGCCAAAGAGCACGGCATGGTCGCCCGCGCTGCTGATCTGACGCTACGAGCTTCTCGTGCCTGTTTCGCCGGCGATGATATAGACGCTGCGCTGAAGCACGCCAAGGAGTCATTGCGCCTGCTCGTTCGCGGGGGCCGCGCTGGCCGTGTCCCCTTGCTTTTGTTCAAGATGACGGCTGCGCTGCGCGGCAAGGGGTATGATGCTCAAGCTGATGAATTGGAGCGGGAAGCCGAGCAGATCGTCGGAGAGTTGGGGCTCTCGCTCGAAGAAGCCAAGCAGCGTGCTCTCCAGCCACCCGAGAAGCGCGGCAGCCTGCCCGCCGAGTGTAGCGGCTGCGGCGCGCCCGTTGTTCCCGATGAGGTTGAGTGGCACGATGCGCAAACCGCCGAGTGCCTGTATTGTGGCGCTATCCTCAAAGCGGTAGTGTCCTTGGACAACTGAGATAATTGCTGGCATACTATCAGTGGATTACATCTCCCTTGGAGGTGAGAATGAAGCTGATAGCATGTCTAATCATATTGTCGTTGATTGTCGCGTTTTGGTCAACCGGCC
>DAOUDX010000076.1:0-4786 GCA_034430835.1 Anaerolineae bacterium
CGCGGCCGAGCTTTTGATGGAGACCGCGGGCCAGGCGGTGTACTTTGCGCTACTCAACGAGTTCGGCGTCAGGGGCAAGCGTTTTGTCGTATTCTGCGGGTTGGGCAACAACGGTGGCGACGGCCTCGTCGTCGCGCGCAAGATCTACTCTAGCGGTGGAGCGGTCAAGGCCTTTATCCTGGGCGATCCAGGCAGGTTCGAGGGCACAGCAAAGACCAACGCCGACATCGTGTTCCGGCTGCCCATTGAGGCCCGGCAGATCGAATCCGCCGAGGAGGTAAAGATTGAGGTCGCCCACTGCGACTGCATCGTGGACGCCATCCTGGGCACAGGCCTCACCCGTGAGGTCACGGGGCTGTATCGCGACGTTATCGAGCTGATCAATGGGAGCGGAAAGACAGTGTTCAGCGTCGACATTCCCTCCGGCATCCACGGCGACACGGGCAAAGTGATGGGCGTGGCGGTCAGGGCTGACGTCACCATCACCTTCGGCCTGCCCAAGATAGGCAACATGCTCTTCCCGGGATACGACCTGGGCGGGAAGCTGTACGTCTCGCACATCTCGTTCCCGCCGATCATATACGACGCGGACACGCTAAAGGTCGAGATCAGCCCGCCGACCGAACTTCCTCTCAGGGGTAAGGACGGCCACAAGGGCGATTTCGGCCAGGCGTTGTTCATCGCCGGCGCTGCCGGTTACTTTGGAGCGCCCTATCTCTCCGCGTTGTCTTTTCTAAAGGCGGGCGGTGGCTATTCCCGCCTGGCCGCGCCCCGGTCCATCGTGCCCTTCATCGCCAGCAAGGGCAGCGAGATTGTCTTTGTCCCTCAGGTCGAGACCGATTCGGGGAGCATCGCCCTCCAGAACAAACCAGCCCTGCTGGAGCTTTCCGAGAGAATGGACATGGTGATCCTCGGTCCCGGTCTATCCCTGGACTCGGAAACCCAACAACTGGTCCGCGAATTGACCGCAGAGACCGATAAACCATTGCTCATCGATGGTGACGGCATCACGGCAGTATGCCAGGATTTAGGGATCATCAAGGAACGACAGGCGGAGACCATCCTCACCCCGCACCTGGGCGAGATGTCCCGGATCACGGGAACGAGCGTGCACGAGATAGAAGACAACAAGGTCGACGTCCTGCAGCGCACAACCGCCGAGATGAATGCCACGGTCGTGCTCAAGGGTGCCCACTCGCTGATCGGGTATCCCGACGGGTGCGTTTTCATCAACATGAGCGGGAATCCCGGCATGGCCACGGCGGGGTCGGGCGACGTGTTGACGGGGACCATCGCCGCCATGTTCGGCCTGGGGCTGCCACTGTCAACTTCCGTCAGACAGGGCGTGTTCGCGCACGGGCTCGCCGGGGACCTGGCAGCCGAGGACAGGGGAGAGGATGGCATCACCGCCCAGGACATCCTGAACTATCTGCCCCCGGCGATGAAGATGATTCGACGAGGCCTGAATGAAGCGCTCCGGGAGCGATACGCAGGCGCACGGGTGATATAGGAGCGAGGGGCGATGAAGGCATGGATACTTGAGAAGCAGGCGAGCATAGAGGAACGGCAGTTGAAGCTGGTGGAGGTCCCTACGCCCGATCCTAACGATGACGAGGTTCGGCTGAGGGTCCTCGCCTGCGGAGTGTGCCGGACGGATATCCACATCGCCGAGGGGGATCTGCCCCTGAGGAAATCGCCCCTCATCCTGGGGCACGAGATCGTGGGGGTCGTGGACGAGGTGGGGAAGAACGTCGAACGCTTCCGCGTCGGGGATAGGGCCGGTGTGTACTGGCTGCACAGCGCCTGCGGGCGGTGCAAGTACTGCCTGTCGCAGCGGGAGAACTATTGCCCGGAGATCAAATGTACGGGGTGGGACGTGGACGGCGGCTACGCAGAGTACGTGACGGTGCCGGCGGCGTACGCCCTGCTCCTCAACGGCGTTCGAATGTCGCCCGCCGAGATCGCCCCGCTCATGTGCCCCGGCATCGCGGGATACGCGGCGTACAAGCTCGCAGGGGCGCAGAAGGGGGACAAGCTGGGCCTCTACGGCTTTGGTCCCACGGCTTACTACGTGCTCAAGGTCGCCCAGTCCCTGGGTGTCGAGGTCTACGTGAGCACTCGGTCTCGGCGCAACATCGAGTCTGCGAGGAGGGAGGGCGCCCGGTGGGCCGCGAACGCCGCCGAAGAGGAGATGCCCTGTAAACTGGATGCGGCGATTCTCTTCCCCCCGGCGGGGCACCTGGTTGAGCCGATCCTCGCTCAGTTGAAGAGAGGCGGGGTGCTTGTGATGGCACCCGTGAGCGCCTCTCCCATTCGGATCGAAAACTACAGTGAGAACCTGTGGGGACGCGACATCAGGACGCTGTACAACTTGAATCGGTCCGACGCAGAGGAGTTCTTCGAGATTGTCGACCGGCTGGAGTTGGAGATGGGGACCAGTCTGTTCCCCTTCAAAGACCTGCAGGACGCCCTCATCCTGGTCAGGCAGGGCAGATTGGAGCAGCCCAACGCCGTGATCAAGATTTCCGACTGATGAGATGAGGGAGAAAGTAGGCTATGGCTGTTAGAGACATCGTTCTATATCTCGAAAACGAGGCGGCTCTACGCAAGAAGAGCAAGCCGGTCAGGCGCGTCACCCGGCGGGTCAAAAGGCTGGTGCGGGACTTGAAGGACACGCTAAACGACGACCCTGGAGGAATTGGGCTGGCTGCTCCCCAGATCAACGTTCACAGTCGGGTGGTTGTGGTTCGATTGGGCGGCGGGCAGGATAATGAGGGAAGCGAGAAGGAGCCTGATCCGCCCGTAGCTCTGATTGACCCGCAAATCATGAAGGCCGGAGACGAGAAAAGGGACTTTGACGGCTGCCTCAGCTTCCCCGGTCTCTACGGTGAAACCGTGCGCCCGCACTATTTGCGGGTAACCGGCCTGGACGAGGCGGGCCGTCCCTTCGACCGGGTCTTTGAGGGCTTTGACGCGGTGGTGGTGCACCACGAGATAGACCACCTGGACGGCGTGCTTTTCATCGACCGCGTCGAGAGCATTGAGGATCTGTACCGGGTGCGCGAGGGCGAGAACGGCGAGTTGGTGCGCGTGCCGGTGTCGGCTGATGTCTCGCTATCCTCCTGATGCCAAAGGTGAGGACAGAATGATAGATGACCCACAACCGGAAGAGGCTGCGGACGAAGGACGTCCGATTGTCTATCGAGCGATCGGCCGCGTGGAGAACGACTTTGACGAGCCGGCGCCGCCGCCCGAGATCCGGGCCGCCGAGTCTCGGATCGTCATCGATCCATCCCTGACGGAGGGATTGAATGGCCTGGGGCCGGGCCGGCGGATTATGGTTGTCTTCTGCTTTCACCGTTCCCAGGGCTTTGACCTGCTTCAGCACCCCCAGGGCGACAGGAGCCGCCCCCGGCGCGGTGTGTTTGCCCTACGCAGCCCGCGTCGTCCCAACCCCATCGGCGTCACCGTGGTGGACATGGTGGCTGTGGACAAGAATGTGCTGCGCGTGCGGGGCCTGGATGCGATCAACGGCACGCCGGTGCTGGATCTCAAGCCGGCGTGATTGTATTTACGTGCTCCAAGACGCTGTCGGGCGGCGAGAGCCGTTCAGGTAAGGAGGTTGCTAATGTTCACCAATGGGTTTGCAGCAGTGATATTGACCAGCTTTCTGGCGTGTGCGGTCACGACGATTGGCATATACATCATCAGCAAGTACGAGCGATGGGGCAGAGAGCATTCGGCCTACTTTATGAGTTTCGCGGCGGGAGTGCTGATCTCTGTCTCATTCATGCACATCATACCCAAGTCCTTTGAGATGAACGATGCAGCCCCCGTGTTCCTGCTGGTGGGGTTTCTGGGTGTTCACCTGTCCAACCGCCTCCTGGACCTGTACGTCTGTCACAAGTATGAGAGCGCGGACTATGCTGTGGGCATCATACCCATGATGGGAATTGGCTTCCACTCCTTCATCGACGGGGTGATCTATTCGGTAACCTTCAACGTTAGCATCCTCACGGGCGTGCTGGCCGCTATCGGGATGGTGCTCCACGAATTCCCCGAAGGAATCGTCACGTTTGTGCTCCTGGAGCGGGGAGGCTTCAGCCGAAAAAAGTCGGCCTTATACGCCTTTTTGGCGGCAGCCGTGTCTACCCCGTTGGGTACATTGGTGTCGTATCCCTTCATCAACACGATCGAGGGGTCTACTCTGGGCATACTGTTAGCCATCTCTGCCGGTGCGTTGGTCTATGTGGGTGCTTCCCACCTGCTTCCTGCGGTCGAAAGGGAGAACAGGAAATATAGTATCTTTGCACTGACTGCCGGGGTGCTGGTCGCCGTCTTCATCATCCTATCCAAAGGCTAAGAGGCCGAAAGGAGCGCGAGATGCCGACTGATACGATGGAAACCGCCAAGCCAATCGTCAATTCCAACAGCGCGATTCTGGTGAACAACCTGACCAAGTACTATTTTGAGGCTCCAGTGGTCGGCAATTTGGAGGTGTGATTAGTGCTATGCAAAGGAGACACAGCAGATGAAAGTGACGATTGATCGGGAGGAATGCATCGATTGTGGGGTATGCTACATCGATTGCCCTGAGGTCTTTGAAGAAGACGACGCGGACAACACGAGCCGGATCATCGAGGCATACCGGGTCGCCGCCGACCAGTGTTCCCAGGGCCACCGTGCCCGTGGCCGCGCTCGCGGCGATGGCCAGCGAGACGCGCGCGCCATAGATCAGCTCGCTGAGGATGTCCTGCCCGACGTCGTTGGCGCCCAGTGGGTGTGC
>DAOUDX010000077.1:0-4554 GCA_034430835.1 Anaerolineae bacterium
GAGCGGAGGCCTTCTGAGCGGAATGGAGCGCAGCGAAATGCAGTCGAAGAAGCCTCCGCGAGCATCCTTCGACTCCACTTCGTTCCGCTCAGGACGCTCGCTGCCGTCACCAACACTCCAGAGGGAGACTACCTCTACCTGGAAACCAGAGCTATTCAGTCCGTGACGGCTCGGCCACCTCAACCAAGTGGGAGGTATCACGGTCGAGCCATTGCTCGTCTTCGACCCTGCGCGATAGACGCGCTGGGCCAAAGAATAGCACCAGCAATAGGGCAAAGATTCCGTGCAGAGCGGTGCTACAACACATCTTCACCCACCAGGTGAATTCCAGGTTCTCAAAGTGAAAGAGCGCCCCCAGCAGTGCTGTATTGAGCAAGGCGTGATAAAGGTAACAGATGAATATACTTCCTCGCGTGTTGGTGAATAGCCACGTCATGACGATCGATAGAAACACCGCGTTGAGCGAAAACACGCCAAAGACCAAAGGGCTCAAAGGCACGGGAAAATTCGCGCCGGGAATCAAGGATATTGGCAGGTGCCAGGCAGCCCATATCAGGCCAATGATCAAACTGGAGGTCAAGGCGCTTTTCGATTTCAGCAGTCTCGGAAGTGCGTACCCGCGCCACCCCGTCTCTTCGGCGATGGCGCCACCGATGAGCGCGGCTCGAAGAAAGGCGGGGAAAACCATGGTCCACGCGCTCCAATTGACCTCAGGGCTGAGCCCAAACATAGATATGCAAACTTGCGTGCCAACCAAGTCGATCACAATCTGGCTGACAAAAATGGCGAGATACCACTGGATGCCGACTCGCCATCGTTCCCACCCCGAAAGGAGGCTCTTTATTCCGCTGCGTCCGCCCTCGAGACCCGCCATAACCAATGCGGCAAAGGTCGGCCCAAAGAAGCCCAGGAAGGCACAGAGGATAAGCAGCACGGGCGTGCTGGCGAAGGACACCGGGAATGGACTCAGATAGTAATATATCACCAACGGAATCCAGATTCCCCACGAGATGATGTACGTCAATGAGAAGAATGACAACAAGGGTTTTCTCGCTAGGATATTCGATGCAGACAATTATCTCACTCCTGACTTCCCTGAAAAAGGGTCACTAAACCGCAGGGCTTACTCCCTCCATTGCTTCTGTGCGGCAATGTCCCTGGCCGTTATCTCTGGATGGTGATATCGGCCATTTCTCGGAGTCCATGATTCCAGATACCACGTGGACCTCACCTGGACCGATTCTTCAGGACAATAATTCAAGCAGGCGAAACAGCCAAAGCATTTGACCTCTTTCTGCCATACAGGTCTTTCGCCAACCATTTTCACCTTCCGGGCCAAACACACCCTCTCACATATCCCACACCCCGTACACTTGGCATCGAAATAAAAACCAAAGCTGCTTTCAGCCAGTTTGCCGAGCGGAAGAAGGATCGGCTCAAGGATCTTGATAAAAGGCAAAACGGGCTTTAGAAAGTCAGGTGGAGGCGCGTCTATGCCACTGAGGTCCTCCTCCCGGTTTACCTCTTGCGCTATGATCGTCTCTTGGATCGAATCGAGCCTGGCCAGCATTTCAGACTCCAACCTGGCGATTCTCTCCTGCGTGATGTTATCGGCAAAGGTGTTTACGAGCGGCTCACTGCCACTGGGCATCGTCAGGACAAAATAGGAATCCAATCTTCTCCCCTTCCTTTTCAACAGCTCGTCCACGTCGCCAAAAGCTCTACACGGCGTACCGCCCCTCGTCGCTATCGCAAACAGATAGCTGGCCGATCCCGGGTCGAGTTTCTTGATGGCTTTCGCAACGACCTTGGGCATTGTCCCGGCATATTGCGGGAAAACGAAACCCACCGTTTCGCCACTTGCTTTGATGGATTCTTCGTGCACAAGGCTGACGATCGGGATGAGCTCTGTTTCCGGGATCCGTTTCTGTAGCTCTTTTGCCACGTGTAACGAATTGCCGGTTCCTGAAAAATAGTAGATTTCCACGCTCATAGGTAACTGCTCACCGCAGAGCCGCAGAGATCGCAGAGAAATCCCTTTTGGCCACAGAGAAGTCACTTGGTTTTCTGCGAAAACAGAGAAAACTCTGCGTCCTCGGCGTCTCGGCGGTGAAATTGGAGCCTAGCTGAGCAGTTACGCTCATAGAAGATTCTGCTCCCCGCAGGCAGGTACTGCTTGCACTAAGTATCAAACGGGTGGACGGTGCGATTTATTCGGTTCGTGACGGCTGGGCCTGCTCCGGCTGCCGACCGCCTCACCGTGCGCCGGGGACTCCACACAAGGAACGCCAAGCAAGTTCAACGCGAGCACTCTTCGATTGCGCTACGCTCCGCTCAGAGTACTCGCTCGTCCAATGTGGCGTCGTCGAAGCAGTCACCATGCGCTCTCGAGACCGGCCCGTTCAATCGCCGGTCACGAGCGCGATCGCGAATCCATCATAGCCCTTGCTGCCGACCGTCTGGACGACGGTGGCGCTCACCCGAGGCTCGGCGGCCAGCGCGGCGTTGAAGCGCCGCACCCCCTGCACGCTGGGGTCGTCGCTAGCGGCGTCGGCGACCGCGCCATCGCGCACGACGTTATCCGCGACGATCAGGCTGCCGCGCCGCGTCAGCTTGAGCGCCCAGTCGAGGTAGGCCGCATAGTTGGGCTTGTCGGCGTCGAGGAACACCAGATCGAACGGGCCGCGCCCCTCCGCGACCAACTGCGGCAGCGTGTCCAGCGCGCGCCCGACGCGCACCTCGACGATCCCGGCCAGGGCGTCGCGCGCGACGTTGGCGCGGGCCACCCCGGCGTGCTGCGGGTCGATCTCCAGCGTGACGAGCGTTCCATCGGGCGGCAACGCCCGCGCCAGCCAGATCGTGCTGTAGCCGCCGAGCGTGCCGATCTCCAGGATGGCGCGCGCCCGTATCGACTGCGCCAGGATGGCGAGCAGCTTGCCCTGGTTGGGCGCGACCTGGTGTGGCTCCAGGCCCGCAGCGGCGGCGGCCTGCAGCGCCGCGTCGAGCGCGGGATCGGGCGGCGCGAACAGGCCGGTGATGTAACGGTCAACGGCGGTCCATTGGTCTTGAGGCATATCCGGCACGGAATCGTTTGGATCAGCCCTCTTTGTCATCCTTGTTCAAGAGTGTATCCAGCCGGGCGCGCCTCTCAAGCTGCTCGGCCCTGGCAGCGCCCATACGTGAGCGTCTTCTCAGCAACCAGACGACAAGCAGGACGATCGGCACGCCGTAGGCCACAGCGTTACACACCACATCGAACACTTCGGGCGGTATGCCCCAATTGCCACTGGGCAACAGATCGAGCAAATACACGGTGACAGGGTAGATCGCGCCACTGATGGCCAGCCCGCCGAGGACTGCCCCGATGACACCCAGGACCAGACAGGACAGCAGGTTGTATCGCCTCTCCGGCTTCTCCATCACCTACCATCACTCCTTGATATATCCCTTGGCAGCCAGCCTTGAATGTTGGGTTTCACTCCGTTCGACCCAACCTACTACTAATTGCCGAATCACGAACAATAAAACACTTCCTCACTGCCCTAAAACAGAAGGAGCTTCTACCTTCTTGATATTGCAGGGATACGGCTCGATTGAATAATCATCTTTCCATTCAACTTCAAACCAAGTTGGTTCTATAGATGCATTGTCAGCATAAACCGCTATCTGCATATAGTAGATTCCTGGCGGTAGGTGTTCGGGCTCACCTATATATCCAGGAGGACTCACCAGTCTATGTCTTTCAGGGATTACGACCCGCGGGATAAGTGCGTTTTCCGCCTCTTTGACCTGTGCTATATCCAGATACGTAAAATCACCCGATTCGTGAATGTCAAGCGGTTGATAATTGTCCGGCCTGTCTTGCCTGGTCCAGTAAAGATCCAAAGAGTCAAACCGTTTAAGATGCTGACCCTCTTTGTCCAGAATCTTTAACAGGCGCCCGAAGCAGTTTGCCACGACGGTTCCTCCAGTGTTCTCAATTCTTAGCCTAATAAACCAGCTTCTTTTATCTCCTGCCTGTTTTTCAGCAGGTGTTGGTGGGGAAAACTCGATATCTGTGGAAAAACTCAGTTGAGATAAGTTTTCACGATCCTCTGTCGAAGACTCAGCTGGGATCGTGATATTCGCTAAGACTTCAAAGGCAAAGGCAATGGCGCTTTGGGCAGCGATTTCCTGCCAGCCCTCGGCATCCGTCTGGCTCTTGTCTTCAATAAGATCGGAGATACCTCGAACGACCAAGGCTTCCACACCTGGATTAGCGCGGGCAGCCGTTAGGAAGCCATGGCCTTCCATCTCCACAGCCAGTGCGTCACTGTACTGTGCACGAAGGAATTTATAAGTCGCCGACCTGATCGAAGCGACGACCTTGGCCCCAGCAGCAATGGGGCCAACAAAGGCACGCGGCACAGAGTCAGAGTCGGAGTGTAATTGACCCCAAAAACTGGACCATATGCAAAATGAAGATCTACAGTATTATGGAGCATATGGGAGGTCAATTATGTCTAAAGGAAAACGCCACAGCGCGCAGTTCAAGTTCCAAGTCGCTCTGGATGC
>DAOUDX010000078.1:0-5490 GCA_034430835.1 Anaerolineae bacterium
GCACAATGCGCGGAGCCGCCCGACAAGGGCGGCTCCGCGCATTGTGCGATGGGGCTCACTCCTTGCGGGTGCCAAGCGTTCTATGGACGAGCACCCCAATGTGAAACCTCGCTCGTAGTCAGCGATTCATCGCCGGGACAGCGCACCAAGGATGCCCCTGTCTCTTGCTCAACACTCACGCTCTGGAGTTTGACTTCACAAAACCGATCAGTTCGTCCACCTGGGCAAAGGCCAGGCACGTGACGGTGTCGGCAGCACCGTAGTAAATCGCAATGCGACCAGTAGCGGCGTCGCAAAGCGCTGCGCAAGGGAACACGACGTTTGGTGTATCTCCGGTTAGTTCGTATGATTCCTGCGGCGAAATGATGTACGGCACGGTCCTGTACATGACTTTCCACGGTCTGTCGAGATCCAAAAGGGCCACCCCTGCGCTGTATACGAAGCCGTTGCACGACGTCAGGACGCCGTGGTAGATCAATAGCCAACCTTCCGTCGTTTCGATAGGAGTGGGGCCGGTGCCGATCTTGGTACTCTGCCATCCACTCGTCGTTGCCATCACGATGCGGTGCCGCCCCCAGTGGCACATATCTGGGCTTTCGCTGTAGTATATGTCGCCGAAGGACGTGTGTCCCCGATCACTGGGACGGCTGAGCATGGCGTACTTGCCGTTGATCTTGCGGGGGAAGAGCACGCCATTCCGGTTGCAGGGCAGGAAGGCGTTTTCCAACTGGTAGAACGTCTCAAAGTCGTAGGTGTAGCCCACGCCGATGGTCGGCCAGCCTGCGTACGCATTGCACCAAGTGACATAGTATCTGTCTTCGAGCCAGCACACACGCGGATCGTACCCGTACCCCCATTGGCCAATTTCGGGATCGTCACAAACCCATTGGATGCGTTCCTCGTCGATCTCCCACGTGATGCCGTCTTTGCTTCTACCGGCGTAGATGTCCATGTGGCGTGCCTTGTCGTCGCAGCGGAACACGCCTGCGAACCCGTCCCCGAACGGCACGACGGCGCTGTTAAAGATACTGTTCGAGGTGGAGAGCAGGTCGCGCGGGACGATCGGGTTGCTGCTGTAGCGCCATACCGCGTCGCGGCAGCCTTCCAGTTTGTCCTCCCAGGGGATGTTGGGCAGCGCCTTTCCCACGATTGTTTTATTCCTGTTGTGGTTCATTTATTGACTCCTTGATGTTGTGACAAGCGCTCAAGCTTCTCTTCCGAAAGCCCCTGCAAGTGGCCGGTGTCGTTCAACAGGACGATGGTGAACGTGCCATGGGCCTCCACGTCGAAGACGTTCACCGCGCAGGTCTCTTGGTGCATTCGCCAGAAGCGGTCGTTGCCCCATCCCAGCACGATGCACAGCAGCACGCGGTTGACGACCGTGTGGGAGACCAGCGCGACTGTCTGCTCTAGATGGCGCGCGACGACTCTGTCGAGCGTGGCTGTGACCCGGCTGCGCACAACGTCGAGGCTCTCGCCGCCCGGAAAGTGCACCGTATGCGGGGCTTCTATCCAGGCACGGAAGAGTTCGGGGTATTGCTGCTCCGCCTCGCTCCCCAGCAGCCCCTGGAACTCGCCAAAGTCGATGTCCTTCAGCCCCTCCAGCGCCTGGACGTCTAGCTCTTGAGCAGCAGCGATGGCTTCGGCGGTTCTCGTTGTGCGGCTCAGCGGACTGGCGTAAACGGCGGCGACCGGCCAGCGGGCGGCGACGTATCGCCCTGTCACCTCTGCCTGCTTCAATCCGAGTTCTTCCAGCGGTACGTCGCACTGGCCCCGAAAGCGTGCCTCCCGGTTCCAGGCTGTCCGGCCGTGACGGATCAGCACGATGCGTGTCATGGGTTTCTCCTCGCGATGCGCTGCCCCAAGTGATGCCAGGCGGCGAAGTGGGCTGTAATGAAGCTATCGTAATCCCGCACGGAGCGCACCACCCGTACCGGCCCGTGCTCGCTGCAGTCCAAGATCAGCCGCCCGGTGCGCAGGTCGTCGCGGGTGGAGGTGACGAACGCTTGCTCAAAATCGAATAACTCAGGGTGGGTGAGCGCCAGCGCGGTGACCGAGTCCCACATCGCAAAGCCTCCATCCTGGAAGTAGAGTCGCATCAGCGCGAACCAGGGGCGGACCTGACGGGCGATGAGGCGGGAGACAGGATCGCCCAGTGTCTGGAGCGCGGCAAGTTGTCGGCGGCGGAAGATGGCGGTGAGCCCTGCTTGGCCGGTAGCGACGGTGACGGGACACTCGGCATGGAGGGCTTGGTAGGCTGCCTCCGGGTCGAGCGTGAAATTAAGTTCCGCCAGTCTGCGCTCGTTCCACACCAGCGGCTCAGTCACACCGCCCATCAGGTAAAGGCCGCGCAGCTTCCTGAAAAAGTCCGGATCGAGCGCAGCGGCGTGCTTGAGATTGGTCAAACTGCCGGTGGCGACGAGGGCGATCTCGCCAGGGCGGCTGCAGACGGCCTCGACCAGGTGGCGGGAGGCTCCGTTTTCCTCCGCGTTCTCGTTGGGGCCGGATGCACCGGGCAGCACTGGCATGTCACCGCGCCCAACGTCGTCCAGCAGGCGGCGAGTGGTGCGCCTGGTCAGATCGACGGGACCGTTGCCGTAAGTGGCCGTGACGCACAGCAGATCCACACACGGCTCGCCCAGGAGGTACAACAGCGCCAGGCCGCCGCTCACCTCCCGGAAGAGGCAGCCCGTCGTCACGTCGCAGTCGAGGATGACGGGGATGCGATCGACGGCGGGGGCCTGTCGCAGGCTTGTCACCTGCAGCGGCTCCGCGCGCCCGACGGCATAGGCGGCGAAGAGAAAGGCGGCTAGGACCGCCAGGATGGCCACGGCAATTGCGGCGATCAGCCAGATCAACACGCCCAGTGCCGCCGTCAGTGCGACGCCGGCGGCGATGAGGGCGACGACGATCCAGAACCACGGGCTGCGAAACATGGTCTCCTTATCCCAGGACGACCTCGCGCAGGTCGATCAGCTCTGCGTCGGTCGCGCCCAGCTCCAGCGACTGGGCGGTCTGCAATTGGGGCGCGCCCTCGATGAGAAAGTCGGCATTCATTCCCATTGCCCGCCGCTGGCGTACCAGGATGTCGCGCGAGACGGTATCCAGGGCCACAGGGTCGAAGGACAGCAGCAGCGCGTTCTCGCGCACGGGACGGTTCCAGTCGGCAGGGCTGACGTTGAGGGCGGCGCTGACGACGAGGCGGGTCTTATCGCGCACGTTGGGCTGTGCGTTGAGCTCGGCGATAGCTGGATCGCAGCGGCTGCCGTGCAGCGCGCCGGGGTTAGCTATTGAGCCATAGTGGTTTTTCATCGCTATGCTGATGCCCGCCATGTCATGCTGCTTGGGCGTGGGAACGTTGATGATGGCGTCGCAACTGTCGATCTGTGGATAGAAGCGGATGCGGGCTTGAGTCAGAGTCGCCTCCGATCCACTACCACGCGCGCCGTGACATTGCACATTCGATCCGCCCTCGTTGAGCGTGTAACCCGCCGCTGCCAACTCGTGATCGGTGCGGTCAAAGATGAGGATGTTCTCGGGGAAAAGCCCGGCGTCTTGCAGCCGCTGGGCGATCGCGTAGGTCACGGCGGGCTGCGTGGGGCCACCGGAGGCGATGCAGTTGACCTTGAGCAGCACCCGGTCGGTCGGATCGAAGAGCGCGCGCCAGACGGCCAGCGCGTCGGCGGTGTCGGCGAGTGTGCTCAGCCCGGCGTCGAGCATCTGGCGCACGATGGCCGGGTCGGGGTCGTCGCCGCCCCACACGCCGCTGTGGCGCACGAGCACGACGCGGCTGGTGGCGGCAGCGGGCCAGTGGGCCATCAGTGCGGCCCTGCTCAGCGTGGGCGGAGGTTCTGGGGTTGGCGTGGGTGGGTTGGTAGGAGTGGCCGGGACGGGGGTGTAGTCGGCCGGGAGCGGCGTGGGTGTTGGCGAGGGCGTCGGCGTCCAGGTCGGCGGTGGCGTACCGGTGGGTTGCGGGTCGGTCGTCGGGACGGGTTCGTAGGTCGCCGGAGCCGCAGGCGGAGTGAAGAGGCGACACCCGGCCAGCGCGCCGCCAGCGGCGAGGGCGGTCAGCGTGCCTGCGCCCAGCTTGAGGAAGGCGCGGCGGGAAAGAGGACTTTTACGCTGTTGTTGTGGGCGTTCAGCTTTCATCTCAATTCCCCCAGCCTGACTGCCCGCCATTGTAACACGTTCGAACCGGCGGTGCAATCGTTTGGGTTCATCGCTGCGCTATTCAGGGGCTGAATAGGCAAAAGGGGAAGCGACGCTTCCCCCTCTTTTCCCTGGCTCCTCGGGTAGGACTCGAACCTACAACCAACCGGTTAACAGCCGGCCGCTCTGCCAGTTGAGCTACCGAGGAATGTGGCGGGCGGTATTATACCGCAAGCACACGATTCGTCAACCTTGATGCGATTGGAGCGAGGCATTCCTCGCCAGAAACGGATGTTAGGGGGCTTGCTTGCTCGCTGCGTGGCCCCCGCCTCGGTCATTGTGCCCCAAGCAACAAATGCACTCGGCGCAAACGGGAGCACCTGGGCCAGGATGCCGGGCAGTTCCTTCTGCAACTTGCGGAGCTAACGGCCAGGTTCAGGCGCGGCGCGGGTTACCCGTCGAGCCTGACTTGAAAAGACCCCTCACATAACCAAATCGTGCCGTCATACAAGGCCGCGAAGCGGCGTCGCCTGCAGCGTGGGTTAGGCGCGCAGTCTTGCAGCATATACTCACCCTGCATACTCTTTGTCAATGCTCTGGGCGCATTCCTTTAGCTCATCGGCTTTATCGCGCAAGAAGAGCGCAAAGATTCGAATTGTCAATTTGTCTGTTTCAGGTTCATCATTGTTCACCAGTGCCTGGAAGTACCCAGCCAGATGGTCAGTGGCATGCTCAATAAGGTCGTATTCATCCTGCAATGATTCGTAGAAATCCATATCCCTGCGGCCAACGGCCTTACGGAAGCCTTGAAGCGTCTCGGTGACCATCTCGAGGTTCACTACTGCAAGTTCGGCTAGGTCTTCTCTGAAGATACCCTCAAAAACCTTCTCGATGTGATATCCAAGTGAATTGGGGAAAATACCTGTCAATCTCTCCATACGGAATTTTTCCTTATGCATCCTTTCTTCTCGTTCTAATCTGTGAACAACTTTGGACAGTATTTCAGCGATGAAACTTCTTTGTTCTGTCATTAGTTTGGCAGTCTCTATATGGCGAAAGTGAGACTGACCGTCTTCAGAGAACGATAGAAGAGTGTAATTGACCCCAAAAACTGGACCATATGCAAAATGAAGATCTACAGTATTATGGAGCATATGGGAGGTCAATTATGTCTAAAGGAAAACGCCACAGCGCGCAGTTCAAGTTCCGAGTCGCTCTGGATGCAGCCAAGGGTACCAAGACCCTCAATGAGCTAGCAAGCCAGTACGAGCTGCACCCCAGCCAGATCAGCGAATGGAAGAGCCAGTTGCTCAAGGAAGGTGCCAGCGTTTTCAGTACGAC
>DAOUDX010000079.1:0-19841 GCA_034430835.1 Anaerolineae bacterium
GTCCTGCGCGAACTGATCCGCCGTTGGCGACGCTTCGCGCTCAAGGACAAACGGCGCACTCGTTTGAGTACCTGCCGGCGGATCGAGTTGGCTATGGCTCAATCCTTGGAGGCTTAGGTTGACGCGCATGGGAAACGCACCGCCTCAACCAATCGCCTGGACACACCAGTTGAGCGATAGGTGGGTTGACCATTACCGCTATGGCGACGATTTGCCAAGAGAACTGCACAGAATCATGGAGCACTTGATACGTACCTGAAGAGACAACCGCCGAAAGACGGCGGAGAACACGCACCGGGGGATGACACACAGTTGGGAGGAGACTTGATATGAGCATCGAATTTGAACTGGAACAAGTCAGCGAAGGAACGACGGCCGTCATTGCCCCCGGGTTACACTCAAACGCCGGGGCGGTCGCCCTCGACAGCTTCATCGTCGCCATCGACCCCACGATGATACCTCCGGCAGCCAGGGCGTTCCGACAAAAGCTGGAACACCATTTCGGTATGCCGGTGAGATTTCTCCTCGTCACCCACTGCCACGCCGATCACGTGTTTGGGGCTGCCCCCTTCAAGGATACGTGCATCATCGGCTCAATGAACCTGACCGCGAATATCCTAAAGAGAAAAGACACAGAGTGGACTCCAGAAGCCATAGAACGATGGAAGCAAAACAATCCCGCCGAGGATACCGACTGGCTCGACGAGGTCGAAATCCTCGTCCCCACGCTGGGCTTTCGGGACGGGCTGGAAATACGCGACGGCGACCAAGTCGTCGAGCTTTACCACGCCGGGGGGCATACGAGCTGCTCCACTTACGCGTACGTCCCCCGCGAAAGAGTGCTGTTCGCCGGCGACCTGATGTTTGCCAAGGGCTTTCCCTATGCCGGCGATCCAACCTGCGATCCCGACCGGTGGATGGACGTTTTCAGAGATTTCTTGTCCTTTGACTTCGAAAAGCTCGTGCCGGGTCACGGCCCGGTAGTTGGAAAGGACGAGGTCGAAAAGCACCTGGCATTTTTCGAAGCACTACGGGACGCGACGAAGGAGGCCATCGGAGCAGGAAAAGGCCACGAGGCCATCAAGATCCCCGAGTTCTACGGTCTGGACGAGGAAGATATCTGGGTCAGAAAGGCTACGTTGGAGCACTGGTATGGGTTCTATAAAGGCGAGGAGTAAGCGAAATGATAACCACCAGATTGGGCAAAACCGGGTTGATGGTCTCCAGAATAGGAATGGGCGGCATTCCACTCCAACGTCCCAGTGAGGACGAGGCCATCGAGGTAATACACCGAGCGCTCGACCTGGGTGTCAATTTCATTGACACGGCCGCCGGCTATGGAAACAGCGAGGAGCGCATCGGCAAAGCGCTGGCTGGCCGCCGCGATCAGGTGATCATCGCCACCAAGAGCGGGCAACCGAGCAAAGCGGACGCGGCAGCGGAGCTGGAGCGCAGCCTGGAACGGCTAAAGACCGACGTTATCGACATCTGGCAGCTTCACGGCATCAGCAGTGCGGAGGCATACGCACAGGTGACCGGGCCCGGCGGGTCGCTGGAGGCAGCCCAGGAAGCGCTGCAGGCGGGCAAGATTCGGCACATCGGCATCAGCAGCCACAACCTGGATGTGGCGATGGAGGCGGTCAAGTCGGGCCTTTTCGGGACGATCCAGTTCCCTTTCAACTATGTCACCCGCGAGCCGGCGGACGAACTGATCCCCCTGGCCAAGGCACACGATGTGGGCTTTGTCGGGATGAAGCCCTTCGCCGGAGGGATGCTGGGGAACGCTGATCTCGCTATCAAGTACGTGCTGCAGTTCGACTCGGTGGTGCCCGATCCGGGGATAGAAAAGGTCGAAGAGATCGAAGAGATCGTGGCCATTGTCGAAAGCGGAGACTGGGAGCTGACACTCCAGGAGCTCCAGGAGATCGAGGCCCGGCGCGCCGAGCTGGGCACGCAATTCTGCCGCCAGTGCGGGTACTGCCAACCGTGCCCGGAGGGTGTGCAAATCCCGATGGTGATGATCACACAGGGGATGTGGAAGCTGTGGCCGCGGGAGACTTTTCTTGGGTGGATGGGAGAGGTCGTAGACGGGGCCAGAAACTGCGTGCAATGCGGCGAGTGCGAGGAAAAGTGCCCCTATCAGCTACCCATCCGCGAGATGATTACCGAGAACGTCGCGTTCTATGAACGTGTGTGTCAGTCATAGCCAGGAGAGTGCAAAGATGAGATCATTGCTCGTTCTCTATCATTCTCAGGAGTACGGCAACACCGAGGCGATGGCCGAGGCCGTAGCTGAAGGCGCAAAGGCCGCAGGCGCGGAGGTGACCCTGGTCAACACGAATGAGCAGCGGCTGGACATCGAGCACTACCGCCGCTTCGATGCGGTGGCCTTTGGCTCGCCCGATTACTACAGCTACATCGCCGGCGGGTTGAAGGTTTTCGCGGACGACTGGTACATCGCCCAGAAATCAAACAGTCGAGGCTTAAAAGATAAGCCCTACGGGCTGTTCTACTCCCACGGCGGCGGCGGGCGCGGGCGCGGCCCACTCGAGGAACTCTTTAGCAGGATGGGCACGAAGGTGGGCGAGACCGTCGAGTCGCGCGGGAGGCCGAACCAGGCTGTATTGGATGCGTGCCGCGAGCTCGGGCGGCAGCTGGCAAAGGCCGTATAGAATAAGAATGCAGTACCGCAGGTTCGGAAAGCTGGCGTGGAAGGCATCGGCCCTTGGATTCGGCGCGATGCGGCTCCCCGTTGTGGATGACGACTATGCCAAGATCGACGAGCCAGAAGCGACCCGCATGCTCCACTATGCCATCGACCACGGTGTGAATTACGTGGATACCGCGTACAACTACCATATGGAGAACAGCGAGCGCTTTCTCGGTCGGGCGCTCAAGGGTGGCTACCGCGAGAAGATCCAGCTGGCCACTAAGCAGTTCCCCCTGGAAATCAAGACCGCCGATGACTTTGATCGCTTGCTTGATGAGCAATTGAAGAGGCTGCAAACGGATCACGTTGACTTTTACCTGCTGCACGGGATGAATGCCAGATGGTGGCCGAGGATGCGCGACCTGGGCGTGCTCGACTGGGCCGAGGGGGCCCTCGCCGACGGCCGCATTGGCCACCTGGGCTTTTCCTTCCACGACGAGTTCCCCGTCTTCCAGGAGATCGTCGACGCCTACGACAACTGGACCTTTTGCCAGATCCAGCACAACTACATGGACATCGAGCACCAGGCAGGCACCGAGGGGCTGAAGTATGCTGCCTCCAGGGGACTGGCCGTAGCGGTCATGGAACCCCTGCTGGGCGGCTGGCTCGCCAGGGCGCCCCAGTCCGTGTAGGAGCTCTGGGACACCGCTCGCCAAAAGCGCACGCTGGCTGCCTGGGCGCTGCACTGGCTGTGGAACCAGCCCGAGGTGTCGGTCGTTCTCAGCGGGATGAGCACATCGGCGCAGGTAGAGGAGAACGTCGCCAGTGCCTCCGCGTCGGAGGTCGGCATCTTGACCACAGAGGAACTGGCCCTCGTTGACCGCGTGCGCGAGGCATACCGCGAGCTGCGACCGATCCCTTGCACGGAGTGCAGGTACTGCATGCCCTGCCCGAATGGGGTCGATATCCCGTACAATTTTATGCTGTTCAACGATGGTTCCATGCATGAGAGGGAAGACCCCAGGCGCGCCCGTGGGTGGTACCGGTTCATGGTGGATGGTTACAAGGACGATTACCATCAAAGGGTACAGGCCGCTGAGTGTATCCAGTGCCGGGAGTGCGAGAAAAAGTGCCCGCAGTCCATCCCCATCAGCGAGTGGATGCCGATTGTCCACCAGGTGCTTGGTGAGGAGAAGCCCTTTGTAATGAGTTTGTAGCTGTGGACACCGTCGAGTTTGGGAAAACGGGGTTGCGGGTTTCGCGCCTGGCCTTTGGCACCGGTACCCACGGCTGGGCGGGCCGATCAGAACAGACCGACCTGGGGGTCGACGAGCTGGCGGGGCTGCTGCGGCTGGCATACGACCACGGCGTCAACTTTTGGGACGCGGCCGACGCGTACGGCTCGCACCCGCACATCGCAAAAGCGCTCGCCGGTCTGCCCCGCGATAAAGTGGTGATCGCCACCAAGACCTCGGCCCGGAGCGCCGAGCAGGTCACGCGGAACGTGGAGCGCTTCCTGCGGGAACTGGGCACCGACGTGATCGACGTCGTCCTGCTGCACTTTATGACCCAGGCCGACTGGCCGCAGCGCCACGAGGGCGCGATGGCGGCGCTCTCGCGGGCCAAGGAGCAAGGCAAAGTGCGTGCCGTGGGCGTCTCATGCCACGGCCTGGGGCCGTTGCGCGCGGCTGCGGAGACGGACTGGGCGGAGGTGGTGCTGGCGCGCATCAACCCGGCGGGCGTGCATATGAATGCGTCCCCCTCTGAAATGGTGCCCGTCATCGAACGGCTGTATGCATCCGGTAGGGCGGTCTATGGCATGAAGGTCCTGGGCTGTGGGCAGCTCGTGAGAAAAGCCCGCGCCGCGATCCAGTACGTACTCAAGCTGGGCGTTGTCCATGCCATCACCATCGGCATCAGCAGACGCGAGCATCTCGACGAGAACGTGAGGCTGGTCGAGGAACTCGCGCCGCAGTACCCACTAAACGGCAAGTTTCGCCAACACAATCTACAAAATATGGAGGAATGATGCAATACAGACAATTCGGAAAACTGGACTTTCAAGTCTCCACCCTGGGATTTGGCGCGATGCGCCTCCCCACGGTGGATGGCAAAATAGACGAGGCCGAGGCGACCAAGATGCTTCACTACGCTATCGATCACGGCGTCAACTACGTGGATACGGCCTACCCCTATCACAACGGGGGCAGCGAGACCTTTCTGGGCCGGGCGCTCAAAGGCGGCTACCGGGAGAAGGTCAAGCTGGCGACCAAGCTGCCCAGTTGGGAGATCAAGACCGCCGACGATTTCGACAAGTACCTGAACATACAGCTCGGTCGGCTGCAACTCGACTACGTCGACCTTTATCTACTGCACGGCCTGAACAAAGAGCGGTGGCCCAAGCTGCGCGACCTGGGCGTGATCGAATGGGCCGAAAACGCCATCGCCGCCGGGCGCTTCCGCCACCTGGGGTTTTCGTTCCACGACGACTATGATACCTTCAAGCAGGTCGTCGATGGCTACGACAAGTGGGCCATGTGTCAGATCCAGTACAACTACATGGACGTGGAGAACCAGGCCGGCACCAAGGGGCTGCAGTACGCCGCCTCGAAGGGCCTGGCCGTGGTGATCATGGAGCCCATGCTGGGCGGCAAGCTCGTCGGCCCACCCCCGCCGATCCAGACCATCTGGGACGGTGCTGCCGAGAAACGCACGCCGGCCGCCTGGGCGCTGCGGTGGTTGTGGGATCAGCCCGAGGTATCCGTCGTCCTCAGCGGCATGAGCACGATGGCGCAGTTGGAGGAGAACGTCGCCCTGGCCGGCGCATCCGGCGTCGGCACGCTGACAGGCGAAGAGCTGGCGCTCTACGACCAGGTGCGGGCCAAGTACCAGGAGCTGACCGCCATTCCCTGCACCAGGTGCGGATACTGTATGCCATGCCCGCAGGGGGTCGATATCCCAGGAAACTTTGGCACCTACAACGACGGCATCATGTTCGACAAGCCCGACGCCGCTCGAGGCCAGTACGGCTGGTGGAAGTTTGCGTACGAGGAACAGGGCATCTTTGATCATGACATCCGCGCCGCCCAGTGCATCCAGTGCGGCGAGTGCGAGGCCAAGTGCCCACAGTCCATCCCCATCAGCGAGTGGATGCCCGTCATTCACCAGGCCCTCGGAGAGAACGGGCCTTACGTTACGAGACTAGAATAGCGGGCCGTTTTCAAACGGCATCACTGCTTAACACACAAAGGAGATTGAAATGTTCATGCTAAAAGAAGTCGAGGCGTTGTACAGAGGATTTGCCGACGCCGTCTACAAACCGAACGTCCTCAATGGAAAAACAAAAGAACTGATCGCACTGTCGGACTCTGTAATGGCAGATTGCATTCCCTGTATCAACTATCATTACGGGAAAGCAGTCGAGTACGGCGCGTCTCAAGAGGAAATCGCAGAAGCGTTGGCCATCGCCATGTCGGTCAGCGCCGGCAGCAAGCAAGCCAAGTACGCGCCCGTCATCACGAAGCTAGAAAGAGCAAGTTCTAACGAAAGGGAGTAAAAATGCAATATCGGAAATTCGGAAAGCTGGATTGGAAAGTCTCCGCGCTGGGATTCGGCACGATGCGACTGCCTTACTTGCCCAACGAGGCAGGGGACTGGAGCGACATTGACGAACCCAAAGCCGGCGAGATGCTGTGCCATGCCATCGATCGCGGCGTGAATTACGTGGACACCGCCTATCCCTATCACGAAGGGAACAGCGAGCGCTTCCTGGGCCGGGCGCTCCAGGACGGGTACCGGGGAAAGGTCAAGCTGGCGACCAAGATGCCGTGCTGGCTGGTCGAGACGCCCGCCGATTTCGAAAAGTTCCTGGACGAGCAACTCGAAAAGCTGCAGACCGACCACATCGACGTCTACCTGCTGCACGCGCTGTGGCGCGAGCGCTGGGACAAGATGCAAAAGATGAACGTGCTCGAGTGGGCGGAGAGGGCTATCGCCGACGGGCGCATCGGCCACCTGGGCTTTTCCTTCCACGGCACCCTGCCGCTGTTCAAGGAGGTCATCGACGCCTACGACTGGACGATGTGCCAGATCCAGTACAACCTGCTCAACGAGGACGTGCAGGCAGGCACGGAGGGGCTGGAATACGCGGCAGAGAGGGGTGTCGCCGTGGTGATCATGGAGCCGCTGCTGGGCGGGGCGCTGGTGAACCCGCCGCCTGACGTTCAGCGCATCTGGGACGAGGCGGGCCAGAGCCCGGTCGATGTGGCGCTGCGCTGGCTGTGGCACAAGCCGCAGGTGTCTGTCGTCCTCAGCGGGATGAACGCGCTGGAGCAGGTGCAGCAGAACTTGGCCAGCGCCGACAGGTCGGGCGTTGGCACGCTGCCGCCGGAAGAGCTCGACCTGGTCGCCCGCGTGCAAGCGGCATACAAAGGGCTTGAATCGATCCCCTGCACCAAGTGCGCGTACTGCATGCCGTGCCCCAACGGGGTGAACATTCCACGCAACTTTGAGCTCTACAACCAGGCCGTCGCCTACAACACCGAGAGCTTGAGCAAGGCGCTCTACAACTACCACATGCCGGAGGCGGAGCGGGCAGGTGCATGCATCGCGTGCCGGGAGTGCGAGGAAAAGTGCCCGCAGCAGATCGAGATCAGCGACTGGATGGGGCGCGTCCACGAGAAGCTGTTCATCAAGGAGGGTGATTGAGTGTCTGAAAAAGAACGGGAGGCAGTAAAACGAGCCGTTTTGGATTACGTCGAGGGCGCATATAACGTCGATCCTTCCCTCATCAAACGCAGTGTGCACCCGCGTTTGGCGAAACTTGGCTTTATCCAAGAGAACGGGCAATACGTCGAGCACCCGATGACGTTCGAGGAACTCGTCGAGATAGTCAAGACGTTTAACAGAGACGGCCAGATCCCCAAAGATGCCCCGAAGAAGGTCACCATCTACGAGGTCCTCGACCAGACGGCCAGCGCCAAGATCGAGGCGTGGTGGGGCATCGACTATGTGCACCTGGCAAAGTTCGACGGCAAGTGGATGATCGTAAACGTGCTGTGGCAGACGTTCCCTGCTGCTGATTAAGACCTTTCACAGAGGAGAATCGATGAGCGACACAGACCACGAGAGGAAAGAAAACAAACCGTCAACGACATTAAACGCTTTTAGGAGAAACGTCCGATGAACGATCAAGAAAACGCCGCCGCCGATGCATTTTTCACCCATGTCTTTTGGTTGGACGGATGGTTCGCCTACGATCAAGACGATATCCTGCATTTTGCGGATCAAGGTCAACGCACGATCTTTGACGCCTTAACTACACTGGATTGGAAAGAACCAGTTGTCATCGCACAACTCGACGCCTTGCACGAGCGGTTTGGGGCGAGACTCCTCAAGGTCATCGAGTTGGTGATGGCTGAAAACACCCGCCGGGATTGGGCCGAGATCGCCCGGCGTGAAACGAGCCACATGATCGACGACCTGATCCGGCTGCTGTGGGAACCCGGCCGAGGTAAGGGGTTTGAATATACCGTGGAGGCCCGCGAGGACGGCGTCCAAATGCATTGCACCTACTGTCCTTATGCCGAGCTGGGGAAAAGAATCAACGGAACCAAGTGGCTCTATCATCTGTTGTGTGGGGCAGACCCTTACATTGTCGAAGGGTTCAATCCAGCCATGGGATTCCGGCGCACGAAAACGTTGATGGAGGGGCACGAGTGCTGCGACCACTTTTACTTCATGAAAGAGTAGACAGCCATGAGAATCGTCGATGAGAAAGCACTGGAAAGCAAACGCCGGTCCTTCTCTCGTGGAGAGGTGAGCAGCAAGCACATCGTCGACACACCCGATATATCCGTCAGCGTGTCCATCATCGCGTCGCACTCCGAGCTTCCCGACGAGCCGCACACGCACGAAAGGCACGAGATGCTCTACGTGAGCAAGGGCAGCCTTCAGGTGTTCGTCGGGCAGGAGATAAAAACGGCAAGCAGCGGCGATTTCATCATCTTTGAGCCGTATGAAGGACATCGCCTGGCCACCGGAGAAGTCGAAGCGGCGCTGTTTGAGGTATTCTGGAAATAGGGAGGCGCAGGCGAAGCGACAACTGGAATGCAGCAGAGCGCGATCAGTGACTGGATGGAGCGCGCGCACGAGATGCCGGCCCTCAGAGAAAATGCCTGATTCCCCTTGCGGCTGCTGTTTGCGATCCGTCACCAGTTGTGGTAAGATACGGGCGTCCCTGGGGAGTGGCCAAGCGGTAAGGCAACGGACTTTGAATCCGTGTACCGGGGGTTCGAATCCCTCCTCCCCAGCCTGAACTGTCGGTGGCTGTGGTGATCTTCTTCGGGTCAATACCACGGCCATTTTCAATCTGGAGGCATCACAACGTGAGAATAGCAGTCGTGATCCTGGCAGCAGGCCAGGGCACCCGGATGAAGTCTGACCTGCAGAAAGTACTGCATCCCCTGCTGGGCAGGCCGATGGTCACCTACGCGGTGGAGACGGTGCGGGCGCTGACGGGTACCGCGCCAGTGCTGGTCGTGGGGCGCGAGGCCGACGCGGTACGCGAAACAGTAGGCGATGCCGCCGTCTTCGTCGAGCAGGCCGAGCAAAAGGGCACCGGCCACGCCGTGCTCCAGGCACGGGATGCGCTCCAGGGTAAAAGCGACTTGGTGCTGGTCACCTACGCCGATATGCCGCTGCTCACCCTTGACACACTCCGCCAGTTGGTCGAGAGGCAGCAGCAAAACGACGGCCCCCTGACAGTGCTCACACTGGTGACCGACGACCCCCGTGGCTTTGGGCGCATCGTGCGGGATGGAAACGGCGGCGTGCTCGAGATCGTCGAGGAGGCGGTGGCCACGCCGGAGGAGTTGGCGATCCGGGAGCTCAACGTCGGCGTCTATTGCTTCGCTGCCGAGTGGCTGTGGTCGCACGTCGGCCAGATCCCCCTGAGCCTGCCCAAGGAGGAGTACTACCTCCCTGATCTGATCGGGATGGCCGTCGGCGAGGGGCAGCGGGTCGAGACGGTGACCACCGAGGACAAAGCAGAAGCGCTGGGCATCAACACCCGCGCGCACCTGGCCGAGGCGGAGCGCGCGCTGCGCCAGCGCATCAACACGCAGTGGATGCTGGAAGGGGTGACCATCGTCGATCCGGACACTACCTATATCGAGCCCGGCGTGACCATCGGGCGAGATACGACCATTTGGCCCAACACCCATCTGCGCGGCCAGACGGCGGTCGGTGAGCAGTGCACCATCGGCCCCAACACCATCGTCGAGGACTGCCAGATCGGCGACCGTTGCAGGGTGCTCGCCTCGGTGCTGGAGCGGGCAGTGATGGAGGATGACGCCGACATCGGGCCGTTCGGCCACCTGCGCGAGGGCGCGCGGCTGTGCCGGGGCGCGCACATGGGCAACTTTGGCGAGCTGAAGAACGCCTCGCTCGGCCCCGGGGCAAAGATGGGTCACTTTAGCTATGTGGGCGATGCCGAGATCGGCGCCGAGGCAAACATCGGTGCCGGCACCATCACCTGCAACTATGACGGTGTGCGCAAGCACAAGACGGAAGTCGGCGAGGGAGCCTTCATCGGCTCCGACACGCTGCTGGTCGCGCCGGTGAAAGTGGGCAAAGGAGCCAAGACCGGTGCTGGATCGGTGGTGACCCACGATGTCCCCGACGGCGCAATGGCCTACGGCGTGCCGGCGCGGACGCGAGGCACAGGCGCGAAAGATGAAGAGCCCTGAATTCGACCGCGAGAAGCTGGTGCGACAGGCCATCGCGGCGCGTGAAAAAGCCTACGCCCCTTACTCCAACTACAGGGTCGGGGCGGCGCTGTTGGGAAAATCGGGCCGCATCTACACCGGCTGCAACGTGGAGAACGCCGTCTACCCGCTGGCGATCTGCGCCGAGCGCGCGGCGGTCGCCAAGGCCGTCTCTGAAGGCGAGCGCGAGTTCGTGGCGCTGGCCGTGACGACCGAGAACGCAGGCTCCCCCTGTGGCTCCTGCCGCCAGGTGATGCGCGAGTTCGGGGAGGACATCATCGTCCTGATCTCCGACGCCGAGGGTAACTACCGTGAGACGATGGTGGCAGACCTGCTACCCGACAGCTTTAGCAAGAAGGATTTGGAAGAGGCCGAATAGGTCCTGCAATTCTAGAGTATGACGCACGGCGGCCTGGTGCAAGCTGCACCAAGCCGCCTTGTCTTGCCCGCGCCCATCAGGCGTGGGGGAAGCGTAGGGCAGCCGTCCAGCCAGAAGCGACGGGCGGCAGTACAATAGCCACCGTATGGAGAAGCGAAAACCCCACGGGTTCAGACGAGCTATTGCCGCGCCGGTGATCCTGTACGCAGTCTTGATAGTCGGATGGGCCATCGCCCACCGGCTCGTCGGTGACGGCTTCTGGTTGCTGGCGCTGGCCAATGCCCTCGCAGTTTACCTGTTCGCGCCGCTGCCTCTGATGGCGCTTCTCGCCCTGTTGGCCCGGCGCCGCGCCGCCTGGGCTGCTCTGCTGGTCGTGGCGCTGCTGTTCGTAGGTTTGTTCGACGGCGAACTGACGCCCCCGCTGCGTATGGCCCACGCAGGCGATGGCGCTCCGGCGCTGACGGTCATGACCTATAACGTGTTCTACACTACTACCGACGCCGCGCCCATCGCCGCCAGCATCGCACAGGCCGAGCCTGACGTGATCGCCTTCCAGGAGCTATCTTACCCGCGGGCACAGGCGCTGGCGCAGACGATCGGCGAAAGCTACCCCCATCGCACGCCCATCGACCCCGATCGGTGCTACGTTCAGGCCGCTATCTGGAGTCGCTACCCCATCCTCAAGATCGAGGACGTAGACCCGGACGTAGTATGTCGCATGCGCTCGGTGGTGATCGACTTCGGAGGGCAGCCGGTACGAGTGGTGAACGTGCACGCCTGGCCCTACACAGGAACCGACCGTGAGAGCATCGAGCAGGGCTTCCGCTGGCGGAAGGAGCAGATCGACCTATTGCTCGACATGGTCGAGGGACAGCCAGAGCCGCTGGTGCTCCTCGGCGACCTGAACTCGGCGCCGATGAGCAAGGTCTACCAGATGCTTTCGTCCCGCTACACCGACGCCTTCACCGAGGCAGGCTGGGGGTTGGGGCACACCTGGCCGGCGGAGAGCGGGCACTGGTGGAGTATCCCCTATCCCCCTCGCTTCGTGCGCATCGACTATGTGTTTCACTCCGCCGAGTGGCGTGCCGAGGACGCCTGGGTCGCCGAGTGGGACGGCTTCTCGGATCATCGCGCTGTCGTCGCTAAACTGCGGCTGTTGCCGGGCGATTGAGCGGACTCGTAGGCCAACCCGCAAACCTCCCAGCGGTACAAACTGGGGGGTTTATTTTGCACCCCGCCGTGGTGATGGTATAATCATAATAGCAGTGCGTCTCTCTGATCATTTGCTCGCCGATCAATATGCTGCAGATTGCCTTGTTGGGAGAGGTATCCCTGGCCTGGGACGGCCATCCTCTTCCGCCCATCGCATCGACCCGTGCCCGCGCACTCTTTGCCTACCTGGTGCTGAACCGCGACCGGTCTCACCCCCGCGCAGCCCTGGCAGGCATCTTCTGGCCTGATCTCCCCGAGACGCAAGCCCGGCAGCGGCTACGCCAGGCGCTGTGGCACATCGCCCGCCGGGTGAACGACCTGCCACAAGGCCCATACCTCGTGCGAGAGGGTGATCTCGTGGGCTTCGACGCCGCCCTGCCCCACCAGGTGGACGTGGACATGTTCGACCGCTTGAGCCGGGGCAGCGCGGCAGAGATGGCCGAGGCCGCACGCCTCTACCGTGGCTCCCTCCTGTCCGGCATTTACGACGACTGGATCCTGCTGGAGCAGGAGCAGCTCCGCGAGCGCTGGCTGATCCTCCTGGACCAACTGGCCCATGCGTATCGCGAAGAAGGCCAACCTGAGGCGGCGGTCGAAACAGCCCGCGTGCTGCTACAGGCCGATCCCTGGCATGAGCCGGGCGCGCGGCTGTTGATGACCCTCCTGGCCGACCAGGGACGGGCTGGAGAAGCCCTGCACGTCTATCTCGACCTGCGCGCGCGCCTCCAGGCCGACCTGGGTGTATCTCCCGCAGCCGAGACCAAGGACCTCTATCACCGGCTTCGCGCCGCCCATCCTCAGATACCATCGCCCGCGACTCCTGCACTACCCTCTCCCCAGCCGGTCGTCCGCGAGCGCGAGATAGCCACCCTGGAAGCTGCGCTGCAGTCCGCCCGGCGGGATGAAGGGCGGCTGATCCTGCTATCCGGGCCGGCCGGCATCGGCAAGACGCACGCAGCCCGGACAACCGCTGCAGCAGCCCATCGACTGGGATTCTGGACCCTGTACGCCCATGCTGAGGAACCCTTTGGACCGCCGGCCCCCTACGACCCGCTGGACCAAGCCCTGCGCGCAGGGGTGGAGGCTCTGGGTGACCTGCCGCCAGGTCTCTCACCTCTGGGGCAGGCTGCCCTAGCAGCCCTCTTGCCCGACCTCGTGCCCGCCACGCCCGATCTGGACGCAGCGACCCTGCCCCCAGCCCGCTTCCACGACGCCCTGGCCAGTGCTCTGGCCTCCCTGGCCGACCCCGGCCCGCTGCTCCTGGTGCTGGATGACTTGCATTGGGCCGACCCTGCCGTGTGGGTCGTCTTGCGCGCCCTGCTCCCGCACTTGACCGGATGCCCCCTAGTCGTGATCGCGGCCTTCCGTTCCGCCGACCTACCCACCGCCATCGTCCCTTGGCCGGATCGGCTCGCCGCCCACTCCAACGCCCATTCCCTGACCCTGCCCCAACTCTCTCCAGACGAGGTGGGCCAACTGACCACGCAACTGCTGGGGCAACCGCTGCCAACCGCCCTCACCGGCCGCATCCACCGGGAGACCGGCGGGAATCCCCTTTTCGTCGTCGAGACGATGCGCGGGCTGATGGAGGAGGGCGACTTTCACCCGACGCCCAACGGTCACCCGGCATGGCCATCCGAGGAAGCACTGCCCATTCCGACTACTCTACACCAAGCCATCACCACGCGACTGAGTCACCTGACGCCCCAATCCCAGCGCCTGCTGTGCCAGGCCGCCGTCCTGGGGGACGATTTCGATTTCGATCTTCTCCAGGCGGTGAGCGGTGAGGAGGACGAGGAGCAGTTGCTGGAGCAGTTGGACGAATTGCTGGGCCGGAACCTACTGAAAGAGGCAGACGAAAGGTATCACTTTTCGCACAGCCTGGTGCGGCGCGTCTTGTACGATGATATCCATACCCGACGGCGACGGCTATGGCACCGCAAAGCCGCCGAGGCCCTGGCCCACCTGGCTCCCCAGCAGGTGGCTGCCCGCGCCCGCCACGCCCATGCCGCCAAGGAATGGCCGGGGGCGCTGGAGTTGGGCCTCCAGGCCGCGGAGCAGGCCCTGGCGGTCTTTGCTACCGAGGAAGCGGAGGCCTTCTATAGCCTCGTCCACAGCGCTGAGCAACGCCTGGGAGACGTAGATCCCAACACGCGTCTCCGACGACTACGTGGCCTGGCTCGAGTGTATCGGTTGCGCAACGAGGAAGAGGCCGAAGCCCAGGTGTTGGAGGAATGGCGAGCCATCGCACACGCCATAGAAGATGCGGTCATTGAGTCCTTGGCTTTGGCAGAGCTGGCCAGAAACGCCTGCCGGCGAGGGCGTAGCATCGATGCCCTACCTTGGGCGCAGGAGGCCGTCCGGCTGGCGGGCAGAGACCCCAACGCTCAAGCGACAGCCCTGGAGGCCCTGGGAATGTGCCATGAGGCCCAGGGCGATCTGGTTAGATCACTCGAGTTCCACCGGCAGGCAGCCGACGCCGCTTCCCGTGCAGGCGCTCTTCAGCAAGAGGCAGAGAGCCTCAACAGCCTGGCTATCGCCTTGGAGGTCGGTGGAGAGGTGGCGGATGCAGCAGAGATGTATCGCCGATCAGCCGCCCTAGCTGCTGCCTGCGGCGACCGCCTGACGGAGAGCCGTGCCATCAACAACCTGGGTACCATCCACGTCCTGCAGGGTGATTACGGCCCGGCCAGAAAGGCTTACGAAAGCGCACTCGCGGCTGTGCAGGCCCTAGAGATCCGCGAAGGGCAGGCGCTCGTGCAGCGCAACCTGGCCGAGGCGTGGATGGTCATGGGACATCCGGAGACAGCTCGCGCCTACCTGGATACGGCTTTGGGCCTGCACGAGCAACTTGACTGGCCCGGCGAACACGCCAAAGCCCTGGCGGATCTGGCCGGCTGGGCGGTGGCCGCCGATACCCCGAAGGAGGCACTGGACTACCTGCAACAAGCCCGTCGAATCCTGCCCCAGCAAGAACTCCAAGAAGAACACCTCTACTATCACTACCAATCGGCCAACGTCTACCTGGCCCTGCAAGACGCGGCAACCGCTGCCCATCACGCCGAACGGCTCGCCCTGTTGGCGCAGCAAGCGAGCATAGGGTGGCTGGAAGGACTAGTAAGCCTACTGGATGGCAAGGTTGCGGCTGCCGAGAGAGAGCTGGAAGCCGCAGAACGCTCCCTGCGCCAGGCCGTGCAGATCTGCGAATCACGGGGCTTCCGCGCCGACGCAGCCAATGCCCGGGCTGAACTGGGGTTGGTGCTGCAGCGCTCAGGACGGGAAGACGAAGCCGCGGAACTCCTGAGTGCGGCTTGGGAGGAACTGGCTCGCCGCATGCTGCGTCTCGACTTGGCCCGCCTGCTCGCTCAGCTGGAACGCCCGCCCGTCCTACCGGGCCAGCAGGAGGCAGACCTCCCCCGCCTCGATGCCCCACTGCGCCGCCACCCCACCGCCGAAGAGCGCACGACGATCCTTTGGACGCCCGACGCAGGCCCGCTGGAGCCCCCCCTGCGCCGCCAGCACCTGCGACGGGCCCGCCTGCGCCGCCTCCTCACCGAGGCCGCCGTCCAAGGCGCTGCTCCCACCATAGAGCACCTGGCCCAAGTCCTGAGCGTCTCCCCAGCCACCCTCAACACCGACCTCGCCGCCTTGCGGCAGGAAGGCTGGCCCGCCTTCACCCGAGGCCACAGAGACACACCCTCCTGAAAATTAGACAATAGGTAGACCGAGACAGTATCGAGACGCCTGCATGCTACACTGTGTGCGGTCTGCAATGTCGGCTCACATCGCGAACGACGACAACTACTCCCAGGGAGATCGTCTATGCTGCAACGTCTAACCGTCATCGTCCGCCTGCAGCGGGACCCGGCGGCGCAAGACTGGTATGGCCAGATAGAAATGGTGACCCCGCATCGAGAGGCCACCTTCCGGGATCGCCGCGAGTTGTGGGACTTGTTGGAGAACTGGACCGAGCGGCCGATCTCCGGATCACCCTCCACTGAAGAGGAGAAGACCGATAAACAGTAGCAGTAACCTATTGAGGAGGTGTACGATGAAGCGCTCACATTTGATTCCGATTCTATCAGCAGCGGCCTTGGTGATTTCAGCACTGGCGTGCGGATCCAGCTCAGGGACGCAGGAGGTCGCTGACACGGCAGTTCCTACTGCCGGCATCCAAGTCCGCGAGGCGACCTTCGCCCACGGCTTGGCCGACGATGGTGGGCCTGTGGACCCCGGCACCGAATTCACCCCCGACAAAACCGTCTACCTCTCGTTGGTCGTCAAGGGACGGCCCAAAGAGGGGACCGTTAGCGCCCAGTTCTACATGGGTGAAGAGCTGATCGCTGAGGCCGACATCGATCTATCCGACGTCAATGAAGGCGTCATCTTCTCCATTGGAGAGGATACCTACGTGAACTTTTGGCTATCCAGCGACGATGCCTTGTCCATCAGCCGGGCATGGCGGGCTGACGTTTCTTACGACGACGAGTTCATCGACAGCTACACCTTCAGCGTGGTGGCGCCGACCGACGCCATCCCCTCCGTGATCCGAGAGGCGACGTTGGCCCGCGGGGTGGACGACGATTACAATCCCATCGAGCCCACCGACACGTTCGGCCCCGACGAGAAGGTCTACCTGGTCGCGCGTGGGGACATTGGCCTGTATACGTGGCTGGAGACCAAGTGGTACGTGAACGGCGACCTGGACGAAGCCGGCACCAACAGCATCACCGCCGAGGAGAACAAGACCGACGCGGGCTTCTTCTTCTCTTACCTGCCCGAGGGAGGCTGGCCGGAGGGCGAGCACCAGGTGATATTGATGATGAACGACGAGGAGGTCGGGCGCTATGACTTTACCATCAAGGAGATGGTCCTGGTGCCCTTCGAGGATCCAGAGGGGGTGTTCAGCATCAGCCACCCGCCCGACTTTGACCAGATCGAGAAGAACACCGAGGGGGGATACTCCTACACCTTTGATGCGCCGGGAGACTGGAGCATCCTGTACATCTTCTTCGGTTACCTCGGGGAATCCCTCACCGACGAGCAGTGGGAGACCTTTGCCGAGGGGTACTCTGTCGCAGGACTGGCCGGGTTTGGGGAAGACACCGTCGAGTTGGAGCGGCAACTGGGCGAGCCCGGGGCGCACGTGCTCTTCCTGGAGGTCGAGTCGGAGGAGACGAACGCGCACGGGCTGGTGTGGGTGGAGGAGGCCGATGGTGTCCTAGCCGTTGTGGTACTGGTCGTCCCCATCGACGAATGGCCCGCGCGGGAGGCAGAGATCAGGGCCTCGTTGGAGAGCTTTACCTGGTCGGCGGAGGCCGCCCAAGCCCTACTGGAGGAATGACCGCTTCATCGATCTACAGGCAACCGGGCGGCAATCACGGACCGCCATTCACGCGCAGAAGGAGGTCTTGAGATGAAACGCTTCACACGCAACACAACCATCGCCCTGGCGCTAGGCCTGGGGCTGACGATCGGATTCGTGTGGCTGCTGGGCACAGACTCTCTGCCTGTCGCCCGGGCATCGACCTACACCGTCACCAACACCAATGCCAGCGGCCCGGGCTCGCTGCACCAAGCCATCCTCGACGCCAATGGGAACAGCGGACACGACACTATCGATTTCGCGCCCAGTGTGAGCGGGACCATTGTGCTGACGGGCACACTGCCCCAAATCGACGACGATCTGACCATTGCTGGTCCTGGGCCAGACACCTTGTCCATCAGCGGTGACAACGCCTACCGGGTCATCGAGATCGCCAGCAGCACGGTCGTCACAATCTCCGGCTTGACGATCCGGGATGGTAACGGAACCGGTGACTACGGTGGTGGCATCCGCTGTGAAGGCGCGCTGCTCCTCGATACCGTAGACGTTGTGAGCAACACCGCCTATGTGGGGGCCGGGATGTACATCTGGAACGGCAGTGCGACGCTGAGTGGGACACAGATCATCAGCAATGTTGCCACCGGCGTCGAGGCATCGGGAGGAGGGCTATACTTGGAGTCCGGTAGCGTGATGTTGAAGGGAGGCCAGATCGCCCACAACGCGGCCTACTACGGTGGAGGAGTATACGTTGCCAATACCTCTGCCGTCTTTACCCAGACCGGCGATGCTATCCTGTTCGACAACACTGCTGAATGGGGTGGTGCGGGCGTGTTGGTCCTCCGCGGGAGTGCGACGTTGGCGGGCGGTCAGATCCTCAGCAACACGGCTGGCATTTTCGGCGGCGGGGTGTACGCCCGCTTTGGCGACTTCACTATGAGTCAGGGACAGGTCATCAGCAACGCCGCCAGATATGGTGGTGGGGTATTCGTATTCGTGGGCAACGCGACGCTGGCAGGCGGGCAGATCGTCAGCAACACCGCCACCAACGACGGCGGCGGGATGTACGTCAACGAGGGTAGTGCGGCGCTGAGCGGGGGGCAGATCGTCAGCAACACCGCCAGCGGCAAGGGCGGCGGGGTGTTTCTCCAGTATAGTAGTGCCACCTTCACTCAGACCGGCGATAGCCTCATCGCCCACAACACCGCCCATGGCACAGACCACAAGGGCGGTGGCGGCGTGTTTGTGAATAGTGGCACTGTGACGATGGAAGGTGGAGAAATCCGCGACAATACAGCCACCGGCGCAACGACCTATGATGGAGGAGGCGGTATATACGTTTCTGACAACGACGCCACGTTGAATCTAAGCGGAGGGCAGATCATCAGCAACACCGCCAGCGGCAAGGGCGGCGGCGTATATGTCCACCACGGAAGCGCCACACTGAGTGGAGGGCAGATCATCAGCAACACCGCCACTAGCAACGGCGGCGGCATCTACAACAGTGGCGGCACCTTGGCCATGATCAACACCACCGTCAGCGGCAACCAGGCCACCGCGGGCAGCGGCGGCGGCACGATCACCATCACCTTTACCACCATCGCCAGCAACACCGCCGATAGTGGCGGCTACGGCATCCACACGACAGGCGGCGCAGTCCTGCTCCAAAACACCATCGTGGCCCATAACGGCACGACGGCAACAAACTGCTCCGGCGTGTTGACCTCAAACGGCCACAACCTAGAATACGGCGATACCTGCAATCTGACCGCCACCGGTGACATCACAGACACCAATCCGCTCCTCGGTCCGCTAACCCACGACAGTTCCACCTGGGTGCATCCATTGCAGGAGGATAGCCCGGCCATCGACGCCGGGATCTGCGTGACTGGGGTCACGACCGATCAGCGCGGTGTGACCCGGCCCCAAGGCAGCGCCTGTGACATCGGCGCGTATGAGTACGATGGGGACAAGGAGGTCTACCTGCCGCTGGTGCTGCGGAACTACTGAGCACGCCCAAGGAAGACATGAAAATGTGGAGGAAGCCGCGTAGGGCCACACTTGCCGTCTTGGCCTCACTCATCGTGCTACTGGTGATGGCCTGTATGCCGGCAGCAACGCCGGTGCCTATGGCTACCGCCCCCCCCACATCCACGCTCACCCCGGCCAAAACTCCCACGTCAACCCATACCCCCTTTCCTCCGACCCTTACACCAACGTCCAAACCAACCAGGACACCCCGCCCAACCAGGACTCCTAAACCTACCGCTACTCCCACTTTTACGCCCACGCCGCTTCCAGGCATATTCCGTCCGGTCGTCCCCATCGACGAAGAGAGCCTGGGAACCGGCGGAGAGCTACACACCTTGCCCGATGGCACACGGGTGCATCTCTGGAATTGTGACTAAAACCCCCAAACTGAGCACGCTTTTGCCGTGCTTTGGATGCCAAATGGCGTCGTGCGAGACAAATTGGCTTGGGTCATGTAAATCGTTCCTTCGCAGCCAAGCA
>DAOUDX010000080.1:0-10495 GCA_034430835.1 Anaerolineae bacterium
CTCGACACACCGCTGGTAGATAACTAACGGGCCGGGCTTGAGTGCCCGGCCTGTTCTTTGAAGGTCCCGTTGGGTTATGGCAGATGTGCCCGCGGGTTCAACTGCTGGCCGTAGTAGCGTATCTCAAAGTGTAGATGGGGACCGGAGGAGTAGCCGGTGGAACCCACAGCGCCGATGACCTGCCCGCGCTCCACCGCTTGTCCCCTCCTGACGTATATGTTGCTCAGGTGGGCATAATAGGTCGCAAAGCCGTTGGCGTGATCGATCACGACCAAGTAACCATAGCCCACATCCGTCCAGCCTGCAAAGCTGATGAAGCCGCCATCGGCAGCGAGAACCGCACTGCCTGTCGGAGCTCCAATATCGATGGCCCGGTGGCGGGACCAGAACCCCTGTGTGATCCTGCCCAGCACAGGCCACTGAAATCGTCCCGTGCCGCGAGCCCCTTCAGGGACAGGGCCATCATACGAAGTGACCACCTTGGGTACATAGGGCTTCTCGCCGTCCGGGACGATAAGCCACGTCCTCACAGTGATCTCGTAATCAGGCGGCACCAGGCTATTGTATTCGCAAGTGGCGATCGTCTCGGTGTAAACCTTGTACGTCTTGGCAATGGACTCCAGCGTATCGCCATCAGCGACCTGATGGTACGCTCCGTCGATGGGCAGGATGACCACTTCTTGGCTGATCCGCAACAGATCTGGTGCGTCTTCGATGGCCGGGTTCGCCCACATGAGCGTCGTCGGCTGCAAGCCAAAAGAGAGTGCAATAGACTGCACCGTGTCGCCCGCCTTGACGGTATGGGTGATCACTCCTAGCCGAGGGCGATCGGGGATGATGGTGTGCGGCTGAGCCATCCGGGGAACAGCTTCGTGAATACCGTTGCCACCCCAACCACTCAAGCTTCCACCGTTCTGCCTGTCTGATTCTGCCATCATGGCAACAGGCATCTCCTCGTCTACCCCGCCGCTGGCAGAGACGCGCAAGGCAGGTACAGGCGAGATGGGAGCTGCGAGAGCCGACCACTCAACACCGCTCAACCCAATAGCCGCAACCGCCACGACGACGACCGCCACGTGCGCACTGGTACGTGTGAGCAGTGGCCGCCAGCCGCGCCAGTCGCCCGCGCACCGATAAACCGTGGTAGCAAACCAAGCAAAGGCACGCACGAAACCACTCTCAAGGTCACGACGAAGGGAGTGGAAACCTTTTATCATAGCAGAAGGTGAAACGTCAGGCCGTCGCAATCTCATCGTTCCCCTACTTCGCTAGGGCTGGTACACCAATGGATCCACAGGCACGCCGTTGAGGCGAATCTCAAAGTGGAGATGGGCGCCGGAAGACCAGCCGGTGCTGCCGCAATACCCGATCACATCACCTTGCTGAACCGAGTGCCCACACCCCAAGGTGAGACTACCTTCCCGCAAATGCGCGTAGCGGGTGCGGAACCCATTGCCGTGGTCAAGCTCGACCATGATACCATATCCACCGTTCCATCCCGCGATAGTCACAACACCGCTGTCGGCAGCGTATATCGGATCCCCCGACCTGCAACGATAATCGAGACCGATGTGCGTCGGGTTGCGTGGATCGTGGAAATACCACCCCGAAACCGCGGGGCTACCGGTGGGAAGAGCGAACCAGCCAGTAGCGCCGGGGCCGGCGTATTCCACGCCACCGCAGACACCGTAGCTGAACCGGGCTGGGCCGGGAAGCCTGGGAGGAGGTGGCGGCGGCTCCCATTCCACATCAGCTCCCTTGCCGCCGGGGACGACGAGCAATTGTCCCTCGCTCGGTTGTTGCCCTTCCTCAAGCGCGTTCCACTCGTTGTACAGAGCCACCGGCTGCACACCGTAGCTGGACGCAATATCTGATACCGTCTCCCCGGCACGGGTGGTATGATATACCCCGTTCACAGGAAGAATGGAAAGTGCAAGTCCCGGTTTGATGAGCCAGGGGGCATCCATGAGCGCTTCGCGGTTGCTCCACACGATCGTCTCCGGCGACAGGCCAAACTTGACCGCAATGCCGAAAACAGTATCGCCCGACTGAACAATGTAGGTCTGAACCATGGAGCGCACCCGCTCCGGGAGATTGGTATGAGGAACAGGCAGCCGGGACACTATGTCCGTACTAGCAGACCGCGGCCGGTTGCTCAGAAGAGAAGCTGTGGGCAACAGTGATCCCTCTGTCCCCACTGCCATATCGAGACTGGCGGCTGACAGGCCGCTGGCACTGAGCGAGCCACCGACGGCGATCCTCGGTGCTGAAACGCCCATCCCCCCAAAGAAGATCGTGACCAGGGCAAGGGCAATGATGGTGAAGTGGGCTGTGGCTCGGGTCAGGAGGGGCCGCTTGGTACGCCAGTCCACGCATACACGCCAAGTCCCCGTCACGCACCAAGCCACGAAGCGCAAGAGAAGGGAGCATGAGCAGGGGGAATCAGCCGCCGCCGTATCGTTTTCCCCTTTATTGGAGGAAGGGGGCACTGAATCATTCATTGCGTCTTATCTGAGGTTCTGCAGCAAAAACCGCAAACCCCACAATCAATTATACCATCAAAGAGTAGCCATGACAAATCCTGGGCCACCCCAGTCCTCGACGAATGCTCTCAAACAGACACCAGGCGGCGGAGTGTGGGTATCATCGCCTCAATCGCCCGGGCGCGATGGCTGACGCGATTCTTCTCCACTTGAGAGAGCTGAGCCATGGTGCAATCGTGTTCAGGGAGAAAGAAAATGGGATCATATCCAAACCCCCCTTGCCCCGCCAGTGTGAAGGTAATCAGCCCTTCGCAAACACCCTCGGCACTATAGACCTCCCCCTCAGGTGCGGCAACAACGACCACACAGCGGAATCGGGCCGTGCGCCGCTCCCATGGCACGTCGGCCAGGTGAGACAGCAACAGTTCAACTCTGTCAGCATCGTGCCCTGGCGCGTATCTAGCGGAGCGAACCCCCGGCGCCCCATCCAGGGCATCGACTTCAAGCCCTGAGTCGTCGGCCAGGGCGAGCAGATCTGACGCACGAGCATAGCTCAACGCTTTCTTGCGCGCATTCTCAAAGTATGTTTTGCCATCCTCGATGATCTCGACTGCCAAGCCAAGATCAGGTGGGAAGCAAAGGGCTACCTGCAAGGGCGCGAGCAGATGCACAAATTCACGCATCTTACCCGCGTTTGTTGTTGCAACGAGGACTCTCATAGCAGCACGTTTTTAGCACAGATCGGCGATTTTGGCAACGCAAGACACGTTGATTGAGAGACCCTATCTATCTCGCCTGACATACTTATGTACACTTGGGTTTGTTGTTATGTCTACTTAAGTGAAAAATCTTGACGCTGATGATCAACTGTGTTATAATATCTGCAATCATGGACCGCTGACAACCTCACCAGGTCGGTCGAACGGGGTAGGTCAGCAGCAATGTGGCCGTGGGTCCTTGCTTACTTTTTCAGCAGGCCTAGTTTATGGTCCGTTTCGACGTTTCTTCTCTGACCAAGGCTCCACTTGGTACGTCGCTCATCTTGGATGTTGACGCTGGCCCCCAGGACCTGACCGACGGCTCGGCTGAGCGTTCGACTGAGCGCTCACGCCGAAGACTCGCCGAAGCCCTGGAGGTGGACTTTCTTCGCGGGGCACTTCAGATCACTCGCGTACAGGGCGGCGTGCTTGTCCAAGGTATCATCGAGTCGCGATTGGAGCAAGCGTGCGTCCGATGCCTCGAATCTTTCAATCTCCCCATCACTCTGGAGCTAGAAGAGACGTTTCGTTTGCCAGGAACGAACCCCAGGCTCGACACTCCGTATGCAGTGAGTGAAAACGGTCGGCTGGACCTGACACCCCTTTTGCGCGAGCAGAGTTGGCTAGCCGTCCCCATGAAACCCCTCTGTCGCCCCGATTGCCTGGGGTTATGCCCGCAGTGCGGTGCGAATCTCAATTGCGAGAAATGCGCCTGTGAGAAAACATGTGTCGATCCGCGCCTGACAGTCTTGAAGGAACTCTTGTGAACAGGCGATAGGAGAACTATGGATGTAATCGGTGAACTATTGGAGCGGGCAGAAGTTCAAGGTTACCTGACGACGGATGATATTCTAGACCTACTGCCAGAGGCAGAGGAAACCCTGGAACAGCTGGAGGAAGTCTTTATCCTATTGCATGAGACAGGCGTCGAGGTGTATGACGACAAGGTAGACATTGACGCCGAGGAGCAGGAGTTGAATCTGGAATTTGGTGAGTACGACGACGATGATGGTTACGATCTGGCCGGTATCTCCAGCGACGACACGGTGGGCCTGTATCTCAAAGAGATGGCCCGCGTCCCCCTCCTGACGACCGAGGAGGAAATCCACCTAGCCAAGGCTCTCGAAGCAGGACGCCAGGCAGCGGAGATTCTGAGCAACGACGGGCATGACCCGGCTAAGTGGACGGAACTCGATCAGTTAATCGTAGAAGGCATGTCCGCCCGTGAGCACCTGATCAAGGCCAACACGCGCCTGGTGGTCAGCATTGCCAAGAAGTACATGGGGCGTGGTGTGCCTTTCCTGGACCTGATCCAGGAGGGCAACCTGGGGTTGATGAAGGCGGTAGAAAAGTTCGATTACACCCGTGGTTACCGCTTCAGCACCTACGCGACGTGGTGGATCCGCCAGACGATCACGCGGGCCATCGCCGACCAAGGGCGGACGATCCGCGTGCCGGTCCACATGTCGGATCGCATCCGGCGGCTCTACAACACAGCCCGGGAGCTTGAGCAGGAGAACGGCCGCCGTCCCACCCCAGAGGAGATCGCGGCGGAGTTGGACATGGAGCCACGCAAGGTACAGTGGATGTTGAAGGTTTCGTGGCGACCGCTGAGCCTGGAGCGGCCTATCGGCGAGGATGAAGACAACGAGCTAGGGAGCTTTATCGAGGACGAAGCGACACTCACGCCCAATCAGAGTGCGTATCAAACCCTGCTCTCGGAGCGGGTGGAGGACATGTTGTCCACGCTGAGCCCGCGGGAGGCGCGTATCCTGCGGCTCCGCTTTGGGCTGCTCAACGGACGCAGCTACACACTGGAGGAGGTCGGCCAAAAGTTCGGTCTCACGCGAGAGCGCATCCGGCAGATCGAGGGCAAGGCCCTGCGCCGCCTGCGCCATCCCCGCCGCAGCCGCCAACTGCGGGATTACCTGGGTTAGGGATATGATAGGTTATCGTTTCATCATCATGATGATGCGGCGCCAGGAACTGGCGCGTTCGCCGTGGCGAACGGGGAGAGGCTTGCCCTGCTCGCGATAGGCCGCTGTGCATTCGGCCCACGGCAAAAGGGACCGCCAGCCTCGCTGGCGGTTTTCGTTTACCATAGGCTGTGCTACAATACGCACTGCTAACCAAGGAGGAGCACGATGTCAGAAAACATTCTCATCGCCATCGCCTGGCCCTACGCCAGCGCCAAGATCCACACAGGCAACGTCACCGGTTCCCACCTGCCGGGCGACATCTGCGCCCGCTACCACCGCCTGAACGGCGATCACGTGCTGATGGTCTCCGGCTCCGACTCGCACGGCACGCCCATCACCGTGCGCGCCGAGGAGGAGAACAAATCCCCCAAGGAGGTCTTTGAGCGCTTCCACCACAGCTTCCTGGAGATGTTCCTGCGTCTGGGCATCAGCTACAACCTGTTCACCCACACCGACACGGAGACCCATCACCGCGGCTCCCAGGACTTTTTTCTCGCGCTGCTGGAGAAGGGCTATCTCTACAGTGAGGTTCAGGAGCAGATGTATTCGGAGGCACAGGGTCGCTTCCTGCCTGACCGATACGTCGAGGGCACCTGCCCGGTGTGCGGCTACGAGGGCGCGCGTGGCGACCAGTGCGACAAGTGCAACACGCTGCTCGATCCCAAGGAGCTGATCAATCCACGCAGCAAGACGGACGGCAGCACGCCCGTCATCCGCGAGACAGTGCACTTTTTCCTCGACCTGCCCAAGCTGGCCAAGGTGGGTTTGGCCCAGTGGCTTGAAGAGGGCAAGGAGCACTGGAGGCCCAACGTGATCACGTTTTCGCGCAATTACGTGAACGAAGGGCTGCAGAGCCGTCCCATTACGCGCGACCTGGACTGGGGCATCCCCGTGCCCGTGGAGGGCTGGGAGGGCAAGTGTGTCTACGTCTGGTTCGAGGCGGTCATCGGCTACTTTTCCGCCAGCGTCGAGTGGGCGCACAACCAGGGTCAGCCCGAGGCGTGGAAGGCCTGGTGGTACGATCCGGCGGCCAAGACCAAGTATTTCATCGGCAAGGACAACATCCCTTTCCACACCGTCATCTGGCCGGCGGAGTTGATGGGGGTGGAGCGGCTGTACGAGGAAGATCCGTCCAAGAAGCTCAACCTACCCTACGACGTGCCCGCCAACGAGTTCATGAACCTGGAGGGCAAAAAGATCTCTGGCAGCCGCAACTGGGCGGTGTGGATGGACGATGCGCTCGACCGATACGATCCCGACCCGCTGCGCTACTACCTGACGGTGGCGATGCCCGAGACGCGGGATACCGACTGGCTGTGGGGCGACTTTGTCAGCCGCAACAACGACGAGTTGGTGGCCACCTGGGGCAATCTGGTCAACCGGGCGCTGACCTTTGCCTACAAGCGGTTCGACGGAAAGGCGCCCACGCCGGGACCTCTAGCAGACGTGGACACGCAGCTTTTAGAGAAAATCGAGGCGGGCTTCCAGCCCATCGGCGAGCTGATCGCTGGCTGCCAGTTCCGCGCCGCGCTGCGCGAGGTGATGGCGCTAGCGCGCGAGGCCAACCGCTACCTGGAGGAGAAAGGCCCCTGGTTCCAGATCAAGGAGGATGAGCAAGCGGCGGGCACGACCATCTACGTCACCCTCAAGGCCATCGACTCGCTCAAGGTGCTCTTTGCGCCGTTCCTGCCCTTCTCGTCCGAGCAGCTGCACCAGTACCTGGGCTACGAGGGAGCGCTGTTCGGGCGATCGTACACCGATACCTTCAAGGAGGAAGGTGGGCGGGTGCATGAGGCCCTCTGCTACGATGCCAGCAGCGCGACGGGCGTGTGGCGGCCCAGCGAGCTAGCGCCAGGGCAAGCGCTGCGCCAGCCAACGCCCTTGTTCAAGAAGCTGGACGAGAGCGTGGTCGAGGAGGAGTTGGCCCGCATCGGGGCCGCGCCTGTAGCGTGACGCTCTGCTATACTGACATGAGTCAAGGATGAATATCCTATCCATTGCCTTGGCTGCCATCGGCTTGTTCGTCCTGCTTCAGGTCATCAGACTCTATTTGACCGTGAGGAGCGTGACCCGCATTCGGGTAAAGAATGCCGGTTATGAGCTTCAAGCGATAGACGATTTACCTGCATACTTGAGAGATCTTGCCAAGGTCTACGAAGAGGAGCTCTTCGATCTGGGGTTCAAACTATCCCACTGCCAGCTTGTGGATGGACCGTTTTCGCCTGAACATCCACGATGGCAGTTAGTCTATCTTAACGCAAGCCAGAGAACTTACGCCATACTAACCATCCCCACGTTGCCCGATCAAACTGCCCCATGCAGGGTTGAATTTGAGACTTTGTTTTCGGACAATCAAAGCTTGAACACTGTCAATGGTCTCTCCCACATAATCGCTGGCGAGCTCCCTGATACCATCTTGCTCGATCCATATGCGACCACTACCAAAGACCAGTTGGCGGTTCATTTGACCGCCCTGTTCAAACTTGAGAAGACCCCGATCATCCTAACCCCGGCTGAATTTATCGCTGCGTCAGAGCGGTCTTCAGACAAGTATATCTCCAAGCTTCAAAGCGATGGCCTCATCAAGCCGCAAAACGAGCACTATGCCCTACGGTTGAGAGCCGCTATTCGTTATGTGTGTCGCTTCCTCATCGGCAACAGAAAGGCAAAAAGACTGCATCGGCAGAGAAACGAGTCTACAGAATTCGTGGTCAGTGTGCCGATTGAAGTAGAAGTTGAGAGTTTCCAGCGAATCGCTTCTCAGAGTGCCAGACCGAAGCAGATGAAGTGGATCGGCAAAACGACCCTTCTGCTCGTCACGCTGTTATTGTTCGCTCTCTCCTTTGGTTTCAGCATGTCACTTCGATTTCTGGCAATGTTAATCCTGGCACTCCTAATCCACGAGCTGGGCCACGTATTAGGGATGCGCTTGTTCAAGTATGGGGACCCAAAGATCCTCTTTCTGCCGTTTTTGGGTGCGGTCACAATTGGCTCACCGGAAAATGCAAAACCTCACCAGAGGGTGATCGTGCTCTTCCTCGGCCCGGTTCCCGGCCTCATCCTCGGAACAATCTGTTGGATTGCTTACGGATGCACCGGATCCGAAGCGGTCAGAGACGCGGCCACTACACTGCTTGTCCTGAATTTCTTCAACCTTCTGCCAGTTATGCCTCTGGATGGGGGACAAATACTTGACCTGATTCTCTTTTCAAGATTCCCCCTGGCCCAAACTGTTTTTCAAGCGGTCGGCCTGGTCTGCCTGACGATGCTTTCTCTCCTTTCGGGAGTTCCTGTTTTGTTAGTGGTTTCTGCTTTGGGATTCTTTACAGTGTTGAGCTTATTCCGGAAAAGACAGTTCCTCAGTGAACTGCGAAAGGAGCTTGGCGAGACGGGAGCGGGCCAAGCGCTGTCCGAAAGAGAGACTCTTTTTGAGATATTCAAGCTGATGAGGAAAAAGCCGCTCGCTGGATACCATTTCGCAAAAAAGTACCAGCTCGCTAAATACGCGGTCGATAACCTTGCTATTGACTTTCCCTCCCTGAAAACGATCGCCGTCTCACTGTCTGTATACACTGTCTTTCTTGTTTTACCGGTGATCGTGTTCGCAATAGTTGTATTTGCCGCAGTCAGCCGATCTTGGCTGGGGCTTGTCCTCCCTCAACCGTTCCGCCGATCTTGGCCGGAACTTGCCCTCCAGCAACCGTTGGGCGATGGTGAGACCCTGGTGTTTTCACATAGCACAGGCTATTCAGCAGACCTATATCTCATTGACGATGTGGACGGCCTTCGTCCTATCATGCAAAGTGAAAATCTTTTCGCTGGTGAACTTGTATGGTCTCCCGATGGAACACGGATCATTTACACAACAGTGACCCGTGAAGGATATAGACATTACGTCATCGATGCGGATGGGGCAAACCGACACCAAGTCCCGTCGGGCGATCACTACGTAGGGTGGCTCCAATGGTCGCCGGATAGTTCACGTCTGGCAGGGTTGGCGTATGACTTCTCCGACGATGCTGTCTCGGACACACCAAGTTTCTACATCATTGCAGTTGCGACCGGCGAGACGCTTGAATTGCCAGTGGAGGCAGAGGATGTCGAAGACTTTGTGTGGATGTCAGACAGCCAATCCCTGCTGACCATTGTGTGGATGGATGATTCGATCGCCGCACAAGTCTATGGAGTCGATGGCAGTTACGAGCGACTACCGGCCGAGGCGACTCATCTGAACGACGCCACGCGCCTCACTCTCTCACCTGACGCCAGCAAAGTTGCATATACCGTCCCTTCTGAAGACAACGAAGCTTGGACCGTTCCCCTATACGTTTCCACGCTTGACGGCTCAAGTGTAAAGATCATGGGTAGTCTTTCATGGGACGGGGAAATCGTGTGGTCGCCAGATAGCACGTGCATCGCCTTTGTCACCCTGGATGACAACTATAACAATGCGTTGTACGTCGTGAATTCAGACGGCACGGAGTTGCGACAGTTGATGCTGCTTGATACGGGCGATGAGAGCGGCGAGATCATGCCACCTACACCTGCCTGGTCGCCAGATGGCACGCGTATCGCCATTAGTTCGCATATCAGCGCAGATGGCTCTGCGATCTTTGTCGTAAACGCCGACGGCTCCGAACAACGACAGATAACGAATGCAAGCGGTTGGATCTATGGTGACTGTTCAATAAATGGGGAAATAGGTTGTTGGTGGGGCGTCAGCCCTAAATAGCGCCATACATAGCATCGAAGTGGGGCGAGTTGCACCAAAAGTATGTCTTTTTGCAACCCCAGTGGGGAATACAGAACACGTTCCCAAATTTTGAACAGACACGATCTATGACCTAGCTTGGCAACCACGAGAATAACGGGTGGTACGGCTCGAAGCACATGCTCTGCGAGGAGGTGCAACATGGGCAAAGACTTGATCGAGATCTAGCCACCTGACAGTTTCGAAATAGAGCGGCGCTTTTGGCCGTAGCGAGCACCCTGAGCGCGAACCGAAGGTTCGGCGTCGAAGGGTGCTCGAGGAGGCTCCTTCGACAAGCTCAGGATGCCTCCGCTCGCTTGTTTTGCCAAAGTGTCAGGTAGCTAGCAGCCTGTCGGAGAGGAATCTGTGTTGACTTTCCGCCGACGATTTTTCATACGATTTGCCGTACTTGTTTAGCGTCAAGTGGGAGCGGGCTGCGGTGGACCTAGGGACGGCGGGTTTCCCACAGCACGCTGCAACTCGACCAAGAAGTCCAGGATAGGGATCGCTCTCTGATGACAGGTT
>DAOUDX010000081.1:0-5714 GCA_034430835.1 Anaerolineae bacterium
AGCCTGGACGACCGAGTGCGGTGGGTCAATGCAGCGATGGAGCGATTGGACAAGCGCACGGACGAGGTGCAGAAATTCGAGGTGCTGTCGCCGTGCGCCGACGTCTTTCCGCAAGAGCGCATCGAGAAGCTGAGAGCCGTCTACGAGCAGAACCGGAGCATCGATGACGTGCTCAAGGCAATGGCGGAGGACCCCGACTGGTACGAGAGTCCTGTGAGAGATGGGGACGTCATCTACATGGACAAGATCATCTTTGACCGCCAGGGGTACGAGCAGGCGACGAGCGAGGCCGAGAGGAGAAAATGCCGCTGTCACTGTCCCATCGCCAGGCGGCGGCTGGACAAGATCTCCCCGACGATGTGCTATTGCAGCACCGGGTGGTACAGACGACTGTGGGAGGGCATCCTGGGGAAGCCTGTGTGGGTCGAGCTTCTAGAGTGCCTGACTCGGGGGGATGGTCGCTGTCTGTTTGCCATTCATATTTGAGCGATGGGTTTCAAACCGCTCCGCTTCATCGGAGAATCCATAGAGGCCGTGTTCGACGAGCCGCCAGTGTGGAACAAGTCGCCGGGCTGTCCGGATGGGTTCGTCTGGCGTGGGAAGACGTACCACATCGCCGAGCTACTGAGCGAGTGGTGCGATTTCACCCGGCGGGGAAAGATGGCGCGCAACATGCGCGAGAGCCATCTTGCTGTGGCCGCCACACACGGTTCTCTGGGAGTGGGGCGGTTCACTTTCCGTGTGCGTACCGAGGACAATCTCATCTTCGAGTTGTACTACGACCGTGCGCCCAAGAGCGTGGACGACCACAAGGGGTCGTGGATACTTTGCCGAGAGATGGAAGGATGAGCCGATCTCTAGATCTCAAGAGCCAACAAGTGGTAGAGCTTTCCCCAAAACCACCGTTTAACTTTGACGCCACGCTTCACAAACCCGATCACTTCCCCGCCGCCGACAACGTCTGGGAACCCGGCGTGCGTTGGCAGACGATGCTGTGGCAAGGGGAGCCGTTGGGATTAAAGTTCGAGGATCACGGGGCACTCGATCGACCGCGCATCGCGCTCACCGTCTGGTCACGGGAGAAGCTGAACCAGCCCTTTCTCGATGGCCTGCTGAACGAGATCGACTATCGCTACAACTTTCAGCTCGACCTGGCCGAGTTCAATGGCAAGTTCAAGGACGATCCGCAATTGGGGCCGGTCATCGCCAAGTGGCGCGGCATGAAGCCCCTGAACCACAACTCGCTCTACGAGTACCTCATCATCGCCATCGTCCTGCAGAACGCCGTCATCCGTCGGTCGGTGGCCATGATGCAGGCGTTGTTTGAGAATTATGGGACATTGCTGGCCTACGACAGTAAGGAGCTTTACTCTTTCTGGAAACCGGAGATAATTGACGGCGCGACCGAGGAGGAACTCCGCGCGCTAAAGGTCGGCTATCGGGCGAAGTCGATCAAGCGGGTCACCGAGGCGTTCGTCCAAGGAGAGATTGATGAGTTTGAACTGCGGAGCAAATCCAAGGAGGAGCAGCGCGAGGCGCTGCTGGCGCTGTATGGCATCGGCCCGGCTTCTGTGTGGTACATCCTTTTTGACGTGTTTCATCACCTGGACAAGATGGATCACATCTCTCCCTGGGAGCAAAAGATCTACTCCAAGCTATTCTTTGACCGAGAACCGGATGACCCAGTGGGAGTGGACGAGTTGCTGAAAACCTTCGAGCGCTTTGGTGAGTATGAGATGTTGGCCGTGCACTACATCTGGGAGGATCTATTCTGGCGTAGGCAGCACGAGCATGTGGAGTGGCTGGAGAAGCTGATCAGGTTATAATAGGAGAGCTTTGACCAGAAGAGAATTCCGCCTGGAAAACGAATATCGCTACAACCGCTCCGGACCGGTGCGCTGGATCGTCTCTCACACGATCCGCTATCCGATTTTCCCACTGGCCGTGATCCTGGCCGCTGTGCTGAACAACTGGACGTACGGTTATCGCCAGGTGTTGATCGGCCAGGGGGCCGGCTTGATCGCCACGCCCGATTGGCAGATGTCGGCATTGCTGGCAGTGGCGCTGAGCGTAGCAGGGCTGGCGGTTGGGCAGGGGCTGACCGGCCTGGCGCGCAACTTTGCCGTCGAGTTCCTGGCCCAGCGCATCGAGCGGGACGCCCGGGACGAGCTTTACGCCAGTCTGCTGGGCAAGAGCCAGACCTTCCACGGGCAGCAGCGCATCGGCGATGTCATGGCGCGCGCGACCAACGACGTGCGGGCGCTGAACTTTATGTTCAGCCCCGGTGTGATGCTGATTGTCGATTCGGCGATGGCCATCGTCGTGCCCGTCGCGCTCATCGCGGGGTTGGACTGGCGGTTGCTGCTCGTGCCGGGGATCTTTATCGTGCTGTGGGCTATCACGGTTTACGATTACAACCGGCGTCTCAAGCCGGTCAGTCTGGCGCAGCGCGAGCAGTTTGGCAAGATGAACGCCGGGCTGGCGGAGGCCATCGCCGGGGTCGAGGTGGTCAAGGCCAACGTCCAGGAGCGGAACGAGTGGAAAAAGTTCGCCGCCGACGCGCGCCTGTTCCGCGATTACTTCGTGGAGCAGGGGGAGATCCAGGCGCGTTACCTGCCGATGCTGATGTTCGTCCTGTGCTGGGCAGGGGCGCTCTTGCACGCGCTGTGGCTTTGGCAAGGTGGCGAGATCGGCTTGGGGCAGGTGGTGGGCTTTATGGGGTTGATGGGCACGCTGCGTTTCCCCACCTTCATCTCCATCTTTTCCTTCAATCTGGTGCAATTGGGCATCGCTGGCACCGAGCGGATCCTGGAACTGATCACCGCCGAGACGGAGTTGGACGAGAACGAATCCGGCGTCGCCAGGCCGATCAAGGGAGAGGTAGCCTTTGAAAACGTCAGCTTCAGCTACAACGGCAACCCGGTGCTGAAGAACGTCAGTTTCACCGCCATGCCTGGGAAGACGGTCGCCATCGTGGGACAGACCGGCTCGGGCAAATCCACGCTCACCCAGCTCATCAACCGCATCTTTGACGCCGACAGTGGGCGGGTGCTGGTTGACGGTGTGGACGTGCGCGACTGGAGCATGGAGTCGCTGCGCTCGCAGATATCGACTATTGAGCAGGACGTGTTCCTCTTTTCCCGCACGCTGGCCGAGAACATCGCCTTCGGCTGCGCCGACGCCGACCAGGAAGCTATCGAACAGGCGGCCCGGGAGGCCCAGGCGCACGAGTTCATCATGGCGTTCAACGATGGTTACCGGACCGAGGTGGGCGAGCGCGGCGTGACGCTGTCCGGCGGGCAGCGGCAACGCATCGCCATCGCCCGCGCTTTTCTCACCGACCCGCGCATCTTGATCCTGGACGACTCGACAAGCGCCATCGACAGCGCCACCGAGGATCAGATCCAGCGCGCCATGCGGCGCATCAGCCGCGAGCGCACGACGTTTATCATCACCCATCGCCTCAGCCAGATCCGCTGGGCCGACCGCATCCTCGTCTTGCGCCGGGGCGAGCTGGTGGATCAGGGCACGCACGACGAGCTGATAGCACGCAGCGAGGCTTACCAGCGCATCTTTGCGCGGTATGAGTAGAGATTGGAGATCTAGCCACCTGACAGTTTCGAAATAGAGCGGCGCTTTTGGCCGTAGCGAGCACCCTTCGACAAGCTCAGGATGCCTCCGCTCGCTTGTTTTGCCAAAGTGTCAGGTAGCTAGATTGGAGATTAGAGATTGGGAGGGCACGATGAAAAACGTTTATGTGTTGGTCTTCGATGGCTTGGCAGATTGGGAGATTGGCCTGATTACCTTCGAGCTCAATGTCAGGAATGACATCAAGGTGACCACTATTGGGTTCACCGGAGATCCTATCGAGACAGGGGGGAGTCTGAGGGTTTTGCCAGATATGGCTCTCTCCAAAGTCAATCTCGATGACGTGGGCTTGTTGATCTTGCCAGGTGGGGGGATGTGGCACGATACGTTCCCGCAAGACCTGGCGCAGGTGGTCATCCGGTTGCACGAGATGGGTGTGCCGGTTGCTGCGATCTGCGGGGCGACCGTTTTCCTGGCCAAGGCGGGCCTATTCAAGGGTGTCCAGCACACCAGTAATGCGCTCGAATATCTCCAGCAGTTCGTCCCCGAATACGACTCGCAGGCCTCTTACCAGGACGCGTACGCGGTGAGCGACAAGGGGATCATCACTGCCGGTGGATTGGCCAGCGTAGAGTTCACCTACCAGATTTTAAAGACCCTGCAGGTCTATGACGACGAGGTTCTGGGCGAGTTCGCCGAGCTCTGGAATTGTCGAGGCTTGTAGCCCGTTCCCAAGGCGTAGGCTTTTCATGATCGATCTCGATAAGCTAGATTTCGAGTTCACCTCCAAGCCGCTGCTCATCGGCGGCAAGGCGATGGAGCACTATGGCCTGAGAAAGGCCGGTGCGGACATCGACTTTGTCATCACAGCGGAGGACTATGAGCATCTGGCTCGCAAGTACCCTGACAACCTCAGAGACCTTGGGGGCGACCTGGGAGTCTGCGTATTCGAGTTCGAGATCTGGAAGAGCATTTGCCTGTTCGACTATCAGTTTCTGGCTGTGGGAGCTATCGAGAAAGAGGAGTATTTGATCATTTCCCTGGAAAAGCTCCTGTTCTTGAAGGCGTTGGGCATGAAGGAGACGAAATATCACAGGGATCTGGAGTTGATCGTGGACAAGGTGTTGCAGGTGCGATACGAGGACTATCGCAAGGAAAGCCAAGAATGCAGGTAAGCGAACGTGTGGCGGCAGCCCTGAAACTGCCAAAGTGAGGGAACAGGATGCCAGATTTTGCCATCTACCAACAGCCCGATCTTCCGATGGCGCTCAAGTGGCAGGCCATCGCATTCATGAAGGTCGAGTGGCCGTTCATATTCACCAATGATTCTCTGTTCATCACCGAGCCATATCCGCCCGATCTGCATCCCGTTTGTCTTGTCGCCATCGAGGGGGAATCGCTAATCAGCTTCGCCTCGATCCTGCAATTGGACCTCGATCACGCGGGCACGAGCTACAAGGTTTACGGCTTTGGAAATATGTTCACCTTTCCTCCATACAGGCGCCGGGGGTATGGGAGGCAACTCTTGGAGTTGGCGACAGATCATATCAAGCACAGCGAGGCGGACGTCTCCATCCTGTTCTGCGATCCGGCGCTCGAATCGTTCTACGCGGCCTGTGGTTGGGAGACGACACATTCACCCACACAAGTCGGCTCACTCGGTGATGAGCCCCATCGGGCGTCAAGAATGATGCTATTCATTTCCGAGAGGGGCAAGGAAGGCGAAGCGGATTTCGAGACGCAACCTGTGTACGTTGAGTGGCCCTGGTAGTCTGTGCAAGGCATATGATGGATCAATCTCCAATCTCTAGTCTCCAATCTCGCGACCAAGGAGGCACATGGGTTTCATCCTAGACGGCCTTGACACCGAAAGCTACGATCGCGCCTACACCGATCGGGAGCTGGTGCGCCGTATCGTTGGCTACTTCCGGCCCAACGCCCGGCAGATGTTCCTGGTAGTCGCCACGCTGGCGCTGAACTCGGTGGCCGATACCGGCGGGCCAATCCTCATCTCCAAGGCCATCGACTTGGTGGCGGCGAACCCATCCACCCAGCTCGTGCTGCTCGTCGTCGGGGGTGTGCTCTTGATGGGGGCCGCTGCCTGGATCTTGAACTATGTCCGGCAG
>DAOUDX010000082.1:0-3777 GCA_034430835.1 Anaerolineae bacterium
GGTGGGCCGACGGTGAGGTTGCCGAGGGAGGAGCCGCAGGTGGAGCCGCAGGTGGAGCCGAAGCGTGGCGGGCCGACGGTGAGGTTGCCGGAGGAAGAGCCGCAAGCAGAGGCAGGGCGTGGCGGGCCGACGGTGCAGTTGCCGAAGGAGGAGTCGCAGGCTGAACCCGTGCGCGGCGGGCCGACGGTGAGGTTGCCGAGGGAGGATCTGGAGCCGGGGCCGCAGCCGGATGGGACGACCGTAAAGCTGCCGGAAGAAGAATAGAGATTGTTTTGAGCTATGAGCGAGCTGAGCGAGGGACTCGACCGCATCAGGCCTGGTGACCGCGTAGGCCCCTATCGTATCGTGCGCGGGTTCAAGGGGCGCGGCGGCATGGCGCGCGTTTTTGAGGCTGAGGTGCGCGAAAAGTATCGCCAGGCAGGTCTGCCTCGCCGTCTGGCGCTCAAGGTCGCCAAGCCGGAGCACCAGGCCGCCCTGACGGCCGAGGCCGATTTCCTCAGCCGCTTTGATCATCCCAATGTGGTGCGCATTTTTCCGCTGCCCGGTTACCACCGCCCGGTTTACGCTGCCCGCGAGCAGTTTGCATTTGGCTGGGGATGGTACTATGCGATGGAACTCCTGGACGGTGGGTCCCTGGAGCGCCGCATAGCGCGCCGGACGACCGCCCCCGGCGTGGCTCGGCGGTCGTCTGAAGATGGCATCTGCCTGAGCCTGTTGGAATCGCTAGGTATTGCCCGCCAACTGGCTCGTGCCTTGGAGCACATTCACGAGCGGTCCGTCATCAACCTGGATGTCAAGCCCGGCAACGTTCTTTTTCGTCGCCGTCGGTTCCGGTACCTGCGGGAGAGCGTGCCCCAGGCGGTGCTGTGCGACTTTGGCATTTCGCGCGACCTGGATTACGCGCCTCGCACCGACTTGCTGGGTATGGTGACCCCCGAGTACATGTCGCCCGAACAGGCGATGGAGAAGGGCCGTCGTCGCAAGCCAGTGGATGCCCGCTCCGATGTCTTCTCTCTCGGGATCGTGCTTTACGAGATGCTTACCGGAAAGCTGCCTTTTGAGGACGTCGGCCTGGTGATCGACCCGGACTGCGTCCCCACGCCGCCCAGCCAGCTGCGCCCAGCGATCCCTCAGGCGCTGGAAGATGTCGTCATGCGAGCACTGGCCAAGGACCCAGTCGCTCGCTTTCAGTCGGCGTCGGAGATGCGATCTGCCCTCGAGCGATTGCCGACGCCGTTCGACTGGAAGGCTTTCGCCCGGCGCGACCTCGCCGCCGCTGCGACGGTCGCCGCCTTGATCGCCTGCCTCGGCATTGGGGGCCTGGGCGCCGTCGTCGTGAGGAATCTCGTCGTATCAACTCCGGCGCCTACTGCGGAGCTGCCAGTTGCTACCGCAACCTCCACACCCGCGCCCACTCCAACTGCTGTGCCAAAGACACCTACGCTTGTCGCCTCGCCGAGCGCCACCCCGATATCGACCTCCACGCCCGCGCCGACGAGCACTCCCACCAGGACGCCCTTGCCGCGCACGCCTACCCCAAAGGAGGATAGCTGATATGTCGCAAGTGTCGCGAGTTCAGCCCCGTCCGGGTGTGCAGCCTGCGCGCGCCTTGCCCTTCGACATTTGGGGCGCCACCGACAAAGGCCGCCAGCGGGAGGGGAACGAGGATTCTGTCTATCCTCACTCCGGTTTCGAGGCCTCTTCCTTTGTGCCAAGCCCGGCGCACTTGGCCCAGCAGGGACAACTGCTCGTCGTCGCCGACGGCGTGGGTGGATCGCAGGCCGGGGCTCAGGCGAGCCAGTGGGCTATCCGCGTGGCCGTGGAGAAGTACTATGAGCTGCACGGTCCCGATCGGGGGAACGATCTGGGGGCCGCCATCGAGTTCGCCAATGCCTCTCTATATCAGTACATGCAGAGCACCGGCACGCAGGAGGCCGGCTGCACGATGGCAGCCGCTGTGGTTCACAACAACCTGCTCTATGTGGCCAACGTCGGCGATAGCCGCGTCTACGTGATTCGAAGCAGGCAGGCCGTGCAGCAGACGCGCGATCACACTCTCACGCAGCAAAAGCTCGATAGCGGCGTGATCAGTCTTGAGGAGGCCAAGACCGATTCGGGTCGCAACGTGTTGACCCGCTCGCTGGGAGCAGGTGAGACGGTGCGGGTGGACGTCTTTGCACCACTGCAACTGGCAGAAGGCGACGTGGTGCTCCTCTGTTCCGACGGATTGACGGACATGCTCTCAGATGACGAGATCACCCGCCTGGTAGGGAACAATCCATCAAGGCGGGCAGCCCGGCGGCTGATCGAGGCCGCTAACAGGCAGGGCGGCTTTGACAATATCTCCGTTGTGCTGGCGCGGGTGGGCGCAAAGCCATCGGGCGGCGGCGGGCTGCTGAGTGGCCTGGACGATGCCGTTCGGAGGATGCCCGCGTGGCAAAAGGCCGTGGTTCTGGTCGGTGGGATGCTCCTCGTCGTGGCGTTCTGCGCGATGGTAGCGGTGGGCTGGTTGATGGCCGAGCAGGTGTGGACGCCGAAGACCACGGTTACCCCTCCTACCCCGACGCCTGTGACTACGACGACAGGGGTTCCACCCACGGCGACGGCGGAGCCCACTGCGTCGCCTTCTCCCGCGCCGACGCTGGTGGATACCGCCACGCCGCGGCCGACCGCCACGCCGACACCCACGCCCGTGCCTACACGGCTACCCGACCAGGATGGGGATGGCGTACCTGACTATCGAGACGATTGTCCCGACGAGCCCGGCCTGCCCGCCCTTGACGGCTGCCCCGACCGGGATGGCGATGGCGTTGCCGATCGTTACGACAGATGCCCGGATGCCCCCGGTGAGTTTGAGGGATGCCCGGACAGCGATGGCGATGGAATCCACGACGGAGATGATCGCTGCCCCAATGAGCCGGGAGTGCCGGAGCACGGCGGCTGCCCGGAGCCACCGGCGTCTACAAAGGCACCGAAGCCAACTGTGAAGCCGACCGCACCGCCGCCGTAACGGAGGTAAGGAGTTGTGAGATGGAGAGGCGAGTACAGGTCTTGAGATCGGGTTCGGTCGCTGCGGCTGTTGCGGTCGCCGCCCTGGGACTCGTGTTCCTGGCGGTGTCCCTTGCCGCGGTTCGTACCCAGGCCGCGCCGCTGGACGCCCAAGGCACCGGCGCCGATCCCCGCATTGAGGCCATCACCGTGACCTCCGATCTGCCCATCTCTGACACACATCCCGGCGGCGGCGTCACCAAGACGGTTTACTTCAACAACAGCGCGGGCGGCGTGATCAGCGTGACGTTCGAGATCAGCGGCACGCCTACCTTGTTCTTTTTTGCCGGCGCCGCCTTCGATGAGCTTGCAGGCTATGATACATCAACCTCTCCGCAGGCCTCTTTTGTCGTGACTTATACTGTCGTTTCTACCCATACGACGCAATCCAACGTCGCCTACACGGCAATAAATGATGTTCTCACTGAGACGTCGATTGCCATCAGCTACGTGCGGGATGTCGCCTCGCCGGCAGTCACGGTGACGGCGCCGGCGGACTCTTCCACGGTTCCCTTCAGTGTGACCTGGGAGGCCGTCGATCCAGGACCCGGATCGGGCGTGGTGTCCTACACTGTGGCTTATCGTGAGGATGAAGGAGCCTGGGAGACCTGGTATGCTTCCACGACGATAACGGAATCCACTTTCCTCAGCGCTACGGTGGATCACACCTACGTGTTCAGCGTCACCGCCTACGATCGGATCGGCAACTGGGGGGTGGGCACGGCCACC
>DAOUDX010000083.1:0-7275 GCA_034430835.1 Anaerolineae bacterium
ATCGATCTCACCAAGGACGGCCTCGACGAGGACACCTTGGCCTTCGTAGAACCGATCAAGGCCATCGGTGGGGCCTCGGCCGTCTCCAATCCCGATAGCGGCGTCGGCCAGGCCACCCTGTTCATCTACATCCCATAGGCCAACACTCGCTATTGTGTCCACACGACAGCAGGAGGAGACGTGGTTTCTCCTCCTGCTGCTTTGATGGGTGCCGGAGGCGGTCAAGCGTACGAAAGCCGTAGGTTGCCCGCCTTGTGTCTCGCCCAAGGTTCTGGTATGATCGGGACATGTCAAATCAACACTATGCTACCGTCGCCATTGTGGCGCTGGTGCTGCTGGGCCTGTGCCTCCTGGCCAGCGTCGCCGCCATCCGCGCGCTGCCGGGCCGCTACGCCTACTACCTGCCGGAACCGCTCCAGGAGCTGCGCCACAACCCCCACCCCGACACTCTCCCCACCCCCCTCCCGCACACGCCTATGCCTACCAGTTGGCCCACCAGCCAGCCGACGAACCAGCCCACCAGCCGGCCCACCAGCCAGCCCACCGACCAGCCAACCTCTACGCCCACCCCCTCCCCGACGCCGACGCCCACGCCACCGGCCAGCTTCACGCTGACCGGCCTGCGCCACGAGCATCAGGGGTGGAACAACTGCGGGCCGACCACGCTGGCGATGGCGCTCTCCTACTGGGGGCGCAGCGAGACCCAGTATGACGTGGCTCCCATCCTCAAGCCCGACCCGGAGGACAAGAACGTCAGCCTGTCGGAGATGGAGGCCTACACGCGCGACCTGGGGCTGGGTGCTATCGTACGGGCGGGCGGCACCCTCGAACGGCTCAAGGCGCTGGTGCGTGCAGGCTATCCCGTCATCGTCGAGACTTGGTACGTGCGCGATGCTGGCGACTCTTCGAGTCGCTCCGACCAACTGGGGCACTACCGCCTCGTCATCGGTTACGACGATACCGCCCAGCAGTTCCTCACCTACGACTCGCTGCATGGCCCCGACGTGACCATCGGCTACCAGGAGATGGACGAGCTGTGGCGCGTCTTTAACCGCGCGTACCTGGTGGTCTACGCACCGGAGCAGTGGGAAGGGCTGGCGGCAGTGCTCGGCCCCGACGGCTCGACTGAGCTCGCCGAAGTCCTCGACGACGCGGCGATGTACGAGCGGGCGCTGGAGGCGGCCCGCTTCGAGGCGGCGAATCCGCCCGCCTCCTGCGTAGCTTACGCTGACTGCACCGATTGGACGACCTTCTCCTGGTTCAGCGTCGGCACCAGCCTGACCTCGCTGGGGCGGCACGCTGAGGCCGCCGTCGCCTACGACGAGGCGCGGCGGCTGGGACTGCACTTTCGTATGCTGTGGTACCAGTTTGGCCCTTATGAGAGCTATTACGCCGTGGGCCGCTACGACGACGTCATCGCGCTGGCGAACGCGACGCTGGCGACGACGAACAACCTGGAGGAATCGTACTACTGGCGGGGGATGGCCCGCTGGGCGCAGGGGGATGCCGCCGGAGCGCAGGCCGATTTCGAGGCCGCGTTACACTATCACGAGGGCTGGCCACCAGCAGCAGCGGCGTTGGAGAGAATGAAGGGGGAGTAGCGACTACTCAGCTCCGACCGGCGCCGGCTTGCGCGGTAACAGCACGTGAAACGCGCTGCCGGGGCATTTCTCCTCGTCGTGCCCCTCGCTTTCCACCCAGATGCGCCCGCCGTGCGCCTCGATCACCCCGCGGGCAATGTACAGCCCCAGACCCGGCCCCGCCCCCTTGAACTTGGTATCGCCTGTCGAGTGCAGCAGGACGCTGCTCGCGCGATAGAACTTTTCAAAGACCATTTCGCGCTCGCCAGGATCGATCCCCACCCCTGTGTCGGAGACAACGACCTCAAACCACTCCCCGTCAACCATGCAGGCTTCGATGGCGATGTGACCGCCGTCGGGCGTGTACTTGACCGCGTTGGACACGAGGTTGCCGAAAGCCTGGCTGAGTCGCTGGAGGTCGGCCTCGATGGGCAGGACGTCCACGATTCCCTCCATCGTGAGCTCCAGGTCTCGCTCCTCCATTGCGTCGCGCCACGGCCCGACGGCCATCGAAAGCACGGCCTGGAGTGTCGTCGTCGCAAACTGGAGATCGAGGGCGCGCACCTCGATGGTCGAGGCATCGAGCATCGCCGTGACGATGGTGACCAAGCGCTCGATGGGGGCTTTGAGATTTCGCGCGATCTCCTCCGTTTGCTCCGGCGTCAGATCCCGGCTGGCGGCCATTTCCTCCAGGATATCCGTATACCCCTGCAGCACCGTGAGCGGCGTCCGCAGCTCGTGGGAGGCAATGGAGAGAAAGTCGGTCTTGGTCTGATCCATCTTGGTCAGCTTGGTATACGCCGAGCGCAGATCCTCGTCCAAATCGGATATCTTGCCATAGAGCTCCTTCATCCGGGTAAAGAGGTGTGCGTTCTGCAGGGCCACGCCCGTCTGTTGGGCCAGCGTGCTCAAGAAGTCGATCTCGCGCCGGTCGTAGGGCTCCCCCGTACCGGGCGGCCCCAGCGCCAGCATCCCCAATGGACGCTCGCCCGCCAAGACCGGCAAAAAGACCTCCATATCCAACGCACGCAGCTCCTCCCTCTCCCTGGCAGTCTCCCCCTCCAGGTCTGGATGACGGTCCAGGTCGTACTGGAGAAACGGCTCGCCGGCCATGATCAGGTGATGCAGGATGGGGCTATCGAGCGCCAGGGTTATCTCCCCTTCTTCGACCGGCCCCATACCCCCTACGACGCGCAGCGTGACCCTATCCGTGCCCCTGGTGATCATGATCAGCGCGCCGCGCCGCACGCCCAACACCTCACCGAGAGTCTCCAGAGCGCCGGCTGCCAACTGCTCCAGGTCGAGAAGGCTGCTGATGCTGCGCCCGTACTCGTGCAGGACCCGGCTCGGGTCATATCTCCTGCGCCACAGGACCCGATTCACGACCCAGGTGACAAAGCGGCTGAGGGGCTGATAGATCAGCGCCAACGCGAGGGCCAGAGCCGCGCTGGCGACGAGGACCATCGGCCAATCGACCCAGGCCCCAAAGAGAGCCCGCCCGGCCAACAGGCCCGCCAGCAGCAGCAGGGCCGTCGTCACGGTGACCACGATATGGCCGACGAGGTTCCTCAGAACCTCTTTCACGTTGGGCAGTTCCTCAGTCGTGGTGCAGAAGACAATACCGACCGTCCCCAGCAGGTGCAACGCCAGGCCGATCTCTACCCCCCACCCCCGCCCGCGCGCCAGGACGTGCCCGGCCAGCAGCGGAATCAGCAACATCAGCAGGTAGACGGCGCGGTTGCGATAAAAGGCCAGCCGCGCCTGCAGCGCCCACCCCGCCGAGAGCACAATGGCCACGCCGGCGAAGACCAGCCAGCCGATCAGCGCCACGGCCGCCACCTGCCGGGTCCCGGCTGCCTCGGGCCACAGGAAAACGTGCAATCCCAAGGCGACCAAAGACCACGCAGCGCCGGTAGCCCACCACGCCCAATGGCCAGGGCGACCGACGTTCTGGAAGGCGATGGACACCAGCAGCCCAACCAGGAGCACCGACAGGTCCACGTTGAGGTAGCCGGCGACGCGGACGACCTCGCCCGGCAGCCAGCCGCTCTCTTCCGCCGCCAGCGCGCCTGCCGCCGCCCAGGCGCTCGCCAGCACGCAGTACACGACCAGGGGAACAATGCGGTACCGCTCCTTCTTTCGCCGAAACGCCGGGAGATACAGCGGCAGGAGATGAGCCACTGCCAGCACCGCGCGCACAATCAGGCGCAACTCTTCCAAATAACTCATATCGGGCCCCCGCCCACAACCCAACCGCCTTTGACCACGTGTGCGCCGTGGCTCGCTACCCGGAGCCGGCCGATTCGAACAGCGGTCGCAACCGCTCGTAGGTCTGGTCCAGCCACTCGGGGATCACGCGCGTCCCGCCCACGGTAGACATGTAGTTGTTGTCGCCCCCCCAGCGGGGAACGATGTGCAGGTGAACGTGCGCCGCCATCCCTGCACCGGCCACCTCGCCGATGTTCACCCCCACGTTGAATCCCTGCGGAGCGTATGCCTCCCGCAGCACCCGCAGGCTGCGCTGCGTCAGCGCCATCAGCTCGGCCAGCGTCTCTGCGTCCAGATCCTCCAACGTCGCCACGTGCGCGTAGGGCACGACCATCAGGTGGCCGTTGTTGTAGGGATAGCGGTTGAGAATCGCGTAGCACAGCTCCCCGCGGCAGACGATGTGCACCTCCGCATCGCCCACCTGCGGCGCGACGCAGAACAGGCAGCCATCGGTTCGGCCCTCCTCGCCCCGCAGATACGGCATGCGCCAGGGAGTCCACAAATGTTCCATCGCCATCGATTGTACACCGGATCGGCGCGGCAGGCAATCGGAGTAAGACTATTGTCGGCGTGTTGCCTCCTTCTGCCTTTTGTGGCATAATCACTGTAGCCGCTGCACGGTCGGCCGGCGCGGCCGGAACAAACGGAAGCCGATTTCTTCCGCCAGACCTGTGCAGTGACGAGTCCGCAAGTCAGGAGGTATACCGATGGTCAATCTATTTCTTCGATCCATCCTCGTGCTGGCCCTGCTCTTTGGCCTGCTCTTTGCCGTGGGCATGGCCATCATCACCTATCTGGACATGCCGCTGTGGGTCGCCTTCGCATTTGCCCTGGGGATCCTGTTCCTGCAATACCTGCTCGGCCCCTGGATCCTGCAACTGATCTACAAGATCCAGTGGCCCGACCCCGAATCGGTGGACCCAGCGCTGGCGGCGTTCATCCGCCGCGCCTGCGCCGAGAAGAACATGCCCCTCCCTCGCTTTGGCCTGATCCACGATGGCAACCCCAACGCCTTCACCTTCGGCCACTACCCCGGCGACGCCCGCCTGGTCGTCACCACCGGCTTGCTGGAGATGCTGAACGACGGCGAGAAGCAGGCCGTGGTGGCCCACGAGCTGGGCCACATCGCCCATTGGGATTTCGTGGTGATGACCATTGCCGCCGCCGTGCCCCTGGTCCTCTACATCCTGGCGCGCTCCCTGATACGCGGGCGAGGGCGCAAGAGCAAGAGCGGCGGGTACGCGGTGCTCGTCGGCGTCATCTCCTACGTGGCCTACATCGTCAGCCACTACATCGTCCTGCTGCTCTCCCGCGTGCGCGAGTACTATGCCGATCAGTTCGCCGGGGAGGTGACGCAGAAACCGAACGCCCTATCGACCGCGCTGGTCAAAGTCGCCTACGGGCTGGCCGCCGCGCCCAAGGGCAAAAAGAAAGACGATACGCGCATGGTCGCGGCACGGGCCTTTGGCATCTTTGATCCCAAGGTGGCGCAGAGCCTGGCCCTGGCCAGCGCGGGCAGCGGCGCGGTCACCGCCGAAGCGATGGAGAGCGCGATGAAGTGGGACCTGTGGAACCCGTGGGCGCTGTTCTTTGAGCTGCGCTCGACACACCCGCTGCCGGCCAAGCGCATCCGCGCGCTGGAGCGCCAGAGCGAGGCATACAACCAGCTTCCCACCTTCTCGTTCCGCGCCGAACGGCCGGAGAGTTACCTGGACGAGTTCCTGGTGGACGTCCTGGTCAACTATCTACCCCTGGCGGCGCTGATCCTGGGGCTCGCCCTGGCCGCCGCAGCCTTCCTCACCCTCCAGGTCACCCTGGGAGGGATCGGGCTGGTCGTGCTGCTGGTCAGCGTGGCGGCGTGGCTCAAGCGCCGCTTCTCCTACCGGCACGAATTCGACGAGCGGCGCTCGATCAAGTCCCTCATCGGCGAGGTCAAGGTCTCGGCCGTGCGCTCCATCCCCTGCACCATCGAGGGCCAGATCATCGGGCGCGGCATCCCGGGCCTCTTCTACAGCGAGGACCTGGTGCTGCGGGACGATAGCGGTTTCATCGTCATAGACTATCGCCAGCCGCTGCGCTTTCTCGAGTTCCTCTTTGGGTGGATCAAGGCGGAGAGCCTGATCGGCCAGGAGGGCCAGGCGATGGGCTGGTACCGCCGCTCGCCGCGGCCCTATTTCGAGATGCGCCGGCTGGTGCTGCGGAACGGCGAGACGGTGACCAGCTATTCCTACCCGGTGGCCCAGTTCCTCGTGTACGCCGGCATGATCGTGGGACTGCTGTTGTTGGCGCTGCAGCTCGCCGCGTTTCTGTAGACTCGATGGCCTCGCGCAGGTCACAGCCCTGCGCGAGGCCGAAACCGAAGGGGATCACAGTGGCGACGCAACTCCCGATCCCGATGCTGCTGATCTCGCTGGGGATCGTCGGCATAGGGATCATCCTGCTCGGGCTCCAGGGCTATCTTCGCGAGAGATACCAGGCCACTGTCGCCAGCCGGGGCCTAGTGGCCGGGTGGTTTCTGAGCTTCCTCGGCGGCCTCCTCTTGCTCGTGACCGTCATCGCCGGCATCCACACCCTCGCCGCACCTGAGGCGACGCCGGTAGCGCGGGCCACCGCCACCATCCGGCCGACCCCGACGCACCACATCTTTCCCACCGGGGAGCCGACCCCCACGCCGACGCCTACGCCGATACCCACCCCCGTGCTGGGGCCGGGATGGGTGGTGCGCGAACGTCCATCCGACGGGTTCGCCATCGCCATCCCCTCGACCTGGGTGGAGGTGGACCTGGACGCAGAGACGCTGGAGGGAGCCCTCGCCCCGATCCGGACGTGCTGCCCGGATATGGACCTGACGCCGTGGGCGGGCCAGACGACGGAGGAGCTGCGCGGCAAGGGTATGAAGCTCTTTGCCGTGGACCCGGACTCGGACCCGGAGGCGCAGTACTATGGCATTGTCAGCGTCGTGCGCACGTCGCTGGGCACGGGATGGGACCTGGACATGGCCCTGGAGGCCGTCTTGCCGGGGTACGAGGGGGATGGGGTAGAAGTGACGCACCGCCGGGTGACCCTCCCGGCGGGCGAGGCCGAGGCGATCCAGATCGCCGAAAGCGGCGAGCACCCCCTGCTCACGACCAAGTATCTCATCGTGCGGGACGACGTCTTCTGGTTCATCACGCTGGGGTGCGAGGCGGCGTATGCCGAGGACTACGCCGAGGTCTTTGAGACGATCCCGCAGACATTCCGGTGGATAGACTGACCGATTCTTCACCGCGAAGGCGCGAAGAGCGCCAAGTCTTTCGGGTGCATCTCTGGAATTGTGACTAAAACCCCCAAACTGAGCACGCTTTTGCCGTGCTTTGGATGCCAAATGGCGTCGTGCGAGACAAATTGGCTTGGGTCATGTAAATCGTTCCTTCGCAGCCAAGCAGTC
>DAOUDX010000084.1:0-10348 GCA_034430835.1 Anaerolineae bacterium
TTCTTGTCCCTTCTCCCTTTCCTTGGGCTGGCTTGACCAACCACTGGTGGCCAGGGTGCTCTCAGAACACTTCCAGAGGATCACAATAAACACAGCTCCAAGTGGTACAACTTTTTGGGGGAACCCCCATGTGGGCTTCCTTGGGAAGTTCAATCGTACAGGATAGCTCGTTTGCCACAAGCACTCCACAGAGTACCACAAGCTGCCCAGAGGTCAAGGGCAACAGCAAGGCGAGCGCTCGAAACAGGGGACTCGGCCTGCAGGCCGTCACCAAAGAGGCTCTCTTCCGACTATGCCCCTAACTCGGAGCGCACGCGCCTTCGTGGTGGTGCAGCGGGGTTCTTCGTAGTCGATCGCTATCCTCCCAAACTTAACCAATACCGGTACGCCTCCAGCCACTCTGCGCTGACCGGGTCTGGGTCCACGAACTCCAACTCGGCCAAGCCCACCCGATATTCCTGTCCCCCTCGGCGTACGCGGGCCACAACGCCGCGCCGCAGGTCGCTGTGTCTCTCGTCGATCCCCACCACCTCCACCGCCTCCCCTACCACCGTGGCCTTGAGGGGAAACCGCAGTTGCTCCCCAAGCGTGCACATCACGCCCGTGAACTCCTCGTCCTCGCCGTAGCAGTCCACCGTCGCTTCCTCAAGCAGGGCTTCCAGCCTTTCCTTGTCCATCGCGTTGCCTCCCAAGCATTTACTCGCCGGACCTATCCGGCCTGATCCTCCAGCGGCTGTAGACACCGCAGCCGGCGAGCGTGGCCCAGCAGGGGCCGCACGCCAGGGTCGAACGTCGCCTCGGCGCGGGCCAGCAACTCCTGCTAAGGTGCTCGACAGGCACCCGTCAGCAGATGCGTCCGCTCCGGCAGCAACTGAAGGGCACCTTGAAACGCCTTGAACTCAACGGCGTGAGGCTTGCCATCCCGGTTGACGTTGAGTGCGTTCACGACCGCCAGCAGGTGCGGCTCCAGCGGCCACCCATCCGGCCGGCACAACTCGTGCGCCAGCACCAGGTGGCGCAGAAGTTGATAGAAGCGGCGCATCGTCGCCTCCCACTTCCCCATATCCGCCAGCAGATCGCGCAGCGCCCGCTCGGCCAGCCCGGCCGTCTCGGCCAGCCGCTCGCCGGTGAGGTCGTCCAGATCGTTCTCTGCCAGAGTGTCGGCTGCCGTATCTTCCCAGGAACCGCCGGTTCCTGGGGCCTCCTCCGCCACCGTCTCTCGCACGCGGGCGATGGCGCGGGTGCGGGCGATCGCCGAGAGGTCGCGCTGGTGGGCGTTCTCCGCCTGCTGACGCGCCAGCACCGCCAGCGCGTCGTCAGGCAGGGGATGAACGTGGCTAGGATGGTCGAGGCCTCGATCCGCAGGAACGCGTCCCGCAACAGCACGTGGGCCCACCAGCGCCGCTCCCCCTCGGCGATGCGGTACCGGCCTCCGCCCAGCTCGTAGATGTTGAGGGGGTGGCGCAGGAGGATGGCGGGCGATGGAATCGGCTAGGTCGATCAGTCCCTCCAACGTGAGCTGCAGGGCCAGGACTTCGGCTGAGCTCAGTCGAAGCCCTCGCGCCGAAGCCTCGGCGGCCCAGTCGGTCAGCCGCTCCGCCCCCAGGTCGTTCACCACCAGCCAGGGCCTGTCCTGAGCCGGGCCGAAGGACACGCGCTGGCACGCTTCCGTCAGGTCCTCCGCCTGCACGGCTTCTTGTAGCTCTTGAGGGAGGTTGTGCGTCGTGTCCATATATCGATACGGCCTAACCTGGCAAACTCGCCTCGTAGGGCGAAAGTTGACACGAGCGAACTCGAGTCTTCTGAGCCCTGCTCATCTGGTTAGGATGAAACAAAAAAAAAAGACCCCGAAGACTAGCCACCTGACAGTTTCGAAATGGAGCGGCGCTTTTGGCCGTAGCGAGCACCCTGAGCGCGAACCGAAGGTTCGGCGTCGAAGGGTGCTCGAGGAGGCTCCTTCGACAAGGACTTCGGCTGAGCTCAGTCGAAGCCCTCAGGATGCCTCCGCTCGCTTGTTTTGCCAAAGTGTCAGGTAGCTAGCCCCGAAGATTGACCTTTGGGGCCGCTTGGTCGCGAGTCTTGCCACTGGCTCTCTTGGAACTCAGGGCGTGGGGCCTCTTATGGATTCCGAGCGCAGGCTTGCCCGCGCTTTCGGGGTAGCCGTCCGGCGGCTCTGGATTGGAACGTGCGCGTCGAGTTCTGTGCGATGAAAGGGCTGCGGTTGTGCCCTCAGTGTAAGATTGTAGCAGATTTCGCTGGCCGGTTCAAGGTACAGGTGTCCCGACTGGGAATGGGATGTTTGGACTACTGCCCTCGGCCGGAATACGTGGCTAAAGAGCATTTCGAGTGATCATCGGAAGATTGCGCTCTGCGGCTACTCGTACTAAAATTCCCTCGTGATGAAATTGGACTGATTCTGTGTATCAATATGTAGGAGACTCAAACGGTGGGAGGATATGAATCGAAGATTACTACTCGTCAACTTGGCCACCCAGAACTGGCAGTTGGAGACTCTACAGGTTGAGACATTGGATAAAGACCCCCGCGAGGATTACTTTGTCCTCAGCGGTGAGACCCTGTGTCAATACCTCTTGCGTCGCAACCCAAAGGCGCTGGCTGTCGCCCGCGGGCCGATGCCCTTTCTCTCCGGAAACAAGGCCAGCGTGGGATACATCTCACCGCTGACAGAGGTACCCCACTACAGCTTCGTCGGCGGACGTGCTGCTGCGCAGTTACTGAATCTGGGGCTTGACGCGATCTGCTTACAAGGCGGCCAGGCCGATCTGCCATTGTCGCATTACCTTGTGGTAAGTGGCCGCGCGCCGAATCTTACGGTTGAGTTCAAACCCGCTGCTGATCTCCCTACCGGCCAGCGAAGCGCCTATTACTGGCTGCTGGAGCGAGAACTGGGCGGCGATGCCTACGCCGGCAGCATTTTCACGGTGGGAGAAGGCGCGCGGCTGGGCTACCGCTCGGCCAACCTGGCCGTCGAGGCGATCTACCACGCCGGGCGGGGTGGAGCCGGGGCCGTATTCGCCCGTTTTGCTTCTGCGTTGGTGTTGCGTGGTGAACCAATGGAACTGGCCGAGTTCTTCATCGACGATGACTCCCCCTTCGCCCGCAATCCCAATGCGATCATCGCACCGCTTCTGGATAAGCATTGCGCCCGACTCTCCGGCAAGACTGGTGGAACTATCGCCAAGCTGTATGCAACAGGGGCAGACCCGGAGGGCAAGAATACCCTCCCTGCCCGGAATGCGCAACGCCTGGGGTACCAGCTCGCTGATCTCGGTGGCCCCCAGGTGCTCAAGGCTACTCGCCAGGGCCAGACTGGCTGCCATTGGTGCCAGGTGGACTGCCGCCACACCCACTGGGTCGACGTCGACTATGCCCCGAGTGGGCGCGACTTGTTCCTCGACGACTTTGAGCCGACCTACGCTATGTTCGCCATGCTGGGGTTGGGGCCAGCGGAGGACACCCTGCAAGGGCGCCTCAACCTGTTGGCCGAGGTCGACCGGCGGCTGATTCTGCCTATCGAGCAGATGGGATGCGACATCATGAACATCGGCGTGGGATTGGCCGCCTTGTTCGAGGGAGTAGAGCGGGGTATCATTCCGACCGACGATGTACCTGACTTCGTCGCCCAGGCAGATGGACTAGGTAACCTTGAGGCCGCTGTACAGGCAGTAGAATTGCTCCGTACTCCTCAGGCATCCGAATATCCAGCACTATATGTAGTAGGGGATGGGCCGCAGGCGATGGCCGAACGGTATCCAGAGATGCAGGATATTGTATTTACCGGCGGGAAGGGAACGTTGGCAAATGCTGGACATTGCAGTACGCTGTGGACCTTCTTGATGCCCTTCTCCCGTTTTTTCGGTCACTACGTGGGGCAGATCTACAAGATTGATGAACAACTTCCCTCACCGGACTCTGGCCAAGAGGCTTACCGAGAATGCTTCGAGCGAGTTGTCGAGCGAATGCTGCAGCGGGAGTTTTTCTGGCTACTGTCTAACGCCCTCTCGCAGTGTGCGTTTACCTTCGTGATATTCAGCCAGGATGGTGAGGGAGAGCGGCTGAGCGACGATGATGGGCGCTCTTCGAGCGCCTCGCTGGTGCGAATCCTGCGCAACTATGGCATTCAGACCACGCGTGACGATCTAAACTGGTTTAGCCAGGCTTTTTGGGCCCAGTCGATGGACCTGAAGTGCCAGTTTGGCTGGCGACCACCCTCTGCTGCCGACTTTCCACAGCGCGTGTACGAGGCGCTCTCGCTGGCGTTGGATCACCCGCCAGAGGGACTGCAATCGCTGATGGAGATGCTCATTGATGAGTGGAAACACCAAGCTGGGGGTGTGATGGCACGCTTTGGGTATGACGTGCCCTGGTAGACGTGACAACCGCGCTGTGATAACAGCGCGGTGCGGTTTTACCGGCGAACTGTGTATGGAGAAATAGTCATTCCAACTAGCCACCTGACAGTTTCGAAATAGAGCGGCGCTTTTGGCCGTAGCGAGCACCCTGAGCGCGAACCGAAGGTTCGGCGTCGAAGGGTGCTCGATGGGGCTCCTTCGACAAGGACTTCGGCTGAGCTCAGTCGAAGCCCTCAGGATGCCTCCGCTCGCTTGTTTTGCCGAAGTGTCAGGTAGCTAGTCATTCCAATAGAGATCACGCGTGAACGTGTTCAGGCCAGAAGAGCTGAGCGTAGTCGGCCAGCAAAAAGGGCAAAACGTATGTTAATTTGGGTAAGGAACTCCAACGCCCTGTGGGCGTTCCTGATGCCCTTCTCCCGCTTCTTCGGCCATTACGTGGGGCAGCTCTACAAGATCGATGAGGAGCTCCCCCCACCTGGCTCTGACGAATCCGCCTACCGCGCTTGCTTCGAGCGTGTCGTCCAGCGCATGCTGCAGAAAGAGTTCTTCTGGGTGCTGTGCAACGCCCTCTCGATGTGCGCCTTCACCTGCCGACTGGTACAGTCGGCGTCATCTTCAGCCAGGATGGCCAGGGCGAGCGATTAAGCGACAACGATCGCTTGGTCAAGCTCCTGCGCAACTATGGCGTCCACTCCGCGCGCGCCGACCTGGAATGGTTTGCCCAGGCGTTCTGGGCCCAGTCCATTGACCTGAAGTGCCAATTCGGCTGGCGGCCTCCTGCCGCCGCCGACTTTCCGCGCCGGGTTTATGAGGCGTTCTCCCTGGCTCTGGAGCGGACGCTGGAGGAGTGGCAATCGCTGATGGCGATGCTCATCGATGAGTGGAGACAGCAAGCAGGAGACGTTGTAGGGCGGTTTGGGTACGAGGCAGCTTGGTAGACAATGAAATCGATGGCAGCGTCTCTTGGGACGTTGCCATCGACGTTTGCCAGCGCTGGCCGTGCTATTCTACCCCTTCAAGATCGAAATTCTCAATGTTCCACATCTCGGTGTAGGCGGTCGAATCCATTTCGAACCCGACGACCTCTGGTCGGGAAGCTGCGATTATGAGGCGCAAGAAGAGCGGCACCGTCGGCAAGTCCTCCGCAAAAATCTCCTGAGCTCTGAGGTGGTTCGCCCGATACTCGTCCGTGCCCGGCAGCGATTGCAGCGCGTTGTTGCAGACTTGGTCGAACTCGGGGTTGATGTAGCCCGGAGCGTTGTTGCCCCACCAGTCAGTCTCGTCGCTGGGGATCTCTGCGGAGAGATATAGGTCGCACGGAGGCTCCACCCGGGTCATCCAGCTATACTCGCCCATGTCAAAGTGACGGCCAAAGAGCGGCCCCACGGGGCCATCGGCAAACCATACGTCAGCCGGCATACTGTCCAGCGTCACGTCGATGCCGCACTCTCTCAGATTGGTCTGGAATATCCTCATCATATCGACCTGCAACCGGGCCGTGGTGGTGCTCCACTTGAAGGTCAGCCTCGTCCCATCATTGATGCCCCCCACGCCGTGGGCCTCGCGGACGCCGTCGCCGTTCTCGTCCTTCCAGCCCACTTCTTCCAGAAGCGCCTGCGCCGCGGCGGGATCGTACGGCCACTTTTTCACGTCCGGGCTGTAGAGCGGATGGTTATCTGGAACGTAGGAGCTGAGCAGCGCGGTGCGGCCGTAGAGCAGCTCGTCCGCCACCGTCTGGCGATCCAGGCACATCGCGATGGCTTGGCGCACACGCTTGTCTTCGAAGAAATCGGGACGGCCGTAGCTCTCGACCGGATTTATGCCAAAATCCACGTGTTCCCCAACCGCGCCGGTGGTAATGTGGGTCTTCAACTCGCCGATCTCTTCGGCCTCCAGCAGCAGAGCGACGAGCTCGTCCACGTGGGTATCCTGGGTGAGAACGTCGCACTCCCCGGCCAGCAGAGCCGCAACGGCCGCGTTGGGATCCTCGCCGATGATGCGGAAGACGATCTCGTCCACCTTGGGCAGCCCCTCGTCGGCGCGGAAGTAGTGTTTGTTCTCGACCAGGGTAATGCTCCTGCCCGCTTCCCACGATTCGACGGTGAAAGGACCGTACCCCATCGGCATCCGGGAGGCTTCCACCGCCTTGGCGACCTTGGCCGCCGTCATGTCACCCCATGCATGCTCCGGAAGCGGGACCCAGATGTTGACAAAATAGGTCGAGTCCAGCAGCCCTGGCAAACCCTTCCAGACGATAGTCTTGTCATCCGGCGCCTCGTAGCTGGCCGTCCGATCCTCGGCATATCGGCTGAGTTTGGGAGTCAGGGGGTCTGAGGCCAGAATGAATGAATAGACCGAGTCACTGGCCTTGACCGGCTCGCCGTCGGCCCAGGTCAGGCCATCGACCAGCGTGAAGGTGGCGACCATTTGATCCATTTCAATCACGCCGCCGGTGTACTCGACGGCGCAGTCGCTGGAGCGGCATCCGGCGGGTCGGATCCTCACTCCCTCGGCCAGCTCGACCGGCTCACCACCGGCATCGAGCACCCTGTCCCCGGCCCGCACTGCCACGACGTCAATCGCCGCATCGCCATCCTCCAGCGAGGGCAGCTTCTCCGTGATGGTCGCCTGGTAGCCGAAGGAGCGATCATCCAAGGCGAAGGGCTGCATTGTGGCGTCGTAGAGTGCTGCCTGGACGTGAAGTGCTGCTGCCATATTGGAGCCGTATAAGTACAGGGAGTCCGGTTCCTGAGCCATGCAGATGACCAGGGTCTTGGGCTCCTCGATCACCTCAGTGGGGACCTGGGTCAGTATGGGGGTAAACGTGGGAAGAAAAGTGGGTGTGGGCGTGTCCGTTGGCAACGGCCTGTCCATCGGCGCGATGGTGGCTGTAGGCTCCACAGTCCCGCCGAGCAGACCGCAGCCCAAAGTAGTTAGAACCAGCAGAACAGCAAGGATCGGTTTGAGTTCGCGGTTCATCGGAATCCTCCAGCATGACGGCAGAATGCCCCGACGCACCCGCGCCCGTTGTCCTCCGGTGCAAGGTCCAACAAGAGCCGGCCGCCATCCCCGGCAATTATATGCCAGCCGTCACTGCCCGTCAAACCAGATTACTACAACGCAGGGTTTTGTGTTATACTGCGCGCCAGACCGCTGCAGGGAGAAATGACACCTATGCTCGGCAGTCTTCGCAGGCTCATCTTCGGCAACCCGTTGCCCACCGCCGCCGAGGCGGAGCAGCGCCTGACCAAGATCAAGGCGCTGGCCGTCTTCTCGTCGGACGCCCTGTCGTCGGTGGCGTACGCCACGGAGGAGATTCTGTGGGTACTGGTGTTGGCCGGGACGGCAGCCCTGGGCTTTTCGATCCCTATCGCCCTGGCCATTGCCATGCTGGCGATCATCGTCGCCTTTTCGTACTATCAGACCGTGCACGGCTACCCTTCGGGAGGCGGCGCCTACGTCGTGGCCAAGGAGAACCTGGGCGTCTGGCCCGGCTTGGTCGCCGCCGCTGCCCTGCTGATCGGTTACGTGCTGACGGTGTCGGTCAGCGTCGCTGCTGGGGTGGAGGCGGTCACGTCTGCCTTCCCCGCCCTATTCCCCCACCGCGTGAATCTGTGCCTGCTGGCCATCGCGCTGATCACGTGGGCCAACCTGCGTGGCATCAAGGAATCCGGTACCGTCTTTGCTATACCCACTTACGGCTTCATCTTGATCCTGCTGTCGCTCATTGCCTTGGGGTCGTTCCGGGTTCTGACAGGCTCAATCACACCGGCTCCGGACAATGTTGTGTCGCCACAGGGTGGCATGCAATCGGTGACGCTGTTCCTGCTCCTACGCGCCTTTGCCTCCGGCTGTGCCGCGCTGACCGGCATCGAGGCCATCAGTAACGGCGTGCCCGCCTTCAAAAAGCCCGAATCCCGCAACGCAGGGCTAACGCTCATCGCGATGGCCATCCTCCTCGGCATAATGTTTCTGGGTATCACCTTTCTGGCCAGCTCGTTGGGTATCGCCCCGATGGAGGACGAAACTGTCGTGTCCCAGATCGGTCGGCACGTCTTTGGCAAAGGGCCGTTCTACTTTTTCCTGCAGGCGGCCACCGCGCTGATCCTGGTCTTAGCCGCAAACACCTCATTCGTCAGCTTTCCGCGGCTGGCAGCCATCCTGGCGCAATCCCGCTACCTGCCCAATCAATTGACCGGTCTGGGCGACCGGCTGGTCTTTAACAACGGCATTTTCGCGCTGGCGGCAGTATCTGCTGTCCTGATCGTTATCTTTGGCGGCGACACACACCAGCTCATCCCGCTCTATGCTGCGGGCGTCTTTCTCTCTTTCACGTTGTCGCAGATCGGGATGGTGCGTCACTGGCGCAAGGCAAGCGGACGCGGTTGGCGGTGGAAAGCACTCATCAACGGCATAGGCGCGGTGGCAACCGGCACGGTGACGCTGATCATCCTCTCCGCGAACTTTGCCCGAGGGGCCTGGATCGTCGCGCTCCTGATCCCAGTCATTATCTGGGCATTCCGCGCCATCAAACGTTACTATGCCGACGTGGCACGACAGCTATCGCTGGAGGGACTTAAGCCGGAGGTGTGGACTGACGCAGACCCACAGGCCAGACACAAGATCGTCGTGCCGATCTCCGGCATGCACCGGGGGTCATTGGAGGCGCTGCATTTCGCCCGCGTGATGTCAAAGGACGTCACGGCGGTCATCGTCAACGTCGAGCCGGAGCGGATGGCCCGGGTGCAAGAGAGGTGGCCCGTCTGGGGGCATGGCGTGCCGCTGGTCGTACTAGAGTCCCCGTATCGCTCCGTCATCCGGCCGCTGCTAGCCTACCTGGAGGAGATGGACCGGCGCGATCCGGAGCGAGGACTGGCCGTGGTCGCACTGCCCGAGTTCGTGCCACCCCACTGGTGGAACCACCTGTTCCACAATCAGACGGCGATCCTCTTCAAGGCGATTCTGACCTATCAGCGAGGCAAGACCGGCAAAGGGCGTGTGGTGATCAACGTGCCTTATCACCTGGAGAAGCGTTAGTCCAAGGCGCGATGCAACTGCCAGTTACATCGCACCCTAATCTACTGCATCCGCCGCCACAGCACCAGCGCGACCAATACGACGAGGCCTGCAACGATCCCACCCGCAGCCAATGCGCCTATCCAGGAAAAGTCGCCTGCCGGCGTACCATTCTCCTCGCCGGGCTCAACCGGCATACCTGTCGGCTGATCTTGCCCAGAATCCGGCACTGGATTGTCTGGGACGGGCTTCGTGGGTTCAGGCACGTGAGTCGGCGGAATCTCCACCGGCCCGCCTCCGCCCTCCACGATCTCGTAAGCAATTCCCTCGGCCACAAAGATCACGCGCTCGCCCAAGGCAAAGTACAGTCCCCATTCCGGCCGGACCGCCAGCAGGTCAAAGTACTCCTCGGCGCCAAAGCCGACCTTGACCGTCTCCATCCGCGAGGGATCAAAGGCTGTATCGATCCAGACGCCGTCCTTGAGCAAGAAGGTCTTGCTGCCTACCAACCGCACGACCTCTGCAGCTTCTTCCGGCAGCGTCTCGCCGCCTCCGACCGACTCGGTGTCGTACAGACCACCCTCCTTCTCGGCTCGCTCCGCCGCCGGGGCGCCGACGGCAGCCGGCGTCGGCGTCGATGCGTATCGCTCTTTCGCCTCGTCGCGCCCTTCCTCCGTCAGGATGTCGTCCTCGTCGATGAGAAACGACGTGTAGGGTGTGATGATGCCGTACCGCACGCTGAGATCGACGATGGCGTCCACCCACTCCTCCCGCTCGCCGTGAAGCCGGATCTGCTTCAGCAAGTAGCCGATCTTGCGCGTGGCCCACAGGCGAGGGATGAAATCATCCCCACCCGACGCACGGAAATGGCCCTCGTAGACGAACTCCTGTGTTTCGCCATCCACCTCGCCGGTGAGCGTGATCTTGGCCGCATAGCCCCCACCCCCCACCCCACCCCC
>DAOUDX010000085.1:0-9855 GCA_034430835.1 Anaerolineae bacterium
TAGTCGTTCCTATTGACGTCAATGCTCCCAGCTGGTTCTGAGCTCTTTGCGCTAGGTAGAGCGAGTTTCCCCCTTCAAACCATAGCTCCCTCATCTTCTGAATGCAGGGGGAGTATAGTATCAGATCGCAGTGTGGTCGATTTAGAGTCTATCCGAAAATTCAGCTCGTTCGTGCTGGACGAGAATTCAGTGGCGGGTTTTCACCCGCCTGGAGCAGATTTTCGATAGGTTCTTGATAAACTGCGATCTGTTTCTTCAAGTGGGGTGACTGGTGTGCCTTGAAGACGTTGCAGCACAGGTGCTAGATCTGCCAGAGGTGGCTAGGTGGCCAGAGATGGCACGTGTCTTTGACTGGGCCATGACTCAGCATCGCATACATCTGTGGGAGTTTCCTATCTACGCCTGCCAGGCGGTGGGTGGCGAGGTGGCGGCCGCGGTTCCAGCTGCGGCGGCAATCTCCTGTTTGCAGTTGGCTCTCGTCTTAGTGGATGACATGCTCGATGAAGATCCTCGAGGCATGTATCGCCAGCTCGGCCATGCCGCAACAGCCAATCTAGCTTTTGCCTTTCAGTCAGCAGCGTTCCGTGTCATCGAGCGATCTCCTGTGGATGCAGAACGACGTGTTGCCATCCACGCCGCCCTTGCGGAGATGGCACTCACTGTGGCGCTCGGTCAGGACCTGGACGCACAGAATCTGGGTGGCGAGGAAGGCTACTGGACGATTGCTCAAACGAAGAGCGCTCCCTGTTTCGCTGTGACGTTTCGAATTGGGGCTTTGCTTGGCGGAGCCTCCCCTGATCTTGCCAAGCGTCTGCACGACTTTGGTTTCTTAGTCGGCGTGAACTTGAACATCTACGATGATCTGATAGACGCGCTGCAATCGCCTGCCAGACCAGATTGGAAGCAAGGGCGGAACAATCTGGCGATTCTGTATGCACTTACGGCCGATCATCCTGAGCGTGCCCAATTCGAGAAGCTGCGGACTCAGGCTGACGATCCTCGGTCATTGGAGACTGCTCAGCAGATTCTCATCCGGTGTGGTGCGATCAGTTATTGTTTATATCACATCGCCGAGCGTCACCGGTCCGCGAGGCAACTTCTCGACAGTACACCCTTGGTTGATCCAGATCCCCTCCGGAAATTGATTGGCAGGCAGGTACAGCCCTTGGTGGCCCTACTTGAGAGCATTGGGAGTGCTATTCCCCCTGAACTCGGAATGATCTGACATGGATTCTCGTTCCAGTGATTCTGTGCGCACGCCGAACTGGTGGCTCGTCTTGCTGTCAGTTCTCGTGCTTGCCGTGTGTCTTCTCTATACCTACGCGGCGGTCTACCTGGCACCGTATCCTGGGCTTGACTGGGGAGCAGATTGGATGGTCACCACGATCGAGCCGTGCGAGATCGACCCGACGTGGTGCGCGGCCAATCAGAATGCCCTCCGAGTTGGGGATCAGATGCTCGCTGTGGGTGATCTCACGTACGGTGAGCACTTACGTGACAGGACCAGAGTCCCTTTTGACGGTTATGATCCGGGCGAGACCGTGCCTATCACGTTTCGCCGAGGTGATGAACAGCAGACCGTTGATTGGCAAGTACTTGGCCCCACCGGCGCCAGTCGGGTCCGTCGCCTGATGGATAGTCTGCCTTTGTATATTTTCTTCTGGCTAGCTGGGACGCTCATCTTGTTGCTCCTGCGCCCTCGTGACTTGCGTTGGTGGTTGCTGATCCTGTTCAACTACGTGACTGCGATTTGGCTGGCGGCTGGCGCTCACTCGTTTCGAGGGGTGGCCTACTCCTCTCCAATCCAGCATGCGTTTGCATGGCTGTGTATGCCCATCTACTTGCACCTCCATCTCACTGTTCCGAGCCCTCTTCTCCGACGTTACTGGCGATACTTTTCGCCCGTCTATGCAATTGCTGCTGTGCTGGCCATTCTCGAGATCTTTCAAGTGCTCCCTGTAACGGCTTTCTATCTGGGCCCGCTGTTGGCATTCCTGATCAGCCTGGGGCTGTTGGTTTTCCGGCTGTTAACGGGGGATTCTGCGGACCGGTTGGCAGCACGCCTGATGTTGATCGGCGTGGGTCTATCATTTGGGCCGGTGATTGTACTGTGGTTCGTACCTGTGTTTCTGAGCGCGCCTCTCCCAAGCGGACTGACTTTGTATCTTGTGGCATTTGCGATACCGCTATTACCCTTTTTCTACATCTACGCGATCTACAAACACCGCTTGGGTCCCCTGGAGTTCCGGGCCAATCGCCTCATCAGTTCATACAGCTTCTTCTTGTTGTATGCGACGGCTTTCATTCTGGTCTTTTTCGTCGGGAGGCGGTGGCTGGTTGTGTTCGACTCTCCGGCGATCTTTGACCTGGTGATTACCACGACCTTTGTCATTGCCGCGATACCGCTGCGCCCTCGCTTCCAGCGCTTGGTCGCCCGGCTGGCCTATGGCGCCAGGCACGATCCGGGCAACATCATCCGCGTTTTTGCCGGGCGGATCGCCACGGCGCTCGACCGCGAGACTCTGGCGCGCTTGCTGGCCCAGGAGGTGGCGCCGAGCCTGCTCGTTCGCCAGTCGGCCCTCTTCCTGCTGCCGGAGGATGGAGCTATCGATCTGGTCTATGCGCGCGGCGTCGAACTGGATGGGACGCCGGAGACCACGCGCCAGATTCGGGAGTGGCTGGCCGGGGCTGGCCGGTATCGGCCGCCGCCAACGGATGGCGAGGATGCGGCCGATTGGGTGCGGCTGGCGATTCCGCTCGAGATGCGTGGGCGGCTAGCGGGGGTGTGGTTGTTCGGGCGACGCGATCCGGACGACTATTATCCGCAGAGCGATGTCGCACTCCTGACGACGCTGGCCGGACAGGTGGGGGTGGCCGTCGAAAACGCCCGTTTGTACACCGCACAACAACATCGCGCCGAGGAGGCCGGCCTGCTGTTGGAAATCTCCAATGCCATCAACTCCACTCTGGAGCGAGATCGCGTTCTCAAAGAAGTGGCGATACGCGCTGCCCGCGCGTGCCAGGCCAGCCGTTGCACCATTTTCCTGTTGGACGAGAGTGGTGAGGTGTTGCAGCCCATCATGTCCCAGTTTTCCTCCGGCGAGGTGGATGCAGAGATGTGGCGGCTTTTTGAAGAGGTGCGGTCCTCTTCCCATCGGATGGAAGATGTGCCGGAGACCGCACAAGCTATCCAGGGACGTCGTCCGGTGCTTATCCCCGACGTGCTTGCTTCCTCCATCCCCCGTGAGTGGATCGAGCCGTTTGGCGTGGGGAGTGTGCTCATTGTGCCCTTGATGAGCCGCGAGCGGGTGATTGGCCTGATGGCGCTCGACCGCCCCGACACAGGCCACGCGTTCACCGAGGCGCAGATCGACTTGGCAATGACTGTCGGCGGCCAGGCCGCTGTCGCCATAGAGAATGCCCGGCTGCACCAGGAGCTGCGGGATCACGCGGATCAGTTGGAGCAGCGGATTCAAGAGCGGACTTACCAACTCCAGACACAATATGCCTGGCTGGATGCGATCTTGCGCAGTTCCTCCGACGGCATCATCGTCACCGATGTGCAGGGGGAGGTGGTTGAGGCTAACCCCGTCGCCGAGGCCTGGCTCGATCAGACCCTTGCGCCGGAGGACACTGCGCGGATGCGGGAGGTGGTGCGAGATCTAGCGGCGCGCGCCGAGGAGCGACCGGAGGCGGTGCTGGAACTACCCGGGTTGGATCTGGAGCTAACCGCCTCGCCGATCCTGGAGCCGAAAGGGAAGAAATCAGCGATCGTGGTGGCCGTCCACGACGTCAGCCATCTAAAGGCACTGGATAGGGTCAAGTCCCGCTTCGTCTCCGATGTCTCTCACGAGCTGCGAACGCCCATCACGACGATCAAGCTGTACGCCGCGCTGATGAAGAAAGCGTCGCCGGAAAAGATCGGGCAGTATCTTGAAATGCTCGCCCAGGAAGCGGATCGGCAGGCACAGCTCGTGGAGGGTATCCTCCAGATTTCGCGGATCGATGCTGGGCGGCTGGAGATGTCTCCCCGGCCGACCTCGCTCAACGAGTTGAGCGGGCAGATCGTTGCCAATCACCTGGCTATGGCCCGGGAGCGAGGGCTGAAGCTGGAATACCGGCTGGCAGATCCCGACCCTGTGGCTCTTGTGGATCCAGACCGGATGATACAGGTACTAGACAACATGGTGATGAACGCGATCAACTACACGCCCACGGGGGGAAAGGTGATGGTCTCCACTGGCCGGGAGGAAATCGACGGTCGCACCTGGGCTACAGCGACGGTGATGGATACGGGGATAGGCATCCCGGCCGATGAAGTGCCTCAGCTTTTCGTTCGGTTCTTCCGAGGGGAGCAATCCCGGATGATGCAGGTGCCTGGGACCGGCCTGGGGCTGGCGATTGTGAAGGAGATCGTCGAGTTGCACGGCGGGAAAGTGGCGGTGGAGAGCCAGGTAGGCAAAGGCTCCACCTTTACCGTCTGGCTGCCCCTTGCGTGAGGGCAGGGAAACGCCAGGGGGGCAGCGCGCTTGATTTGGCGTCTGCGCCTGTGGCTGATTTGCTGTTAGAGTGGATTCTGACGTTCTTTCCTTCAGTGGCACGATCCGTCCTTTCTTCAACCGTGCCTTTCCCCGGCTGCCAATTGCATTTCGAGACATTCGTTGTACAATATGGCTGTGGTGCGGCAGATGAAGGGGGTAGCAGGTATGGACAAGATCCGGGTGTTGATCGCAGATGATCATCTCGTTGTGCGGGAAGGGCTGGTGGTCATGCTCCAGTCCACAGGCGAGTTTGAAATCGTCGGGCAGGCCATCAATGGCAAGGAGGCGATCCGCTTGGCGGAGCGGCTCTGTCCTGACGTGGTCGTGATAGATGTGCAAATGCCTGGGGTGGGAGGTATTGAGGCAACTCACCAGATCAGAGAATGCTCGCCGGATACACAGGTGGTGATCCTGAGCACGTTTGACCAGGACGAGTATATCTACCAGAGCATCCAGGCGGGAGCGAGGGGTTATGTGCTCAAAGATAGTGGGTTGGACGAGCTTCTGGACGTGATCCGCGCCGCTGCTCGCGGTGAATCTCTGTTGCCCCCGCACATTGCGACCAAGTTGGTGGAGCGCGTTGCAGCGCGTGAGCGATCGCAGAGCCTGACCGACCGGGAGCACGATGTGCTGTGCCTGTTGGCTCAAGGGCTGCGCAATAGAGAAATCGCCAGGCAGCTCAACATCACTGAGCGCACGGTGAAGAATCACGTCACTCAGATCATTGCCAAGCTGGGAGTCAAGAGCCGGACCGAGGCCGTGACCCAGGCACTCAAGGATAGGATCATCAAGCTAGACTGAAGATGTTGTTGCAGAGAAAGCTTGGATAGGCTCCACAAGTGATGGATGAATATCCGGCTGTTTGAAGGCCTGTTTCTGGCAGCGCTTGCGCTGGTATTAATCAGATCCTTTCTCCCCAGAAGACCGCGCTGGCTGATTCCTCTCTCGCTATTGTCTTTCTTTGCCCTGGTTCACCTGTCTGGATTGAAGCTGGCGCAACAACTGGCAATCGTCAAGGTGTAATCTAGAGCGCTTGGGAGGAGTGAGCAGGATGGGCACCAGTGTTGATACTGAACGGCTCGAAGAAGGCTGCGAGCTCTTGCTTGATTTCGAAAAGCTCAGAAAGGTGACGCAGTGTGACGAGGCCGTCGTTCCCGTCGCGGTTCAGGACGCCGATACCAAGGAGGTTCTGATCGTCGCCTACGTCAACCAGACTGCGCTGGCGTACACACTTGAGCACGGCGTTGCTGCCTTCTGGTCCACGTCGCGGAACGAGCTATGGGTGAAAGGGGAAACATCGGGCGATACCCTGGGGATCGTGGAGGTGCGCGTGAACTGCGAGCAGAATTCTCTGCTATATATTGTCCGGCCCCTGGGGGAAGGCGCGTGTCACACGAAGGGACCGGATGGAAGGTCGCGCAGCAGCTGCTACTACCGCAGAATCAAGGGTGGCGCGTTGGAATTCGTCGCATAGGTGAGGAGAAAGGAAACGCTGGCGCTATGGGAAACACACTAAGGTTGGGTATACCGAAGGGCAGCCTGCAGCAATCCACGGTGGAGCTTTTCGGGAAAGCGGGATACAAGATCGTCATCCGGGAGCGTTCCTATAGGCCCTACATCGACGATCCAGAGATCGAGTGTTTGATGTTCCGCGCGCAGGAGATGGCGCGCTACGTGGAGCGCGGCGTACTCGACGTCGGGCTCACGGGCAAAGACTGGATCCTCGAGAACAACGCCGACGTCGTCGAGGTGGAGGACCTGGTCTACAGCAAGACAATGACCAAGGCGTACCGCTGGGTGCTGGCGGTGCCGGAGGATTCCGACATTCAGAGCGTGAAGGATCTCGAGGGGAAGCGCATCGCTACCGAGCTGGTACAGGCGACCAGGCGCTACTTGGAGCGTCACGGCGTGATGGCCGAGGTCGAGTATTCCTGGGGCGCGACGGAGATCAAAGCGCCTTTGCTGGTCGATGCTATTGTCGAGGGGACGGAGACAGGTTCTTCCCTGCGGGCGAATCACCTGCGCATCGTCGATACGGTGGCCGAGTCCACGACCAAGCTGGTCGCCAACCGTCAGGCATGGGCCGATCCCTGGAAGCGAGAGAAGATCGAGACCCTGGCGATGCTCTTGAAAGGGGCGTTGGAAGCAGGCGGCAAGGTCGGTCTGAAGATGAACGTGCCCAAGGACAAGCTGGGTCAGGTTTCGCAGCAGCTTCCCTCCCTGCACACCCCTACCATTTCGAGTCAGACGGATCCGGATTGGGTGGCCATTGAGGTGATCATTGACGAGCACACCGTCCGTGACCTGATCCCGGAGCTGAAAAAGGCCGGGGCCGAGGGCGTCATCGAGTACCCGCTGAACAAGGTGATCTACTGACGCTCCAGCCGGAACAACCCCGCCTCGTTCGCGCCCATCAGCCCCGCCCGGTAGGTGCGCTCGTCTACCGGCTGGAGGCTGTCGATCATGCTCTGGGTCAGCAGAGATACGTGGCGGATTTCTTCCAACCGGTCGGCGATGAGGTCTAGAGGCTCGTCCTTCGTCATCCAGTCCAGCTTATCGTATGTCTTCAGATTGAGGGGGACGGTGTAGCCGCGCAGCGTCTTTTCGTGCTCCAAGCTCCAAGTTGTAATACATCTCGAAGCAGGACATCACTAGCTCGCGTAGGGTGCGGTAGACCGGCTCGCGGAAGCGCAGGCCGACGACGTTGGACTTGGCTACGGCCCCCCAGTGGCCCTCGCGCTTGTAAAGCGCCATCAGGTGGACGTCGTCCCGCCCGTTGGGGATCATCTCCATGATCAGCGACGGGTGCCCGATGCGGCGCAGCATGGCGGCGGCAAACAGGGCGCCATCGAAGCAGTGAGCGACGCGCTCGCGCAGGACGCGCAGCGGACAGCGGTAGAACAGGTCGGTGCTGTAGGGGATGCTGTCCAGGAAAGCCTGAATTTCCCCTGGGGTTGCCAGCCGGGCCAGCGTTTGGCGTTCTGCCACGGTCAGTGCCTGCTCAAACGTTTTCATTGTGACTCAGCTCCCAGTATGATTTCGAGTTCCTCCGCCAGCGCCTCGGCGGTGGTGAAGAGAATGCCGTGCATGCCCAGCGCTCGGGCTGCCTTCGCGTGGCCCAGAGTGTCGTCAATGAAGACCGCTTCCTCCGGTGCGACGTCCAGCCGCTGCAGCGTGATCTCGAAAGCGGCCGGGTTGGGCTTTTTTATTCCCTCGTCGCCGGAGCAAAAGACCGCGTCGAACAGATCGAGCAACCCCCACTCGTCCAGCCAGCGAGCCAGGCCCGGCGGCGAGTTGGAAAGCACGGCCAGCTTGTAGCGGCCTTCTGCGCGCAGCCGGCGAATCAGGACTGCCACCCCCTCGTTGATCGCCTCGTCGGCGTGGTAGCACCGGCGGAAAGCGTCGATGGCCTCCGGTGTGTGCAGGTTGAGTTGCGGACCGATAGCGTACCAGAACTCCTCGCTCGTCTTGCGCCCGACCAACGCGTCCTCCCACGCCTGGCTGCCAAACATAATGGGGTTAAGGGTGCCGGGCTCGATCCCCAGCTCTTCCTCGTAGCCCTGGAACAGGGACATCGGCTTTTGGGCGGAGATAACCCGCCCAAAGTCGAAGATGATGGCTTTGATCATTGGACTCCTTGGGTCGATTCGCTCTGAACAGGGGAGTATGGAGTAGGAAGTAGCTGTCGCCTATCAACACATCGTTCCGCGAGATAGCACTTTAACAACCGCATAACCATCAGTACATCGTTCCGCAGATTTGGCTGGCCAAGTGGGCGATCCGGTGAAAAGTTGTTCGGATCACGGTTGCGCCGCCTTGAACCACCCCGCTCAACGGCGCACTCGCCGATCTTTGCACTGGTATATTGCGTGTGGACCGGCTGCTGCTCTTCGCTTGGTCAGCCTGGGCCAGCGGCTCCCCGTCGAGGTCACCCAGAATCGTCTCCCGGTGATGCACGGCCTCCGACAAGGGAAACAGGTGCTGTATCAGGCAAATCCGCTCGGGCTGGTCGGGCGCAGCATCGTAGATGGAGAGAGTTGCCCCGGTCTTGGTGATTTCCAGAGTGGCCCACACGCCGGTGTTCGCGGGCTTGGGCACCGACCACGCCACGTTCAGGACGTCAATCGTGCCGTTCACCGTGACGCGCCGGAGGAAATGGACGCGCCCCGCACAGAGAGGGATCTTTCCCTCCGGCCAGCGCACATCGGCAGCGAGTCGGCGCAGCGCGGGCTGTTGGTGCACCACGCTGGGAGATTGCCCGCGTAGGGCGCAGTGATGGCCGCTTTGCCGGTAGAGGTCCAGGAAGAGATCCGCCTGTCGCTGCACAGCTTCGCGGCTCTCCGGATAGGTATCTTGCCAGACGTGCTGATTGTAGTCCTGGTGAAACCGCTCGACGAAGCAGTTGCTCTGCGGGTGTCGTACGGGCGAGAAAGTCAACTCGGTGCCCACTAGCAGCGCTGCCCGCACAACCTGGCCCAAGACGTAGGGATGTGTGAACCCGCCACAGAAACAAGCCTTGTTATCCACCTGTGTGTAGTGGGCAATCCCGATCGTTTGCCACACGTGGCGGAGAAACTGCGTGGCATCCTGAGCGCGCCGCTGACTGTAGGCCTGCCCCGTGGGATAACGAGAAACAACGTCGAGGGCGTTAAAACAGGCCACCGCTTCGCCCCCGGTCAGAAAATGGGGCACGATGTCTACCTGGCACAACTGCTGGGGCTGACCAGGCCGCAGGTGGGGATAAGTCACCTCCGGCCGCGGCTTGGCGCTCTTCTGTCGGGTCAGCCCTTTTTCGCGCAGGATCCGTTCAATCGTCGGAACACTCGGTAAACGCAGGGCTTTCTTTGCCTTGAGTCGCGTGCGCACTGCCGGCCCACCAATGTACTTGAGTCGATCGCTGCGCGCTGCCTCAGCCTCCAACTCACTGCGGGCCTGCACCACGGCTTGCCGAAGGTGCTCCGGCAGGCGGTCGCCAGAAGTATGAGGAGCCCGGGAACGCTCCTCCAGCCCGTTCCAATCCTCCTGGAAAGCGCCGATGCCATTTCCGAACCCAACGGGCAGTACGCTTCAGTTGTTTCGCCACCTCAGTCGTCGAGTGCCCGGCACGCAACAAGTGAATGGCGGTGTAGCGATCCTCAGCTAAGGTTGTCATCTGCGCTCATCCTCCTTGAACGGGATAAGCACATGGGGGTTCCCCCAAAAAGTTGTACCACTTGGAGCTGTGTTTATTGTGATCCTCTGGAAGTGTTCTGAGAGCACCCTGGCCACCAGTGGTTGGTCAAGCCAGCCCAAGGAAAGGGAGAAGGGACAAGAA
>DAOUDX010000086.1:0-4868 GCA_034430835.1 Anaerolineae bacterium
AGTCTGCGCTTTGTCTCCCTGCCTTTCGGCAGGACGCTTCCTTCAGATTCCACCTCGCGATGGACACCCTTGCTTTGACTAGCGGTTCCGGTCATCTCGGCCCGCAAGGGACTTACACCCTCCAGTTACACGATATGCCTGGCACACACGAACAAGCCCAGGCTTTTAGGGCCTGGGCTTGTGTGTATTTGGCTTGGCGCTATTCCTCCCTCGTGAACTGGGCTGCCAGCCAGCGCAGGAAGCGGCGTACCAGCGAGCGCATCGCCGCGTAGCGATAGCGCAGGTCGTACCAGGTCCTCTCCCGGCGCGTGAGTGGCACAGGCGGCAGGGGTGCGCTCCAGCGCACGGCGGCCGCTGCCCAGGTCAGCCCTGCGCCGAATCCCACGAACACGACGACGTCGTCCCGCTTGACGCGGCCTTGCTCCACAGCTTCACAGAGGGCGATGGGGATGGACGCCGCTGAGGTGTTGCCGTATCGCTCCACGTTGCTAAAGACCCGTTCTGGGGACAGCTCCAATGCCTTGGCCGAGGCGTCGGTGATACGCCGGTTCGCCTGGTGCGGGATCACGAGGCTCAGGTCGTCTACTGTCAGGCCAGCTTTCTTGAGCACCTCCTGTGTGGCAGCGGGCATGATGCGCACTGCGAAGCGAAAGACCTCGCGCCCCTTCATCTTTAGGTAGTGCATCCCTTCGGATACGGTGCGGTGGGAGGCGGGGAACCGGCTGCCGCCGGCCGGCATGTGGAGTAGATCACTTCCCGATCCATCCGCGCCGAGGACGGAGGAGAGGACACCACCGTTGGCGCCGTTTGCCTGCAGAATCACCGCGCCGGCCCCGTCGCCGAAGAGCACGCAAGTTGACCGATCCTCCCAGTCGGTGATGCGGGAGAGAGTCTCGGCGCCGATAACCAGCGCGTTTTGGTAGCGCCCGGCCTCGATGAGCCCGGTCGCTATACCGATCCCGTAGACGAAGCCGGAACAGCCGGCCGAAAGGTCGAAAGCCGCCGCGTGGGTAGCGCCCAGTGCGTCCTGTACCAGGCAGGCCGTAGAGGGGAAGAGGTGATCCGGCGTGGCAGTCGCGACGATGATCAGGTCGAGTTGGGTTGGTCTGAGGCTGCTCGTCTCCAGGGCCTGACGGGCGGCCTCAATGGCCAGTGTGGCCGTCGTTTCCTCGTCGTCCGCGATGTGCCGCTCGACGATCCCCGTGCGCGTGCGGATCCACTCATCGGACGTGTCCACCATCTGTGTCAGATCGTCGTTGGTCAGCACGCGCGCAGGCGCATACTTGCCCCATCCGACGACGTGGGCTCGGATTGTCATGCCTCTTCCTCCCACTTGCTGAGGATGATGCACGCGTTGTGTCCGCCAAAGCCGAAGGAATTCGAGAGCGCTATCCGAGGATCGAGCTTCTGGGCCTCGTTCGGGACATAGTACAGATCGCATTGCGGGTCGGGAATCTCATAGTTGATGGTGGGGTGTACCCACCCTGTCTCCAGGGTCTTGGCGCACACGATAGCCTCGGCGGCGCCAGCAGCACCCATCAGATGTCCCATCATCGATTTGCTGGCGCTGATGGCCAGCTTGTCGGCGTGCTCGCCAAAGACGTGGCGGATAGCGCGCGTCTCTGTCACGTCGTTGAGGGGGGTGCTGGTGCCGTGGGCGTTGATATAGTCCACGTCCTCCGGGTTCAGGCCGGCATCCTGAAGCGCCAGTGCTATCGCCCTGGCCGCTCCGGCGCCATCCTCGTCGGGTGCGGTGATGTGGCTGGCGTCCGAGGTCGAGCTGTATCCGATCAGTTCCGCGTAAATACGGGCTCCGCGCCGTCGGGCGAACTCCAGGCTCTCCAGCACCAGGACGGCTCCCCCCTCGCCCATGACGAAACCGTCTCGCTCGGCGTCGAAGGGACGGCTGGCACGCTGGGGCTCGTCGTTGCGGGAGGAGACCGCCCCCATATTGCTAAAGGCGGCGATGGCGACGGCGTGCATGACCATCTCGGCTCCCCCACAGAGCATGACGTCTGCATCGTCGCGGCGGATGATGTGCATCGCCTCCCCAATGGCATTGTTCCCCGTGGCGCAGGCCGAGGCCACCGACATCGTGGGGCCCTGCAGGCCATAGAGGATGGAGACTGCGGCGACAGGAGCGTTGGCCATCATCATCGGAATCATGAACGGGCTGACGCGGCGCGGGCCTGCAGAGTTGATGATATCATAGTTGATCAATAGTGTGAGGACGCCGCCGATGCCGGTGCCGATGATGGCGCCGGCTCGATGTTTCTCCTCGTCCGTCAGCGTCAGGGCAGCGTCCGCCATGGCTTGGCGAGCGGCTTCCATAGCAAAGAGGGTCACGGGATCGTTGCGGCGAGCCTCGCGGCGACCAAAGATCGCTTCGGGGTCAAAGCCCTTGACCTCGGCAGCGATCCTGACCGGCAACTCGGATGCATCGAAGCGGGTGATGTGATCGATCCCGCTGCGCCCGGCAACGAGGTTTTCCCAGAGCGTCGGTACGTCGTTACCGACCGGGGTCACAGCGCCGAGGCCGGTTATGACAACGCGCCTTCTCATAAAATCCCTCCCAAAAAAGTGATGAATTCCAGTAAAGAGTAACACCGTGCGGTGAAAAACGTCACGGCACAATTTGGAGGGGTAAGCTGTGCTTGTCACCGGGTCGGAATGAACGTAAAATGATAGCGGTCAGTTTGCTGGAGGTGTCCAATGCCTTATGGGTATCACGGCAAGATCCTGCATGTGGATCTCACGGGGGAAAGGTTGGAGGTCGAAGAGCCCGACGAACGCTTCTATCGCCGATACGTGGGCGGTAGCGCGATGGGCGTCTATTACCTCCTGAAGCACACCCCACCCGGAGCCGATCCCTTGAGGCCGGAGAACACGCTCAGCCTGATGATCAGCGCCATCACCGGCGCGCCCATCTCTGGCCAGTCGCGGGTGGCGGCCACGGCCAAGTCGCCGCTCACCGGCCTCGTCGGCGAGTCGGCGGCCGGGGGATTCTGGCCCGCCGAGCTCAAGTTCGCCGGGTTCGATGGCATCGTGATCCACGGCAGAGCCAAGCGGCCCGCCTACCTGTGGGTGCACGGTGGCGAGGCGGAGCTGCGGGACGGGGCGCACCTGTGGGGCCGTTTCACTGCCGATGTCGAGGACGCCATTCGTGAGGAGCTGGGCGACCGGCGGATTCACGTCCTCCAGTGCGGCCCGGCAGGCGAGAAGGGCGTGCGTTTCGCCGCGCTGGTCAACAACGCCAACCGGGTCAACGGACGCACCGGGATGGGCGCGGTGATGGCCTCCAAGAACCTCAAGGCGGTCGCCGTGCGCGGGCGCAACCGCCCGGAGCTTGCCGATCCCGACGCGGTGAAGGCGCTGGCCAAGTGGGGAGCCGATCACCTCGTTGAGTCGGGGGTGGCGGTGATGAGCCGCCTGGGAACCGCCGGGATGCTCGCCGGCCAGTCGTTCGTCGGCGGGCTGCCCACGCGCAACTGGTCCAGCGGCACCTTTGAGGGGGCTGAGGCCATCAGCGGCGAGGTCATCGACGAGACTATCCTCAAGCAGCGCGATACGTGCTTCGGCTGCGTGGTGCGCTGCAAGCCCGTGGTCGAGATCAGCGATGGGCCTCACCAGGTGGATCCGCGCTACGGCGGCCCGGAGTACGAGACACTGGGGGCATTGGGCGCCTACTGCGGCGTCTCCGACCTGGCGGCGGTGGCCCGCGCCAACCAACTGTGCAACATGTACGGGATGGATACCATCTCCTGCGGCGGGACCATCGCCTGGGCGATGGATTGCTTCGAGCAGGGGTTGCTCACGCTGGAAGACACCGGCGGTATCGACCTTCACTTCGGCAACGCCGAGGCGCTGGTGCAGGTGGTGGAGTTGATCGGAAAGCGGGAGGGCTTTGGGCATATCCTCGGGGAAGGCTCCGCACGTGCGGCCAGGCGCCTGGAGGTGGGGTTAGACCTGGTGGTGGCGACGAAGGGGCAAGAGTACCCGGCCCACATGCCGCAGGTCAAGCGCGGCCTGGGGCTCCTCTACACCGTCCACCCCGGCGGAGCTGACCACACCGTTCTCGAGCACGACCCGGCCTATATGAGTTACCCCCAGAAGATGGCCCAGTTGGGTCTGCTCGACCCGCAGCCGGCGGACGTGCTGAACCCCGAGAAAGTGCACTACGCCGTGACCATGCAGCGCCTCCTCAGTTTTATCGACAGCGCCTGCATGTGCAAGTTCGTCTTTGGCCCGGCCTGGCAGTTGTTCGACCTCGACCAGATGGTGGCGGCGGTGCGGGCCATCACTGGCTGGAACGTCACGCTGTGGGAGCTGATGCAGGTGGGCGAGCGGCGGCTGAACATGCTGCGCGCTTTCAACGCCCGCGAGGGGGTGGGGGCAGAGGCGGATACGGCGCCGCCCAAGCTGTTCGTCCCGCTCCAGGGCGGCGCGACCGACGGCGTGGCGGTCACGCCGGAGGAGGTAGAGGAGGCCAAGGCGCTCTATTACCAGATGGTGGGTTGGGATGAGGAGGGCCACCCCACGCGGGCCAAGCTGCTGGAGCTGGGGTTGGGGTGGTTGGCGGAGGAGTTATAGGACGGACATTTACCCAAAAAGTTGCACCAGTAGATAATAGACTTGTGGCGCAATAGGCGTTCCCCGCCATATGTGGCGGTTGGACAGCACAATTTGTGCCCTTTGACCGCCATATGTAGTCAATTCTGCTATTACACCACAAGTCTAATGTGTGAAGTTGACCTCCTCTGGCAAGTGTGAGATCATACAAATTGCACAGGGGAGGCCAATATGGGAAAGCGATACTCAGCAAAATTGAAGTTCCAAGTAGTCACCGAGCTGCTGACCGGTGACAAGAC
>DAOUDX010000087.1:0-10503 GCA_034430835.1 Anaerolineae bacterium
ATTCTCGTATCTGCTGCCGAAACGACAGACAGAAGGTAAACGGTTTGCTGGCGGTTATCAATGACTAAATGTGAGCGATGTGCTGTCCGCGAAATTGTACCGAGTGTAAGCGGCGTTTTGCTGTCCCATCGCCGTTAGCGATGGATCGCTGTAGAGGGCGATCAGCTCCTGTTCGACCTCCATCACTTCCTCGGCCCGTGTGCGGTCTGCTGCCCGTTGCTCTTCGATCACCTGGGCGGTGTGGTAATAGTAGCGCAGGTAGTCGTTGAGCCAGGCGCGGAGCGCACGCACCAGGTCTGGGGCGACCCCGTGACTGTCCTCCTGCTCTAGCGAGTTGACGTAGGCCGACAGCATCTGCTCGGTCATATCCTGTCCGTGCACGCGCACGCCGCGGATCCAACTGAGGTGATTGAGGCCCACATAGTCCATTTCCACATCCTCCGCCGGCACCGCCAACCACTCCGCGATCTGGTTCCAGGCGTTCCACGGGATGTTGCAGAGACCGATAGGTCGGACCTCGCTGTGGCGCAGCAGGGCCTCGGTGATCAGCCCTGAGGGGTTGGTGAAGTTGATCAGAAAAGCACCGGGGGCCAGACGGGCCACGTCTCGGGCGATGTCCAGCATCACGGGGATCGTCCGCAGCGCCTTGGCCATCCCGCCCACGCCCGTCGTCTCCTGGCCCACCAGCCCGTGCCGGATGCCCAGGTGTTCGTCCTCTCCACGGGCCTGCATGCCGCCTACGCGCATCTGGGTGATGACGAAGGTTGCCCCCTCGATGGCCGCGGGCCGATCGGTCGTCAGGTGGACGGTGAAGGGGGCCTCCGCCGCCTCGACCATCCGTTGGGCGAATCCGCCCACCACCTCCAACCGGTCGGCGGCCACGTCCATCAGCCACAACTCATCCGTTGGCAACGTGTCCCGTCGGCGGACGAGTCCATCCACCAGTTCGGGCGTGTATGTTGAACCGCCGCCGATTACGGTAATCTTCATGGTATCCTCTCAATATTCCGAAATCACCCCCATGTGGCGTATGCCTGCGCGTGATACTCGCACAGCCACAGGTAATGCCCCTCGGGGGTCAACACCTTCTTCAGGCCGCCCCAATGCCGGGCCGGGTCTTTTTCGTCCAACAATTGGCGCAAGACGCGCAGGGCCGCGCCGGTGGCTTGCTCCGCGCCGCGAGTCTCGCCAATCTCCTCGGCCAAACCCAACGCACGGTCTTTTTCCAAATCGGGCAGCTTCTTGACCAACTCGGCCATCAACTTGACGTCGTCCTTGACCATTTCCTCGTAGACCGGCGAGGTCCAGGCCAGCCACGGCCCGATCACGGGCGTGACGTATCTCAAGACCTTGATCATCTTCCGCAGATAGGGCGCGGTCACCTTGATCCAGTTGGCCGGGTCGTCGATCCGGTACCGCCCGCCCTCGACGGTGGGATGCCATTCTCCCGGCGCCTGGCAGTAGAGCTGCAAGTCCAGCTTCCGGCCGGCGATGGCTTCCATCAGGCCCGACCCATCCCTCGGGCGCAGGACGAAGACGTTGGGGCAATGGGACTCGATCCTGGATTGCTCCATCCGAAAGCTCTTGGCGAACTCGCGTTGTAGGAGTGCGAGGAGCCCTTCATATCGGCAAACGTTGGCTTCTTCCATTGCGTCCAGCCGCGAGAGGACCGCGTCCTGTGTGCGCCAGTGCAGCCCAAAGAGCAGTCTCGATACCGAAACAGGCTCGAAAGAGACGGGGCACTGGAGGTGTCGGACAGGAGGGTCCCTTTCGATCGCTTGTTGGAGGTGGGCATAGTCGAACTCGTGGCTGCACGGTTGGCCGCCGTGGCCCGGACAGGGGATCATCCGCTCAATCTTGAGCCCCGGGAACCGGGCCAGCGTCACCTCGATGCCGTCTTTGAGCAGGGCGAAAAAGTTGTGCGGGCAAGGCCCGCGCACGGTGAGTTGGAGGTACCGCTCGTGGGGCAGCGCCTGCGCCAGGGCCAGGTGTCTTTTCTCCGGGCCGTAGGCGAAGAGCGCCCCGTTGCGCCAGTGGGTGTGCGTGGTGAAGCGGTGCGACCGGGCGATGAACCAGGTGGGAATCCCGGCCGGGATGGTGTTGAGCTTGAAGCGCATCGAGATTTCGCGGCAGGGCTCGCGTTCCCTGATAGCGTCCCATTGCGGCGCGTAATCGGGCGGGTCGAGGGGCAGCCGCTCGACCACCAGGCTGATCTCCCGGTTCTCCAGCGTGCGATAGGATAGGTCGAACTGCTCCATCAGGCGCAGGAAATGATCCCGCAGGGGCGGCTCGAGATCGCCCCACAGTTCGTCCATGTGCGCGCGGGTAAAGATGCCCAGCCTGCCGATGACCTCGTCGCTTTCCAGCACCGTGCTGATGTATTCCGTCACCCACTGCGGCTTGAGGATCACCAGGTCGCACAGCTCTTCGTCGTCCTGAAAATAGAGGATGTCGCCCAGCTCGTGCAGCCACTGGGCCAGTATCCCCGCGTCGTCGCCGGAAACCCCGTGTGCGGCCATGATCTCCTGCAAGGCCGGCGGGGTGACGTGTTTTTCCTCCCTGGCGCGGATGGCCTCGGCCGCGTCCAGCCAACTGGCAGGCCAGGTCTCGCCCATCAGGGGCAGGCCCGCCGAGGCGTCGGTGAGCGCCCGGCGCAGTCCCTCGATGCCCTGCCCCGTCTTGTTGCTGATCTCGCAATGGGCGACGATCTGGGGATACCGGGCGCGCAGTTCGGCCAGCGGCAGGTCGGCGTCCCGCTCGTCGATGTGGGTGGCGACGAGCAGGACGGGCGACTCGGGGGCGCGGGCCTGGATGGCGTCCAGCCAGTAATAGAGTTTGCCCTGCTCGTACCCGTGCCGGGCGTTCCAGGCCAGCACGAAGAGGGAGCGGGTGGTGAGGAAGAACTGGTGGGTGGCGTGATAGATTTCCTGCCCGCCAAAGTCCCACGCGTTGAGCTGCATGGTGACGCCCGCTTCGCTGGGGTGCGCCAGTTCTAGCGGTTCGATCCGGATGCCGTGCGTGCCGGGTAGCTGGGGGTCGAACGGCTGGCCGCGCAGCACCCGCAGCAGCGCCGTTTTCCCCACGCCCCCCTCACCGACGACGAGCAGCTTGGACACCCACTGGCGGCGGCCGGCCTTCGCTTGCTCCCGCAGGTAGGCCAGCACCGCCCGCGTGCCTTGCGCGATGATCTCGGGAGGGGGTGAGGTGAGGGGGTTGCCGTCGAGTTCCAGCCTCCCCAGGTTGGCCAGTTGGCCGATCTCAGGGGGCAGCGCGGCCAGTTGGTTGTTGTTGAGGGTTAGCTCCGTCAAGTGGGTCAGTTGGCCAATCTGCGGGGGCAACGCGGTCAGTTGATTGCTGTTGAGGTAAAGCGTCGTCAGGTGGGCCAGTTGGCCGATCTCTGGGGGCAGCGCGGTCAGTTGGTCGCCATGGAGGCCAAGCACCGTCAGATGGGCCAGTTGGCCGATCTCGGGGGGCAGCGTGGTCAGTCGGTTGTCGCTGAGGGTTAGCCACATTAGGTTGGTTAGTTGGCCGATCTGCGGGGGCAGCGCGGTCAGGTGGTTGCCATCGAGGGATAGCATCCTCAGGTGGGCCAGTTGGCCGATCTGCGGGGGCAGCGTGGTCAGTTGGTTGTAGCGGAGGTCAAGCATTGCCAGGTGGGTCAGTTGGCCGATCTGCGGGGGCAGCGCAGTCAGCCCCTCCTCGCGGAGGTCAAGCATCGCCCGTCCTTCCATGGCGGCTTGTTCGATGATCAGGAGCAGTTCCTTTTCGTCCATCGGATAACTTTCCCCACGTGTGGCCGATCCGCACGATACAAGAGTTTGCTGAAGAACATCTCGAAGTGGGGTACTACCTGCTGCAAGTGGACGAGAGTCCGCGTCTGAGGCGCTGGACTCTCCTCCAGCGAGAGTGTTTTGTGATCTACTGAACTCGACTGTCTTGTATCGCAGGATAGGTCGTTGTACGGGTAGAGCCGGCCCGGTGGGACAGCCCCACTATGCCGTCCAAAAGGCGTTACATCTCCTCCCAGTTCTGGCCGATCTTGAGGTCAACCTTGAGCGGGGCTTTGAGTTCGAAGGCGCCTTCCATCACCTTGCACATCAGTGATTTGACGCTCCTCACTTCCTCGTCCGGCGCTTCGACGACCAGCTCGTCGTGCACCTGCAGGATCATGCGCGCCTGAAGGCTCTGTTCGCGAAGGGCGTGGTGGAGGCGGATCATGGCGATCTTGATGATGTCGGCGGCGGTGCCCTGGATGGGCGCGTTGATCGCCATACGCTCGGCGGCCTGGCGCACGTTGTGTGTCGCTTTACTGCCCGGCAGCAGCTCGGGGAAGTAGCGCCGCCGCCCCAGCAGCGTCTCCACGTATCCCTGCCGCGTGGCGCGGGCCTTGGTCGTGTCGATGTACTCCCGCACCTTTGGGAAACGCTCGAAATACGCTTTGATGAAATCCTCTGCCTCGGCCTGTGTCTGGCCGGTCGCTTGCGCCAGCCCGTAGGCGGTTTGGCCGTAGGAGAGGCCAAAGTTGACCGCCTTGGCCAGCCGCCGCATGTCGGGGGTCACGTCCGCAAGGGGGACGCCCACGATGGCGGCGGCGGTGGTGGCGTGGATGTCCTCGCCGCGGGCGAAAGCCTCCAGTAATCCCCGGTCGCCAGAAACGTGAGCCATCACGCGCAGTTCAACCTGGGAGTAGTCGGCGGCGATCAGCTTCCCGCCTGGCTCCGCGACGAACGCCCGGCGCACCTGGCGACCCAGTTCCGTGCGGATCGGGATGTTCTGCAGGTTGGGCTCGCTGGAGCTGATGCGCCCGGTGACGGTGCCGGTCTGGTTGTACGAGGTGTGCACTCGCCCGGTGCGCGGGTTGACCATCTGCGGCAGCGCGTCCACGTAGGTGGACTTGAGCTTGGCCAGCTCGCGGTGCTCCAGGATGAGATCGATCACGGGATGTTGGCCCCGCAGACGCTCCAGCACCCCGGCTGCCGTCGAGTAGTGGCCCGTCTTGGTGCGTCGCATTCCCTGCGTGGGCAGTCCCAGATCCCTGAACAGGGCATCGGAGAGCTGCTGGGTCGAGTTGACGTTGAGGGCGTAGCCCACGATTTCCTGGATAGTGGTCTCCAGTTCTCCCAGCCGACCTGCCAGTTTGCCTGACATCTGTTCCAAGAAGGCGATGTCGAGCTTAACCCCGGCCATCTCCATCGCCGCCAGCACCGGGATCAGCGGTATCTCTACCTCGGTGAAGAGCGGCCATGCCCCTTTTTCCCTCAGCTCCGGCGTCAGCTCGGCCACCAATCGATGCGTCATGTCCACGTCGGCGCAGGCGTAGGGGGCTGCCTGAGCGACCGGTACCCGATCCATCGTCAACTGTCCCTTGCCGGTGCCGATGAGGTCGCTGATGGGTGTCATGTGCTGCTTGAGCCGCGCCCAGGCCAGGTTCTTGAGACCCAGATTTGTGGAGGCCGGGTTGACGAGCCACTCGGCGATCATGGTGTCGAAAGCCAGCCCTTCGACTGGCGCGCCGGCCTGTTCCAGGACCGTGACGTCGTACTTGAGGTTGTGGCCGTATTTGGGCAGATTTTCATCCTTCAAGAGTGACGACAGGGCTTTGACCGTTTCTGACCCTAACTGCGGATCGCCGGGCGGCGCTTTGACCGGGATGTAATAGCCTCGCTCGGCGTTGTCGGTGAGTGCGATGCCGACCAGCTCGGCCTGCATGGGGTCGGTGCTTGTGGTCTCGGTGTCGAGCGTCAGCGCCTGCGTCTTCTTGAGTTGTGCAACCAGCCCGTGCAGGGCCTCCTCGTCGGCGACGATCTGGTAGTCGGCGCTGGAGGGTGCCGGGAGGGTGGTGGCAGGCTCATCACCAAACAAGCTGAGTTGGTGAGGGATGCCCGCCGGCTTGGTCTGCTCCATCCCTGGCAGTCTTTCGACCAGCGAGCGAAACTCTAGCTCGCTGAACAGGTCCAGCGCCCGCCCGCGATCATAGTCGTGCACCAGGCACGCGTGGAGGTCGAGTTCCACCGGCGCGTCGCGCTTGATGGTGCCCAGTTGGCGGCTGAGGAAGGCCACGTCTCGCTCTGCTTCCAGCTTGCTGCGGAAGCGGCTCTGCACCTCGTCCAGGTGCTCGTAGACGCCCTCAAGGGTGCCGTATCGTTGCAGCAGGTCGGTGGCGGTTTTCTCACCGACCCCGCGCACGCCGGGGATATTGTCCGACTTGTCGCCGACGATGCCCTTGAGGTCCGCCAGTTGGCTGGGAGATAGACTGTAGCGCTGTTTCACCCCCTTTGTATCATAGATCACTGTGTCGGAGAAGCGCCACTTGGAGGTGAGGATACGGGTGTGCGCGTCCGCCAGTTGCAGCAGGTCGGTGTCGCCGGTGACGATCAGCGTATCGACTCCTTGCTCTCCCGCCTGGCGAGCCAGCGTCCCCAGCAGGTCGTCCGCTTCGTACCCCTCTTGCTCGAAAACGGGGATCCCCAGCGTCTCCACCACCTGCCGGACGCGGTCCATCTGGGAGCATAGTTCGTCGGGCATCTTGGCGCGGTGCGCCTTGTACTCGGCGTACACGTCGTGGCGGAAGGTGCGGCCTTTGTCAAAGGTGACGGCGATATGGGTCGGATTCTCGTCGCGTACGACGTTGAGCAGCATCGACGTGAAGCCAAAGATGGCGTTGGTCAGCTCGCCGCCCGAGGTCTTCATGTCTTCGGGTAGGGCGTGGAAGGCGCGGTAAGCCAGCGAGTGGCCATCGATCAGTACCAGTTTCTTTCTCGGAGACATATGGCTCCTTGTCGCTTGTGACTACTTGCTGTTGAGGATGTCTCGAAGGGTGTCTGCCGCGCTCTTGGCCCGATGGCGGATCATGCCGAGCGGCACGCTCGTGTTGAGGGCGATGGAGAGGATGATATCCTCGATGACGGCCAGCGAATAAAGCGTGTGCTCGCCGCCCTCTGTGCTCTGCTCAAAATGTGACAGTTCCTGCCCCAGGATTTCGGCTGTGCGGGCGGCGGTACGCCAGTTCTCGGTCGTGGCCTGGGCCAGTCCGACGGCGTCCTGAACAGAGATGGCTCCGATGTGGGAAAGCAGCCGACCTTTGCAGCTCAGAAGCACCACGGTGGCATTCACGTCTCGCGCCAGCACGTTCATCTCCTGGACGATCTCGGGAATGTGCTCGCGCACCTCTGCCGTGTGGTCGGCCTTGCTCGCGGGTGACCTCTTTCCCTTGCTCGCGGTGGGTGGCGCGGTGTCGTTCGCGGCAATCGATTCTGGCTCCGTTACAATGGGTGTGACCTTGGGATCAAGCAGGGCCGGGTCCGTCACGATAGGCTGTGTGGCTCTCGGATTCTCAGCTATCGCTTGTTCGATGGCCAACATCGCGCTCGCGTTGGCAGAGTCTACGGATCTCGCCAGCGTGTCGGCGATGCGATCCGGTAGCTCTGGAAGGAAGAAGGGTTTGGACAGAACACCTTGCACGTTCAGGTCGGACGCTTCTGGCGGGAGTGTGTCACCCTGGATTGGGATCAGCATCAGGCGCAGGTCGGCTTTCTGCTGGCGCATCGCGCGTGCGAGGGTAGAGCCATCGGGGTTCTCCAACCCTAGATCGACGATGGCGAGATCGAACGGGGTGGAGGACAGCGCACGTAGCGCGTCGTCTGCGTTGGTCGTCAGGACGGCGTGATACCCGCCATCCTGTTCCAGGCTCTGTTTGAGCAGGGTGGCGAAGCCCTCGTTGCCATCGACGATCAGAATCGATTGTGCATTGCCCACGAATCCTCCACATTTGCGGCTTGGAGCCGGTTTGAACCACCCTACATTCTACCGGGAGACGGCGAAAAGTCAATTCCGGTGATGAGGCGTGATATCAACCGATCTGGGGGTTGTGGTATGCCTGTCGCGGGACTTGCCTCGAAGGACAAAGCAAGGTAGAATTGAACTGTCGCAAGACAGCGACTACATCTGACGGTGAGGGGATATATTGGAGGAATTTCAAACCGAGGAAGCACGACCGGAAGCGGAGCCTTCTCCACAAGCCGGGCGAGTGTCTCTCGCTCGAACCTTTGGCAGGCGCTCGGTGCTGCGTGAAGTCATGGAAACCATCTTGCTGACGGTTATCCTGTTCGTCGTCATCAACGCAGCTACGGCACGCTCTCAAGTAAACGGCACTAGCATGGAGCCGACGTTGCACGATGGACAGTATCTGATCATCAGCCGGTTGGCTTACTGGATTCACCCGCCCGAGCGGGGGGACATAATCGTTCTCCATCCCCCCACGAATCTCGGCGAGGACTATATCAAGCGCATCGTGGGGTTGCCAGGGGAACAGGTGGAGGTTCGGGACGGGAGAGTGTGGATAGACGGCATTATTCTCGACGAACCCTACGTCCTCAATCTCCCCGCATACACCGGTTCGTGGACCTTGGGGGAGGAAGAGTATCTCGTCCTGGGGGACAATCGCGGCGATTCGGACGATTCTCACCAGTGGGGGCCTCTTTCGATGGGAGATATCGTCGGCAAGGCGTGGATATGCTACTGGCCGCCGGAGCAGTGGGGTCCGGTGGAACACTATGTTTTTCCGGAAGTTGAGGAATAGACGAGTCTGTTGAACAGAGAAGAGATCGCCCGTCTCATCGATCACACGTTGCTCAAGCCAGAAGCAACGCCAGCGCAGGTGGCGCAGTTGTGCGACGAAGCCCGCCGTTATGGGTTCGCTACTGTGTGCGTCAACCCTGTCTATGTGCGGTTCGCAGCGGAGAAGCTGCAGGGCTCCGGGGTGGATGTGTGCACCGTGGTGGGCTTCCCTCTCGGGGCGACCACCACCGAGGCCAAGGTGTGCGAGGCTCGGCAGGCTGTGGCCGACGGTGCGACCGAGATCGACATGGTGCTCCACATTGGGGCGTTGAAGGCGGGCGATCATGAGGCGGTGCGGGATGACATCGCAGCCGTGGTGTTGGCCTGCCACGAGGATGGCGCGTTGCTCAAGGTCATCATCGAGGCTGTGCTACTGAGTGATGAGGAGAAAGTCGCCGCCTGCCAGCTGGCGCAGACCGCGGGTGCCGACTTTGTCAAGACTTCGACCGGCTTCGCGCGACCTTCGACGGGCTCAGGGCATGGCGGGGCCACCGTCGAAGACGTGCGGCTGATGCGACAGACGGTGGGTCAGCAGATGGGGGTCAAGGCCGCCGGAGGCATCCGGAGCTATGCTGATGCCCTGGCGATGATCGAGGCCGGGGCGAATCGCATCGGAGCCAGCGCCAGCGTGCGAATCGTAGAGCAAGCACCGGAGCGCACGTCGTCGGGGTAGATTCTGCGTGAAAGGAATCGGGTGATGCAAGAGTCAGGCAGCGTCCGGATAGTGGCAGATTTTTTCACTCACAACTATCGGATATCCGGTCGTGTGAGCGTGCGCTATCATAGGCTGACCGCCCAGCTCAACGATCGGAGTACATCCTTCCTCCAGCTTGATGACGTTTACATCTCCAACGTTGAGCGCCCTGCCGAGATCATTGCCAACTACATGGCGGCAACTCTCTACAAGAAGAACGTCTCTGCTGCCGTTGTCGCTCGGCAGGAAGACGGGTTGATGCGGGAACACACCTATGGCAGCTACCTGGGCACTTTCCTATACAAGGTGTTCATCACTGTGCCGGCGTTCGAGATCAAGGGGTATCTGCGACTGTCGAGCAAGCTGGATATGCGCACAGTGTTGACCACGGGCACGGACGATTTTGTCATCATTCTCGATGGCGAGCTGCGGTCCTCGATCCGCCCGGATGTCACTTTTAGCGGTGGAGCCGTTTTGATCAACAAGGAACACATTGGAGCCTTTTGTGTGGCTGAAGACGAGGAGTAGGCGACAATGGCAAGAGTCCTGGTCGTTGACGATGATTCTGAATACCTGGAGATGATCAATCTGCTCTTGGAGCGGGATGGCCACCAGACTGTGCTCAGTGCTGATGGCCGAGACGGGCTGGCCAAGGCCCTGGCCGATCCCCCCGATCTTGCGATCCTCGATGTGATGATGCCGGGCATAACCGGCTATGAGATCTGTCGCCAACTGCGGGGTAACCCTGCTACAAGCTCTGTCCCGATCATCATTCTCACCGCGCGAGGTCAGCCCGTCGATCGGCAAGCGTCCCTGGATGCCGGCGCTGACGCACACATGTCCAAGCCTGTGACGATGTCGGAGCTGTCTGAGCTAATCAGCACGCTGCTGGCGAAGCGGGTTATGGTGAGAGCGCCTTCACTTGAGGGTGTGGTCGTTCTGCTGAGCTTGCGCGGCGGCGTCGGGGTGACGATGCTTGCGGTCAATCTGGCAGCGGCGCTGACCCAGGCAGGCGACGCCTCCGTCTGCCTGGTTGATCTCTGCCCTTCTTCGGGCCACGCGGCGCTGCAACTGAGGTTGAAGCCCGATCCTAACTGGTCCGGCCTTGCCCGCACCGGAGGGATTGACGCGCCCCTCGTGGCCTCGCATCTTCTGAAGCACAATACCGGTCTGCGCCTGCTGGCGTCACCGGT
>DAOUDX010000088.1:0-4209 GCA_034430835.1 Anaerolineae bacterium
CCAATCCAACGCCAAGTATTTCCTTCAGGCGCATGTGGTTCACTTCGTACAATCTTGGGCCACCCTTGATGCTTGGGTCGAAGACATGTGCTTGGGCCAACCACAACCGCATGCTGCTGAGGTGTACCGCGCCGCGCGGAACGTGTACCCCGCGTTGTTCAAGACGTTTTCTCAGCGTGTGGAGGGTGATCTTGTCGCCGGCCGTCTGCATCGCCTCCAGCGTTTCCACAAACGGAATACCCCTGAGATTGATCAGAATATGCTTGGCGAATCGTTCGTAGAGAAGTCCAGGCTTGTCGGCAATCGCTAGCAGTTCTCCTGCTAGTGTGGTTGGTGTCTCATAGTCTTCTCCTAGAAGCCCGTATGCCTGAAGTGCCAACACAGTGTTGCCAGCTAACTTCAGGCGCTCAGTTTTGGGATCGGCTGCAGTCTGGGCATGGGTTGCAAAGAACGTGTCGCGGATGGTCTTTGTAATTCTGTCACAGTCGCCCGCATAATTGTGGATGATTTCGAGTAGCGTGGGCAGGTCTACCTGATTGGGACTGAACTGGGCGCCGAATGGAATATCGCTTTTCTTCATAGTCATTGACCTCACGGCGTGATTATAACACATCTCCAACGAGAGGCTACACCAGCCCCTTCTCCACCGCCTCGGCCACAGAGCGGACGGGGATGGTCTCGATCCCCTCCGGCAGCGGCTCGCCGCCGCGCCGCCGCGTCTTGGGAACCAGGCAGCGGCGGAAGCCCAACTGCGCCGCCTCCTTCAGCCGCGCCGCCATCTGCGACACGGCCCGCACCTCGCCCGAAAGCCCTACCTCGCCAACGATGGCCAGGTCCGCCGCCACGGGTTTATCGCGCACGCTGGAGGCGATGGCCACCGCCGTCGCCAGGTCCGCCGCCGGCTCCTCCACCTGCAACCCGCCGACCACGTTGACGAACACGTCCTGATCGAACAGCTTCAGCCCCACGCGCCGTGAGAGCACCGCCGTGATCAGCAGCAGCCGGTTGAAATCGACCCCGTTGGCCGTGCGGCGCGGGTTGCCAAAGCTGGTGTGGCTGGCCAATGCCTGCACCTCTACCAGCAACGGGCGGGTACCCTCCATCGTCACCGCAATGGCCGACCCCGGCGCGTTGACCATGCGCTCCGCCAGGAATGCCTCCGAGGGGTTCGTCACCTCCACCAGCCCACTCTCCCGCATCTCGAACACGCCCACCTCCGAGGTGGGTCCAAAGCGGTTCTTGACCGAGCGCAGCAACCGGTAGGTGTGGAAGCGGTCCCCTTCCAGGTAGAGCACCGTATCGACGATGTGCTCCAGCACCTTCGGACCGGCGATGGCGCCCTCCTTGGTCACGTGGCCCACCAGGAAGACGGTCACGCCTTCGGCCTTGGCCCACCACTGGAAGCGGCTGGCCGCCTGGCGCACCTGGCTGATGGATCCCGCCGCCGAGGTCAGTTCGTCCGAAGTCACCGTCTGCACCGAATCGACGATGACGATCTGCGGCTGCACCTGCTCTGCGTGCTGGAAGATGGCCTCCAGCCCAGTCTCGGTGACGAGAAACAGGTTGCCGCTGTTGATGGAAAGCCGCCTGGCGCGCATCTTGATCTGGCGGGCCGACTCCTCCCCGGAGACGTAGAGCACCGGCTTGCCGGTCGATTCGGCCAACAGCCCGGCGATTTGGAGCAGCAGGGTAGATTTGCCGATGCCGGGTTCCCCGCCGACGAGGACGAGGGAGCCGGGCACGACGCCGCCGCCCAGCACGCGCGCGAACTCGTTCAGCGGCAGCTCCAGCCGCTCCAGCCCCTCCGTCTCGATCTCGCTCAGGCGGCGGGGGGTACTGCCGGGGACGGTCGGCAGGGTGGCTTTTGCCCTGGATGGCTGCTCGACCACCTCGACCATCGTGGACCACTCGCCGCAGCCGGGGCAGCGGCCCATCTCGCGGGGCGTCGTCCGTCCGCAGTTCTGGCAGACCCATTGGGTGTAAGATTTGGCCATCGTCGACCTCCGCCAGTATTGTACCAGAACGTTCGTTCTAATGCAAGTGCGATTCGGCGACAATACCTTATCACCAATCGGGCGTTTGGTCAACTGAGAACGCAATACGGGATGCGCAAAACGTAAAAACGGCCCCGCCGCTCACGAGTGGCGGGGCCGTCGTGTCCTTGTGGATGATGTTAGACGCTGGGAAACGCCGCTACTGCGCCGGCGACACCTCGACCTGGACAACTTCCCGATTGAACCCTGGCAGATCGAACGGTTCGCTCGTCGCAAGTTGCGCTCCCCCCTGTCCCTGGTACATCACCCAGCGGAACGGCCCCGAGCCAAAGTCCTCCTCAGCCACCCACCACGACTTCTGGCCGACGACTGTCTCGTCCTCGACCTCGACTCCGTCCGGCGTCCCCTGCCACCCCCCGACGTCGTGCCAGGTTCCCGTGTGAGGGTCCTGCCACTGCACCACGGTCCACAGGTCTTGCCAATGCACCTCGTCCCACGGCCACGCCTCCGGAAACCGAGCGCGCAGCACGATGGCGCCTCCGGCGGGCGCCGGCCCGGCCGGGGACCCAACCGTCGGGCGCGGCGGCAGAGCCGCCTGCGCAGGCTGTGCCGGCGAAAGCAGCAGCGCGACCGCCAACGAAGCGCGTCAGCCGCCTTCTCGACGTTCGATTTCCTGTCATCTTCACTTCCTCCTCGGCAGATCGGCCTGCCAGGTGGGCCAACTGACTCCCCCAACGGGGACCTCTGCCCCATCTGCAGCGGCGGCCGATGCAAACGGACCGGCGACGTTGTCGTACGCTCCGCCGCTGATCTCGTGATCCTCCAGCACTGCCCCGTAGTCGGTCTCGGCGTCGGCCGAATCGACCTGGGCGTAGACGGGCGTGCCAACGGCCAGCGGCCAGGACACGTCGCTGTATTCCTCGGCGTAGTAGTCGCCGCCCACGGTCAGCGTCAGCACCTCCCCCGCTGCCAGGTCCGCCTCCACGCCCCAGGCCAGCCCCTGGGTGCCGACCATCTCCCAGGTCTGGTTGACGGCGGTGGGCACCGTATCGGGGGCGACGTAGACATCCACCCAGAAGTCATCGGTGACCGCCGCGTTGCCCCGGTTCTCGATCACCACCGTGATGCCATCGCTGGCGGCGACCAGGTCTTTCACCACCAGGTTGGGCGCGACGACGTGGTTGTTGAGGACCAGCGGCAGGTACAGGTATATGGGCTCCACCTGGTGTGACACCGTGCCGCTGCTGGAGTTGAAGTTGGCGTCGCCGGCGTAGGAGGCCGTCAGCGTCTTGGGGCCGACCGCAGTCGGCGTCAGCGTGCAACTGCCCGCCGCCACCGTGCCCACGCAACTGTTCCCGTCGCCGTCGGTGACCGTCACGTTGCCCGTCGGTGTGCCGCTGCCGGGCGGGCTGACCGTCACGGTGTAGTTGATCGTCACCGCCTGGCCCACCGCCGACGGGTCGGGGTTGTGTGCGGTGATCGTCGTCGTGGTGTCGGCCCGCTCCACCCGGATCACTCTGGAGGTGCTGGGAATGGCGTTGACGAAGACGGTGACCAGGGCGGGCCCCGCCGGGAAGCCGGTGACGGCGGTGGAGGTAAAGAGCGTATCGGAGAAGGGAGCGGTCGGCTCGGGCCGCAGCCAGCGCACCTGCTCGCTATCCAGCCGGCGCAGTTGCACCAGGGGATAGTTGGTGGCCGAGTTATTGGTGGCCCCGCCAGAGGCCTCGGTTTTCCCATGCCCCTGGAAACCGCTGCCGCCGGCCGCCAACCAGGTGGTCAGGACCAGCGGCGAGGTGGCCGAGCTCAACGTGGGCCGCCAGCCCACCTGAAAGCCCAGCCCGCGGTCGTACACCTCCGCGCTGGCGAGAGGGTTGAAGTCGCTGTCCAACCCCCCGGCGACCAGCACGCGGCCGTCGGGCAGCAGCGTCGCCGTGTGATTATAGCGGGCATCGTTCAGGCTGCCGGTGGTGCTCCAAACGCCCGTGGCCGGGTCGTACACCTCCGCGCTGGCGAGAGGGACGCCGCTGTCATCGCCCCCGGCGACCAGCACGCGGCTGTCGGGCAGCAGCGTCGCCGTGTGATGCCTGCGGGCAGCGTTCAGGTTGCCGGTGCTGCTCCAAATGCCCGCCGCTGGGTCGTACACCTCCGCGCTGGCGAGGCAGCCGCCGCTGCCCCAGCCCCCGGCGACCAGCACGCGGCCGTCGGGCAGCAGCGT
>DAOUDX010000089.1:0-1866 GCA_034430835.1 Anaerolineae bacterium
CTGGGCGCACGCTTGATGTCGGTGAAGCACACCCTCCGCGTGCAGGCGGAAGGAATAACAGGACCCCTGGTGGTGGGGGCGGGGGCAGGCCGGGCCGTGGAGGGGGAGGTGGCTGGTCAGGTGGGGGTAGACGGCGATCTTTCTAAGTTGCGAAGGCACCACAGCCGAAAGGTTGGAGCTTCTAGCAGGGCGCGTAGCCCACATCAGAATCCCATGGGGAAATATTCGTTTCTTCATGGGCTTCTTTATGTTACAAAGGAACATTATTGGCAACTCTAACTTTGGAAGTGTTACAATAATCGGGGGCAGGGCACGCCCGCACAGCAGCCGCAGAGAAACACGAGCGACGATGGACCGGCAGACTGCTCGAGGAGGACCCAACGATGATAGTGGATAGACTCAGGGACATTGTGGGAACAAGCTGGGTCACTACCGAAGAAGAGAGAATCATAGACTACCTGACTGACGAGACAGCGCCGGGGATCAAGCCCCAGCCGGCCACGGAGGTGGTCCTGGTGAAGCCCGCGGACGCTGAGGAAATCAGCAGAATCCTCAAGCTCGCCAACGAGGAGAGAATCCCCGTGTTTCCCCGAGGCGGCGGGACGGGACTGTGCGGGGGCGCTATCCCGACCCGGGACGGCATCGTACTGTCGCTTGAGAGACTGAAAGCGGTTCATGTCGACAATGATAATCTGATGGCAGTCGTGGAGGCCGGAGCCACGCTTGGAGAGCTGCAGAGCAGAGCCGAGGAAGAGGGCCTGTTCTTTCCACCACACCCCGGCGACGAAAGCGCGCAGGTAGGCGGGCTTGTCGCGTGCAACGCCGGCGGCGCACGCGCGGTGAAATACGGCGTCATGAGAAACTACGTCCGGGGCCTCGAAGTCGTCATGCCTACGGGTGAGGTGGTGAACATGGGTGGGAAGCTGATAAAGGACAATACCGGATACAGTCTCATGCACTTGTTGATAGGCAGCGAGGGAACGCTGGGCGTCATCACAAAGGCGGTCCTGCGGTTGTTCCCCCACCCCCCTGCGTCGGCTACAATGATCGTGCCTTTCCACGATCGCCACGACGCCATCCGCACCGTCCCGCGAATCCTCCAGAGCGGGATCATTCCGCTGGCAATAGAGTACATGGACCGCGCCGCAGCCGAAGCCTCCGCCGACAGCCTGAGCATGGACTGGCCCTCCAAGGCTGGCAGCGCATTCCTGATGATAATAGTCGAAGGCAGCAGCGAAGAGGAGATGCTCTCGGCCTGCGCAAGGTTCTCCGATATCTGCCAGGGATGCGGCGGCCTTGAGCCCGTGGTAGGTGAGAGCAAGAAGAAGCAGGCCGACATCCTTAAGATCAGAAGCAACGTTTACCTCGCGGCGAAGCCCTATATCGCAGACGCTCTGGACATAGCCGTGCCCCCCGCCAGCATGGCGGACCTCATGGACGCCATAGACGCCGTGGCGCAACGTTTCGGCACCGCCATTCCGATGCTCGGCCACGCCGGAGACGGCAATCTTCACCCGGCACTGCTGATGGACCTCGTCGAGGGCGATGGGAGCAAGCTCAGACAAGCCAAGCGGGCGATCTACGAGGAGACCCTGAAGTTGGGAGGAACGATGACCGCGGAGCACGGGCTGGGCAAGGTCAGGCCGCCGGACCTCGACATGTTCCTTGATCAGAAAAGGATCGACCTCATGCGTGGCATAAAGAAAGTTTTCGACCCCAACGGCATACTCAATCCGGGGTGCGTCCTGGGCACGGAATAGTCAGGCTGGGTGATTTCACACGCTGTTTGACACAGCATCGGGCGTCTTCCGATGAGTAGACACAGCGTTTGAGGCCGATAACCCCGAGACCCTCTGTTTCGAGATG
>DAOUDX010000090.1:0-22480 GCA_034430835.1 Anaerolineae bacterium
GCTGTTGGCTGTTGTGGCTCAACGCTAGCAAAGTAGCCCATAACCTCTGGATCGTTGGCAAAGACCAGGGCCAGGATGCCGGTGACAATGGAGAGAATACCCCCACACACGATGTTGATGATCTGCAAGATCGCCAGGTACTTGGGAAACTCGTTCGTCTTTGGCGGCTCTGGCATTATCTTGGTGGCGTAGATGATCTCGAAGACCGCAACCACGGCAGGGTATATTGCTATGGGGCAGCAAAGGAGTGCGACGCCGAGGCTAGCTATGGCACCGGTGAGGATGATGACCGCCCAACTGATCGCCATCAGTGCGTTCAGGATGCCGTCGATCAGAGTCATGATGGCGATGGCCTGGACCTTGCCGGGCTTGCCTTGCGAAACGGGGGCTTGGTACTCGCTCATTTTGTTTCTCCTTTCCTCTTGTTAGACGTGCTTGGGTTTATGATGTCTTGAGGTGCTCTGAAAAGTCCCCGGTATTTTAGCAGAGTGTCAAAGCGATGTCAATTTCGGTGACTGAGAACTCGCCGCTTCGTTTTTGTCTACAGGATGTCCTCCATTCGGATACCACGTGCTGCGGCGCGGCGTGCCATCCACTCTCTGCGGTCTGCTGCTGGTGGTGGGACCTCGCCCTCTGGCCGGCGCTCCAGGCGCAGCGCGCCGGTGGGGCAGGCTGTGGCGCACAGCCCGCATCCGATGCAGCGGGCGCCGTCAACCTCGCAGGCTTGCTCCGGCACGGAGAGAGCGCCGAACTGGCAGCGCTCGACGCATTCGCCACAGCCGATGCACACCTCGGCATTCACCACGGCGTGGAAATCGGAGCGGACGGCGGAACCTGGAGTGCCGAACTCGGTCACACTGCGCAACACGCCGCAACAGCAGGTGCAGCAGTTGCAGATGTACGAGTGGCCATCTCGGTAGTTGCCGGTGGTGTGCACCAATCCTGCTTCCTCGGTCTCGCGGAGAATCTGCAGGGCCTCTTCTTTGGTGATGGGGCGGTCGGCTGTGCTGCCCCTGAAAGCTCCCTCGACCGGAGCAAAGACCAGGCAACTCTCGACAGGGCGGTCGCATCCCTTGCCGACGAGTCTTTGTTGAACGCGGCAGATACAGTCACGCACCCCCCACGATTTGGCGTTCTCCAATAGGTCGGCGGCGCGTTCGTAGGGGAAGACTTCTACGTCAACAGGGATCGCTTCCCCGATGGGAATGACACGGTGAATGGCCGGCGCACCACGGACAAAGTCGCCGCCTCGTGTTTCTTGGAAGTATGCCTCGAACAAGGATGCCATCTCGGCGTCCATCCTGGGGAGTTGTTCCTCGTAGATGCCGACGACGAAGGGCAGCAGCTTGAACAGGAGTTGGCCTTCACCCTTCCTGGTGTGGATCTGGCCCTTGCGCACCATCTCTTTCAATATGCGTGACGCTACCGTGGGGTGGATGCCAGCACGGGCGGCGATGTCCGTGGCCGGTTCGTAGCTCAGGCGCATCACGCTGGCCAGCGTTGCTTCCTCCGGTGCAAAGATCTTGGCCAGGAGCCGTAGCTCGATACCGCTCTCGGTGACCGGGAAGCCGTTGGGGATGGCGTCCAATCGCTGGGCGAGCTTGCGGTAAATCTCGTCAGTCATGGCTTGCTCCTGCAAAGCTCAACGTGTTGTAGCGGATCACGAGTCTATTCCTCTGCCGTCTGTTGTCGCCGGGCAGCGCGGCGTGCTTCCCAGTCGGAGCGATAGTCGCCGATCTGGCGGGAGAGGGTCATCCAGTCTTCAACCAGGAGAACGAAGCCGACCACGTTGGGGGCAAAGAGATAGGGGTTGAACCAGAGCCGCAGCCATCTCTTGTCAACAGGGTATTTCGAGGTTTCTATTGCCAGAGCGGTCATGCCCCAGTAGGGGCTTAGCCAATCCCGGCGGCCCCGTCTCTCCTTGGTCGGATCGAAAATCTGGGACAGGCGCGATGGACGTACGGCCTTGATACGACCGTAGGAGACCGCGAGTGGATAGATGGGGGTCTTGATGAGCAGGTGGCTTTCCCTGCATTGCACCCAGGCCGTGTGCCGGGCCAGGTAGGCATAGATCAGGATCACAGCTGCGGCCAGGGCGGGAACAGGTATGAGCGGACGGAGTGGAATGCGGAGGTCAAGGATTGGCAAGTCCAACGAAGGTGGTATGAAAGAGATGCGCGGAACGAGGAACCATAGTGCAACCGAAGCCGGTATGAGCATAAGGCAAGGAAACGCCCACCGCTGCCACATACGTTCGTACAACAATAGTCGAAAACGTTTCCCGCGTTTCTTAGCCACTGTATTGCTCCTGCGTGTCGGGTAGTTGGCCACGAAGGCTTCGGTCGCGATTCATCGCCGGACTCCATCGGTAGATGGGTCAAGCAAGCTCAGTATTCTTGCCACAGGTGATGGTCGAGAGATGTTTCTTGGAATGGCGGGTGGTGACCGAACCGGCCGTTGCTGATAGTATACCATCTGCGAGGGCGATAGACAAGCGGCATTGGCAGCGGTTTTCCGTGGTTGACTTGTTCGCCAAGCGGGGTATAATTTACTCGTTGGGAGTTGCCAGACTTGGGGGGGCGGCAGGACGATCGTGTCTGGGCAACGGATACGCTCTCTCAGTTTGGGTCCGTGTTTTTCCCAGCATCGGTGGAGGTAAGTATGGCGCTGAAGGGGAACCTTCGGGATTTCAGCACAACGCAGTTGCTCAACTTGATCAACTTGGCGCGCAAGACAGGCACGCTGGCGGTCGATACACGCAGCGATCATGCCCGGCTTTGTTTCAAGGAGGGTAAGCTCGTCTATGCAACGTCGGGACGAGACGATCATCTTGCTGCGATACTTCATCGATCCGGCAAACTCTCGGAAGAGCAGGCTCGTACGATACAGACTCAAGCCAGTGCCAAGAGCGACAAGGAATTGGGTCTGTTGCTCATCAATGCGGGCTATGTGAGTCAGTCTGATATTCTGCAAAGTGTGCGTTCCTACGTCTTGGGCAACATCTATCCCCTCTTCACGTGGACAGATGGAACTTTCCACTTTGAGTCAAACGTTCTGCCGTTTGAGGATCGGATCACGATTACGGTTGAGTTGGAAAACGTGATTATGGAGGGCAGCCGCCGCATGAAGGAATGGGAGCGGCTACAGGACGAGCTGCCGAACCTCGATATGGCACTTCGATTTGCTGATCGTCCAGGTACCAACATGCGCAACATCAGTATGAGCGTTGAGGAATGGCGTGTGGTTTCCTTCATCAACCCGCGCAACACGATTCGTCAGATCGCGCAGTACAACAACATGAGTGACTTTCAAGTTCGCAAGATCGTGTACGGTCTGTTGCAGGCTGGGTTGGTGGAATTGATCCGGCCGGAGGGAGTGATGCTTCCGCCACAAAGGGCAGGTGTGCCCGGCCAGGTACCCTTGACCAGGCGTCAGCCCGCTGTCAAGCGGAGCATAGTTAAGCGACTGATCAATTTCTTCGAGAGCCGTTAACGATGCAGACTGTCAAAATGGTAGTGACCGGCCCTTTCTCGGCTGGCAAGACGGAGTTCATTCAGACGATCAGTGAGATCGATGTCGTGGCGACGGAGAAGAAAATATCTCGCTCGGAGGAGCGCATCAAAGACCAAACCACGGTAGCGATGGATTTTGGACGTATCACCGTGGACGACGATTTGGTGCTTTACTTGTTCGGTACACCAGGCCAGCGCCGTTTCGATTTCATGTGGGAGATCCTCTCTGAGGGTATGCTCGGTTTCATTGTCCTTCTCGATAGTGTGCGGCCGGAAACGTTTCGCGAGGCGCGCAGCATCCTTGACACGTTTCGGTCGTACGCTCCTGTTCCCTATGTCGTCGCCGCCAATAAACAGGATTTAGACGATGCATGGGGGCCCGAGGATTTGCGTATTGCGCTCCGTATCCCTGGAGACATCAAGGTGCTGCCTTGCGTAGCCACTGATCGCGAGAGTGTCAAAAACGTGTTGCTGGAGCTACTGTACTCGATCCTCGAGATCATGGACGAGGAAGAGGGATAGAAAAACGGGCGAGTGGTAGAGACGTGTCGTCTCGCGTTCGGGGTTTGCGTTGTGTGAGGCATTGCGGGTTCCCTCACACGTATTCCTGAATCAATTCCTCCGGCGGTCGAACCATGCGAGGCAGGTTCGACCGTAGCTTGTTACTAACAACTGTAACCGCGCTTTAACCAAATAGCAATGCTTCCTAAATACTCCTAGCCTGGTTTCATGCTATAGTAGAGTGATCGACTGCAATGAGGCAGGGTCAGTTCCATGCAGTGAGTTCGTTGCATCGGTTACGACCGACCTCCGGGGAAGGCGCATTTATGAGTTCTCTCGTCACTGATCGAGGCGTAGTTCACTATGAGACTCATGGCCGTGGGTGGCCTGTGATACTGCTGCACGGTTGGCTGGAGTCGTGGGTGCCTTGGCGAGGCACGATGGAGGCTTTGAGCCGTGTCTGCAAAGCCTATGCGCTCGATTTCTGGGGATTTGGAGAGTCTGGGAAGCACGGTGGGACCTTCATGGTTGGCGACTATGTCGAGATGGTCGATCAGTTCATGGAGCGTCTCGGGATCGGGCGTGCGCCTGTAATCGGCCACTCTATGGGAGGCACCGTGTCTCTCTCCCTGGCGTTGAGTCACCCCAATCGGGTTGAAAGAGTCGCTGTGGTTGGCTCTCCTATCGTGGGGGATAGTCTGGCACTCTTGTTACGGCTGTCGGCGCGACGTTCCCTGGCAGGCTTGTTTTATCGGGTGTTCCCGCTGGGCTCCTTGCTCCTCTCCCCGTTTTACGCCAAGGACTGGAATAGGTGGTACAGGATGTTCGAGAAAGATCTTTCGCGCACCACACTCGAGTCCTTCCACTATAGTATTGCTTCGCTGCGCCAAATCGACTTGCGCCCTCGGTTGCACGAGATCCAGGTGCCGATTTTGGGGATCTATGGCCGGATAGATCGCATTGTGAGCCCCAAGCAGCGTGACGTGTTGGCCCAGTGTGCGCCGACGGCTGAGATAAGTTATTTCGCGGGTTCTGGCCACTTCCCGATGCTGGATGAGCCCGAAAGGTTCTATGAGACATTGAGTAGTTTCTTGACGGATCAGTCTGGTCAAGCCTCGGTGGGCTGAGGTGGAGAGTAAGGCTTGAATGGGTGCTTGTGTTAGCCTGTTGTCTAAACCGAGGATAGACTTCCATATGACGGAATCGTCCACGCCAGTCGCTCGAGAGTCGCTGCGATACTCTCTTCCAAACAAGATGGGACGAATCGTCCTCATGGCGCTTGAGGAGGTGATGGGCCGCAATGGGATAAACGCGGTCTTGCATCTGGCGCGGCTTCAGCACCGAATCGCGGACTATCCACCGAATAATTTCGCCAAAGAGTTTGCCTTCGAAGAGTTGGGGCAGTTGCTACAGGCATTGGATGAGATGTATGGCCCGCGTGGCGGGCGTGGCTTGGCACGGCGAGCGGGTCAGGCCTGCTTCAAGCTGGGGATCGCAGATTTTGGGCCGATATTGAATATCGCAGATTTGACATTCCGTGTTCTACCTCTGGCTACGAGGGTTAAAGTCGGGTTTGAAGTTCTGGCTCAGACGCTCAACAAGTACAGCGACAACTCGGTGCGCTTGGGAGAGGACAGTGAGTACTTTCACCTGATTGTTGATCGCTGTAGTGTGTGTTGGGGTCGTTCGTCTAGTTCCCCTTGTTGTCACCTTGCCGCTGGCATTGTGGAGGAAGGATTGTACTGGGTGAGTGGTGGCAGGAGTTTCTACGTTGAGGAGGTGTCGTGTATAGCGGCTGGTGGAAGTGCCTGTACTTTTTGGGTGAGTAAGCAACCGTTAGGCTGACGAGATCGATGCGCAAGATCATCCTGCGAGACCAACGCAAGATATTTCCCTTCAACGAGCCTGCCCGTGACTTGCGTGTGCTCAACAAGCCGCTGTGGCTCTACCAGCGGGATGTCCTGGCGCGGTATACCACCGAGGAGCGGGAGGTCGATTCGCTGGCCGAGGTTGATTCCCGCCGGGTCGAGACACTGGTTTATCGGGACAATCTTTTCTTCGATCGGTTTTTCCTTGACGAGTTCATCCAGCAGGCTCGGAAGTTGGGTAAGGCATGCCGGGCAGCGTTTGCTTTGGACGATCCGGCGATTACTGCGCATGCCATCTATCTGCAACAGGGAATACGTCCCGAGGGAAACGCTTACGTCGCGGACATGTGGTACTTTCCGCATGGCATTGAGCCTACCGTGCGTCCATTGGTGATGAAAACCGGGTCGCGCGAGGCGGGTTATTATCACGTCCCGACCCACATGTCCAACGAGCGGGGTGATCTGACGTACCAGGTGCCTACCAAGGCCTTCTGCTCGATTGAGCACTGGGTACATACGATTACGGCGAACATATTCTTTGGAGTGTTTGCGGAGGGAGCGCGACTGGAGCGCGACATGGAGCATAGTGCCAGGAAGCAGCTTTGGGCTCTGTGGCACGGGATGCTAGAGAGAAAGCAGGTGCTTTGCTCGTCGGCAGCGGTGCATGTCGGGCGCAATTGCAGCATCGACCCCTCTGCTACGATCAACGGGCCAACGTACATTGGCGACAGCGTCAGTATTGGCGCTGGGGCCGTGATAGATGTTGCCGTTATCGGCGACAACGTGGACATTGCCCAGGGCAGTCAAGTGCACCTCAGTGTCGTTTCGGATCGTTGTTTTCTTCCCTTTCGAGCTGCGCTTTTCATGACCGTGCTAATGGAAGATTCGATGGTGGCTCAGAACACGTGTCTGCAGTTCTGCAGCATTGGGCGCAACACGTTCATTGGCGCGGGCAACACTTTTACCGACTTTAATCTGGTGCCCAAACCTATCCGCGCGACGTGGCAGGGTGAATTGGAGAACACGGGTATGCCAGTGCTGGGTGGCTGTGTAGGCCATCACTGCTTCGTCGGTTCGGGCATGGTCGTGTATCCGGCGCGGGCTATCGAGTCGGATGTGGTTCTGGTAGCATCGGACAGGCGGCGTGTGATCGATAGGAACATCTATTTCGAAGATAGCGATCACTTCACCGTCAAGAGCGGAGAGGAGTTCCATCAGAGGTTATATCCGCGCTGAGTTGGGCAGTGTATGGATAGCTTTGCGTTTGTCATCCATCCTGTCGATCCCAAGCGCGATGTGGCGCGGAAATACCCCCTCCTGGCGGGGGTGTTGCCAACGGGGTTGATTCATTTTCTCTCCCGATTCTGGCCGCCAGTCTACATTTCGCACATCACCGGGGCGCGGTCGGAAGCGACGGGCAGGGAAATTGAGGGTTGGTTGCTGGCCTGCCCGTTTACCGCGCGGCAAGCGCTGCAGTTGCCAACTCGGGCGGTTTACAATAAAATCGTTCATGCCGGGCGCATGGCACAGCGCCTGGGGGCGCAGATTCTGGGGCTGGGAGCTTTCACCTCGGTGGTCGGCGACGGCGGTGTGACCGTGTCTCGACGTCTCGATATACCCGTTACGACGGGGCACAGCCTGACTGTGGCGATGGCCGTCGAGGCTTTGCGGGAGGCGGCGTGTTGCAGGGGCGTTCAGATGGAATCGGCCGCCGTGGCCGTGGTCGGTGCGACGGGAAGCATCGGGCGGACGTGCGCCGAGTTGCTCGCCCCGTTGGTGAGCAGGCTGATCTTGATTGGCCGGGCGGGCAACGGTGAGGCAGAGTCCCGGCTGGCGCAAGTGAGGGCGCAAGCTGAGGCGGCCGGCGCTCGTTGGGTGCATACTTCGACGCAGATCGGGGACGTCTGCGAGGCCGACTTGGTGATGAGCACGACCAGCGCTGCCAGGCCGATTATTCATCCGCAGCATCTCAAGCGTGGCGCGGTGGTGTGTGACGTGGCGCTCCCGCCGGACGTGTCGCCGAAGGTAGCGCGGGAGCGAGGTGACGTCTTGGTCGTCGCGGGTGGGGTGGTGGACGTGCCCGGTGACGCTGACTTTGGCTTCGATTTCGGGCTTCCGCCCGGCAAGGCCTATGCCTGCATGGCGGAGACGATGGTGTTGGCCCTGGATGGACGGTTTGAGAGTTACTCGTTGGGAAAGCAGGTTCACGTGGAGAAAGTTCGCGAGATCGCTCAGTTGGCTCGGAAGCACGGCTTTCGTCTTTCTGCCGTCTGCTGAAAGCTATCGGCTAGCAAAGGAGGAAACATGTCCGAAGGTAGAATGCTGATAGTAGAGGATGATTTTGACATCTCTAACATGCTGCGCATCTACTTCCAGTCACACGGTTACGAAGTTGCAGTGGCACAGCGTGGCGAGGATGCATTGGAGGTGTGTCGAAAGCAGTTGCCTCACATCATTGTGCTTGACATAATGTTGCCAGACATGGATGGCTATGATGTGTGCCGCGAATTGCGGAACAACCTCCGGACCAGCCATGTCCCTATCATTTTCCTGACGCAGAAAGACGAGCGTTCTGACAAGATCCACGGCCTTGAGCTGGGCGCCGATGACTATATCACCAAGCCTTTCGATCTGGAAGAGCTCAAGCTGCGGGTCAAGAGCGCGATCTCTCGTGCGACCGTTCAAAGCCTGACCAATCCCACGACTGGCCTGCCAGGTGGTCGGTTGATCGAGGATCAACTACGGCGTTTGATGCGACGGGAAAACTGGGGCGTCCTGTACGTGGGTCTTCAGGGATTCGGTGCGTTCACCGAGGTGTATGGATTTGTGGCCGGCGAGGAGGTATTGCGTTTCATGGCGATGATCCTGGGCCAGGTGGTAGATGGCGCAGGAACGTCGAACGATTTCATTGGTCACGTTGGCGGTGATGATTTTCTCGTCATCACCGATGACAAGGATTTGGTCAAAAACATGGTACAAGATCTCGAAAAGCGCTTTGCAGATGGGATAGGAACACACTACGACTGGCAGACGCGGGAGCAGGGTTACCTGATCGTGCGCGACGAGGCAGGCAACGAGACGAAGGTTGACTTGATGACTGTGGCTATTGGTGTGTTGACTGTGGATGATGGGCCGTTCTCGGATATTCGAGAGATCACCGAATCAGCCGCCAGCGCAAGGCGTGGAGGGTGAGAGGCCTAGTCCAGGTTTAGCGCGCTATCGGTAGGACGTATGAGTGCACAGGCAGAGGGGCGCCGACGTATAGGATCAGGCGGGGTGATCGCCGTAGGTGCAGCGGCGCTGGGACTTGCGGCATGGATGTTTGCCTCATCTGAGTGGGCGAACGTCCCACGTCTCCTGCTTCTCCTGCCGGTGTTCGTGCTGGCCTACTGGTTGGGCCGCCGAGTGGCCTGGGTTGTGGCAGCGGCCGGTGCGGCGGTGGTGATCCTCTCTTTGGCGACAAGTGTCGTTACGACGGGGCTATCCTCTGGGCTCGTGGTGGGAGGGCTCGTGGCCGGTTCGTTCCTTCCTGTGGCCCTGTTGGCCGCCCGCTTGGGGGAGCAGCGGAGAGCGGTCCGAGCCTCTCGGCAGCCTGGAGAGGAGGAGCAGGCAGAGATGCCGGGGACGATTCGCCCCGCGCTGGCTGCCAGTGATTCTTTCGACCTAGAATTAACCTTGGACGTCATCTTCTCCGATGCGCGTCATCTCATTCTTTACGACGTTGCCGAAGTCACGCTGTGGGACGAGGCGCGGCAGTGTTGCGTGACCCAGGATTGGCGAGGAAGCCGGGCGTATACGTGGGAGCCGGGGGGCATCTATTATCTCGATGAGGGATATGTGGGTTGGATAGCGCGCTATCGGCGACCCCTGTTTGTTCCCGACATCAGGGGCAACCGCGAGGTCCAGCCCAAGCTGGATGCGGCGGATTACCCCTTCCGATCGTACATCGGTGTCCCCATGCTGAATCGAGACCGCTTTGTCGGCACGCTGGGCATGTTCAGTGGGCGCGAGGGCGCTTTCTCGGAGCTTGATCTGCAGGTATTGGAGGTCGTTGGCGGCCAGGTGGCTATGACCTTGGAGAACGCTTCTCTCCACGAGGAGACGCGACGCCGGGCGGCCGAGTTGACCTCCCTTGCGGCAGTCTCCGCCACGGTGAGCGAGTCACTGGAACTGGATCATGTGTTGCGGGCTATCGCCTCGGCGGTGCTGGAGTTGGTGGGGTGTCAGCGCTCGGCGATTTTCGTGCTGGATGAGACGGAACAGGTGCTGCAACTGGCTATGACGATGGGGTTGAGCGAAGCATATGCAGCAGACTCGCAGGAACTGATTTTGGAGCGCGATGGGCGGGCCCGCGCTGCTGTAACTGGCAACCCGCTGATCATCTCGGACGTGCTGACCGATACCAGCCCGCCGGGGTACGTACCGATGTCCGCGCAGGAGGGGTTCCGCGCGTTTGCAGATATGCCGCTGAAGCGGGCCAACCGTGTCATCGGTATGCTCTCGGCGATGTACGTAGAGCCGCATAGTTTCTCGCCCGTAGAGATCGAGTTGCTGGCTGCGCTGGCCGATCAGGCGGCGATCGCGATTGAGAACGCTCGCCTCTATGTGCAGACCGATAGGGAATTGCACCGTCAGGTAGAGGCACTGAGCGGTCTTGGGCGCGTCAGCAACGAGATCAGCACTGTTCTCGACGTGAGACTGATCCTGCCCACGGTGTTGGAGGAGGCGTTGCGCCTGAGCAAGGCGGCTTGTGGTGCCATCGCGCTCAGGGATGTCGTGAGCGGCGAGTTGCGCCTTGAGGTTGCCACGAACCACTCGGAGGAGGGAGAAGCCGGTATCCGCGCGGCGCTCCAATCACCAGCGGCGCACCCTGCTTTGGCAGAGGTCATGGGCGACGATCGCTCGGCGTTCGTGTCTGATGCGACTGCCGAGGCGATAGAGTTCGGTTTCGAGGCGGATACGCGCTCTATGCTTGTCGTGCCGATCTCTTATGCAGAGGCTTGGGCCGGCCTGATCTTGCTGGAAAGTGTTGAGAGAGGCGCGTTCGATCAGCGAACGGTAGGATTCATCGAGAGTCTGGCCGATCAGACGGCGATCGCCATCGGCAATGACCGGCGCGACAAGGAGCAGCGAAGATTGACTGAATCAGTGCGCCGCCGGGCGGATCAGCTCGCAAAGGTGCTGGAGGTCAACCGGGCGCTGCGCTCGGATCGACCGTTGGATGACGTCCTGGAGGAAGTCGCGTACGCGGTTCAGGAGAGTGTAGAGTTCGATGTGGTTCTGATCGGCGTTCTCGACAGCAGTCCACCGCGCAATCGCTGGGTAGCTGCAGCCGGTGTTCCCATCGTCGTCCTTGAGGAAATGAAACAAGTGCATCGCCCTTGGTTCGACGTGGTCGGGGTGATGAGCGAGGAGTTTCGCATCAGCCAGAGCTATTACATCCCGGCTGAGAAGCAGGCGCATTGGCGTGACCGGCTGGATGTGTATGAGTACGAGGAGGCCGACGGCGTCGCGAGAGAGCCAGGGCGTTGGCATCCCCATGACGTTCTGCTCGTGCCCCTCGTCGGGTCGGGCGGGGATACGAGAGGGTTGCTGTCGGTGAGTCGGCCGCGGGATGGCCGTGTTCCCAGCCAGGCTACTGTGGAGGCGCTGGAGGTTTTCGCGGCGCAGGCGGCGTTGGCTGTCGAAAACGTGCGTATGGTGGAGGAGTTGGAGCGCCGCGCCGATACGCTGGCGTTATTCAACGAGGTCACCCGTGCGGCCACTGCTGAACTGGAGCTAAACGAGGTTTTGAACACCATCGTCGAGATGGCTCCTCGGTTGCTGGCGTATGACCACAGCTTCATTTTCCTGCTGGACGCCGAGCGCAAGCGGTATATGCCTCAGGCCGTGCATGGGTTTGCTTTGGAGCACATCTCAGAGTTCAGCTTTGCTCCAGGTGAAGGGCTGGTGGGCAGAGTGGCCGAGAGCGGTATGCCGCAGGCGGTCAACGACTTGGCGCAGGAGGCAAGCTCACTCTTTGAGTCGCTAAAGGGTGAGGTGGGGTCCGTGGCGATGTCCCCGCTTACGGCTGGCGGAGGGGTGGTGGGGGTCTTGTGTGTGGGCTATCGGGCTCCTCACGCATTCTCCCCGACCGAGGTAGCGACGCTTTCGGCGCTGTCAGACCAGGTGGCCGCGGCGGTGGATCACGCGCGGTTGTTTGACCAGGTGAGTCGGTTTTCGCAAGAGCTGGAGCAGCGTGTCGAGGAACGCACCCAGGAGTTGGCCGAGGCGATGAGCGACCTGACGGTGGAGCGCGATCGGGTTGAGACGCTCTACCGCATCACATCCGAGCTTGCGTCCAGCCTCGACCTGGACCACGTGCTCAACCGCGCCCTCCGTTTGGTCGTGGACGCCGTAGGCGCCGGGCAGGCGTTTATCTTTCTGTTAGATCTGCAGACGGGCGAGTTATTCTGCCGCGCGGCGCTGGGCACGGAGGACGAGGCGTCGTACGTCGGAAAGGCGATTCGCTTTGCACGCGGCGAAGGGCTGGTGGGGTGGGTGATCGAGAACAGAAAGGCAGCCATTGTGCCGGACACGCGGGAGGATGCTCGCTGGCAGAAGCCGCGAGAGGGGGCGCGCGAGTATCGATCGGCGCTGGCTGCTCCGCTCACGGCCGGTGATGCGGTGTTGGGCGCGCTGCTTTTGTCTTGTGTTGACCCCGATTATTTCGAGGAGGAGCACTTGCGCCTGGTGGAGACCGCTGCTACGCAGGTCGCCAACGCGATCAACAATGCCGAGCTGTACAAGCTGATCCTCGATCAGACAGATCGTCTGGGACGCATGCTCAGGACCCAGGAAGTCGAGGCCAGCAAGAGCCAGTCCATCCTGGAGGGCGTCGCGGATGGCGTGATGGTGGCTGACGAGCGAGGCCAGGTGATTCTGTTCAACGCGGCCGCTCAACGCATCCTGGATCTGCCAAGGGAGCAGGCTTTGGGGCGGTCAACCAACGAAATGCTCGGCCTGTACGGCGGCCAGGCGCAGGACTGGATGGAGGCGGTCGATAGGTGGAGGGTGCACCAGGACGTCGAGGAATACCTGGCGACGCAATTGGACATCGGTGACCGCATCGTTAGCGTTCACCTGGCGCCGGTGTTGATGGGTGAGGAATTCCTGGGCACCGTCTCGGTCTTTCGCGACGTGACTGTCGAGGTTGAGGCCGAGCGTGCCAAGTCGGAGTTTGTGTCTACGGTGTCGCACGAGTTGCGCACGCCCATGACGTCGATCAAGGGATACGCCGACCTGCTTCTGATGGGGGCGGTCGGTGAGTTGATGGAGGATCAGCAGAAATTCCTGACGGTTATCAAGAACAATGCCGACCGTCTCACGGCGCTGGTTAACGATCTGCTTGACATCTCGCGCATTGAGAGTGGACGGGTGATGCTGTCACCGCGAGTGGTGCGTGTAGAAGACCTGATCGCCAACGTTGTAGCCGCCATACAGCCGCGTGCGATGGAGAAGGATTTGACTCTGCGCTCGGATCTGTCGCAGGCGCTTCCCGATGTCTTTGCCGATGCCGATCGCGTGGTCCAGATCCTGACGAACCTGGTGGCAAATGCCCACAACTATACACCGTCTGGTGGTGAGATCGTCGTATCGGCCTGCGCTCAGGATGGCGAGGTGCACATTTCGGTGCGCGATACCGGCATCGGTATCTCGGAGGAGGATCAGGAAAAGCTCTTTAATCGTTTCTTCCGATCCGAGCACTCGGTGGTGCAGGATTCGCCGGGTACCGGTTTAGGGCTTTCGATCACCAAGTCGCTGGTAGAGCTGCAGGGGGGACGGATCTGGTTGGAGAGCAAGTTGGGAAAGGGAAGCACGTTCTCTTTCTCGCTTCCCACGGCGGCGGCCTGGAACGCGGCCCAGGAGGCTAAGGAGGACAAGGATGAGCTTGAGCCTGAGGAGCCGTCGCCATCGAAAAAGGTGCTGGTCGTTGAGGATGACGCCGATATCGCCAATTTGATTCAAATGCATCTCTCCGGTGACAGCCGGGAGGTGCTGATCGCGCGGCGTGGGGATGAGGCGCTGGAGCTGGCGCAACGCGAACGGCCGGACTTGATCACGCTGGACGTCCTGCTCCCGGATGCCGATGGCTTCGGTGTGCTCGAAGAGCTCAAGTCCGACCCGGCCACTCGTGGGATTCCGGTGATCGTCGTCTCTATCCTGCCAGATCAGGACGACGGGTTGCGGCTGGGGGCTGTGGACTATATCACCAAGCCGATTGACAGAGATAAACTGGTGTGTGCAGTGCGCCGCGCGCTCGTGCGGCGTGGTGCCGTGTTAGTGGTGGACGACGATCGAGACAATCTCTCGCTGATGCGAGAAGCTCTGCGCGCGCACGATTTCGAGGTGCGAACGACCAGTCGGGGTAAGCGAGCCTTGCGTGTGGCGCGTGAGGTGCGGCCCTCCCTGATACTGCTCGATCTCAGGATGCGAGATCTGGACGGGTACACGGTGCTCAGACGGCTCAAGAACGACCCTGTGACGCAGAGTATCCCGGTCATTATGATGACGGGTAGTTCGGTTATCGACGATGCGAAACGCCAAAAGGTGCTGGCGCTGGGAGCCGCCCGCTTCATGGCCAAGCCGTTTTCTGTTGAAGGGTTGATCGATGAGATTGAGACGATCCTCTGGGAAGACAGCAGAGTAGCAAGTCATGCGACTCAGTGATGGGGAGCGAAATAGGAGGAAATATGCCAAAGATTCTCGTTGCCGAAGATGAGAGAGATATCCGTGAACTGATCGCGTTCACGCTGCGTTACGCCGGCTTCGAAGTCATACTGGTCTCCAACGGTCAGGAAGCCATAGAGCAGGCGTCTGAACTACAGCCCGATCTGATCTTGCTGGATGTGCGTATGCCGGGGATGACGGGGTATGATGCCTGCCGCGAGCTTAAGGAGAACCCGGCCACCAGCGGGATCCCGATCGTCTTTCTCTCGGCCAAAGGGCAGGAGGTCGAGATCGAGGAGGGTCTGGCGTCGGGGGCGCTCGAATACATCGTGAAGCCCTTTGCGCCGGATGAGTTGGCCACTCAGGTCAAGGGTATCTTGAAGCGTGTGGGGGCGTTGGATTAGCAAGTCCCACAGTCAGGCGGTAGTTGTGCGATGAGCGCTATTGTCATCAAGGAAGGCCTCGTCCATTACGAGGTGATAGGGCGCGGCAAACCGTTGGTCTTTGTCCACGGTTGGCTGGGCTCGTGGCGCTACTGGGTTCCGGCAATGGAGGAATTGTCGGCCAAGCATCGCACCTACGCCTTGGATCTGTGGGGATTCGGCGATTCGGACAAGCTGAGTGCGTATTACACCATAGAGGCGTATGTTGAACTGCTCCGGGAGTTTCTGGAACAGTTGGGTGTGAGGCGCGTTCCGATCGTCGGTCATGCGTTGGGAGGTCTGGTTGCGCTGTCGTTGGCTGCCCAGGATCCGGAGCGGGTGGAACAGGTGATGGGGGTGAGCGTGCCTGTGATAGGTGAGGCCATCAACCGCCCGCTGGCCGGTTTCTCGGGCAACGGCGAGGCGCTGGCGCGGCTGGTGTCGCGGCGGGCTAATTTTCCCGAGGTGGATTTGGAGGCCCGCAAGGCGGACGTGTTTGCGATTGCTTCCACCGTGCGCTCTGTGGTGGAGCACGACTTGCGGGACATACTGCCCCCCCTCGAAACCCCTGTGCTTCTTGCGCACGGCGGTGATGATCCGCTCATCAGACCGCCGGAGCCGGAATGGCTGGCGGATTGCGAAGACAACGTGCGTTCGATCTTCCTGGGCGGTGCACAGCATTTTCCTATGTTGGAGGCGCGGAACAAGTTCAACCGGCTGTTGATGGATTTTCTCGAAGCCGGAAGCGATCTCGGTTCTCTGGAGCTAAAGGAGGAGTGGCAACGCCGCTTCCGGTGATCCGAGCGCAAGGGCTGCCATGTCCATCCGTCGGCTGCTGGTCGTCGCCCGCAAAGAGTTCCGCCACGTAACCCGTGACGCCCGTCTCCTGTTCCTCGTTACAGTTGCCCCTGCCTTTTTGCTAACGACCCTCTCCTACGTTTTTGCCCTCGACGTGGGCCGGGTGGACATCGCCATCCAAGATCTGGATCGCACGCCGCTATCGCGCGATTTCGTCACGAGCCTCAACGCCGACGAGGATTTCGCCGTCGTCGCCTACGTGCAGCGGCAGGAAGAGATCGAGCCATTGCTTGTGCGGGGCGCAGCCGATCTGGTGCTGGTCATCCCGCACGGCTTCACCGACGCGGCCCTGAAGGGCGGGCCAGCCGATCTGCACTGCGTCATTGATGGTGCAGATTCCATTGCGGCCGGACAGACGCTGGGGCTCCTGCAGATTCGCGTGAGCGATTTCGTCGCCGATCTCCTGGGTCAGCGCTCAATCGAGGCAGGCGTTGGGATTCAGGTCAGCGACCGAGCCTGGTACAACGAGACACTAAAGTCGCTGGTCAGCATGGTACCCGGTATGCTGGCAGTCATCATGTGTATGCCAGCCCTGGCTCTGACGTTGGCGCTGGCTCGTGAAAAAGAGACGGGCTCCTTCGAAGGGTTGATCGCCACGCCGGTGCGCGGAACGGAATACCTGGTTGGGAAGCTGCTGGCATACGTGGTCGGGGGCGGGGCAAGTTTTCTGCTGGCGTGGCTCGTTGCCACACTTTGGTTTCGCGTCCCGTTTAGGGGGAGCCTCCTCGTTTTCTTCCCACTCGTTTTGGATTACCTGTTCGCCAGCATGGGCCTCAGCCTGACGATCGCAAACTTTGTGCGCAACCAGCAGACGGCGATGTTTCTCGTTCTGATGGTCTTTTTCGTTCCCAGCTTCTTCATCGCCGGTCTCATCGTTCCCGTCACCGACGAGCCCATCGCTGGGGCCTTTGCCCGCGTCTTGCCGACGACGCATTTCATCGCTATCAGTCGTGGGGTGTTCCTGAAGGGGTTGGGAGTGGGTGCTCTGGCAGAGCAGGCGCTGGCTTTGCTGGTGATCGGCGTTGCAGCGTTGGCAGTCAGCCTGGTGGTGTTTAGGAAAAAGGTCAGTTGAGGTCGGAAAGGGCGACGTGATGGTACGAGCGTGGAACCTGGTGCGCAAGGAATTGATCCAGTTTCGGCGCGATTGGTTGATGACGACGTTCATCCTGACGCTGCCTGTACTTCAACTGATCCTGTTGGCCCAGGCGACTGGTTCTCGCATCTCCGATCTGTGTGTGGCTGTGTTGGACTCTGACCGGTCCTACGTCAGCCGCCGTCTCGTCTCCGCCCTCGATAATCGGCGGGAATTGGACGTCTGCTACTTCCCCGAAACCCTGGCCGATGCTCACCGTCTACTCGACCGGGGCGAGGCCACGGTCCTCCTCATAATTCCCGACGGTTTCGCGGCCGATCTGGCCGATGATTCGGTGGAGCCTCACGTCCAGATCATCGCCGATGCCAGCAACAGTGTGTCCGGCTCCATCGCCCTGAACGCTGCCAAGGGTGCCGTCCTCGAGTTTGCTTCTGATCACGCTGCCGCGCGTGGGTTGGCTGCGATCATTCCCGTCGAACTGCGCACCACGGTGCGTTTCAATCCCGACCTCAACGCGAGGCTCTTCTCCATGCCGGCGCAGGTGGGTTTCATCGTCTACCAGGTGACGCTCACCGTCGCTGCCGTCGGATTGGCGCGCGAGCGGGAACTGGGGACGTTGGAGCAGTTGATGGTGATGCCGCTGCGTCGGGTCGAGTTGGTCGTCGGCAAGGCGATCCCGGCCCTGCTCGTCGGTGCGCTGAACTTTATGTGCATGTTGGCCGTCACCGTTTTCGCCTTCGGCGTGCCCATGCGGGGTTCGCTGCTGCTACTGTTTGCACTGACGTTGGCCTTCATCGTCGCCGAGATCGGTTATGGCATCTTTATCTCCGCCGTCGCCCGCACGCAACAGCAGGCTATCCTCCTCGTCTTTGTTCTGGCCATGGTCGATATGACTTTTTCCGGCTATATGGTGCGGATCAAGAACCTGCCCATCGCGTTGCAGGCCATCGCACAGGTGGTGCCTTTCAGTCACTACTTGACCATCATTCGGGGGGTGATGCTGAAGGGAGCGGGGTTGGACGTGCTGTGGCCCCACGCGGCGGCGATGCTGGCCATAGGGTTGCTGGTCATCACAATCGCCGTGCGTAGCCTCAGCCGGAGTCTGGATTAGGCCTGGTTCGGAATCAGCCCAGACCAGGCTTGCACAGCAACTCGTACAGCGCCTGGACGAACAGCCGGTGCTCCACCGCGTGGATGCGCGTTTTGAGGTCATCCAGGCTGTCCTCGGGGTGAATCTCCACCACTTCCTGCACGACGACTGGCCCGACGTCTACCCCCTCGTCGGGCACGAGGTGCACTATCACGCCGGTGTGCTCGATTTCGCCCTTCTGGTACGCCTCGTAGGCCCGCTCAATGCCGTGCGTTCCGGGAAAGGTGCCGGGCAGGGCGGGATGCAGATTGACCACCCGCGAGGGGAAGTGATCCAGGAAGGCGCTGGAGAACACGTGCATCCACCCCGCCTGCACGATCCACGTCACGTCGAGCGCGCGGATGATGGCGGCCAGGTCGGCGTCGTACTCGCGGCGGGAGCGGCCCGCCTTGGTGTAGGGCGCGAGGGGGAAGTACACCACCGGCACGCCGTGCTTCACCGCCCGCTGAATGCCGTAGGCCTCCCGCCGGTTAGAGACGACCAGCGCCGCTTCGACGCCAGGTAGTTTTCCCTCTTCGATGGCGTTCAAAATGGCCTCAAGGTTGGAGCCGAAGCCGGAGATCAGAATGGCGATGCGTGTCATTGTGTCACCTTGGCAATATCGCTGCGATTGTGCGCGCCCTCAAAGTCGATCAGCGCGATGCCTGCGTAGGCCCGCACGCGGGCTTGCGCCAGTGTGTCGCCCACCGACGTCACCGCCAGCACGCGCCCGCCCGCCGTGACCAGCCTGCTATCCTCCCGCTTCGTCCCCGCCTGGAAGACGACGGTGTCGGGCAGTGCGTTGGCCTTCTCGATGCCCGTGATCGCTTTCCCCTTCTCGTAAGCGCCAGGGTAGCCGCCCGAGGCCTTCACCACGCAGACGGCGTGGGCGGGCTTCCAACGCACGTCGATCGCGTCCAGCCGTCCCTCGATGCAGGCCAGGAAGATATCGACCAGATCGTTCTCCAGCAGCGGCAAAAGCACCTGCGTCTCGGGGTCGCCGAAGCGGCAGTTGAACTCCAGCACGCGCATCCCGCGCTCGGTGAGCATCAGCCCGGCGTAGAGGACGCCCACGTAGAGGGCGCCCCGGCCCCGCATGCCGTCTATCGTCGGTTGCAGGACGCGCCTGTGCGCTTCTTCGATCAGCTCCGGCGGCAGGTAAGGGGACGGGGCATAGCAGCCCATCCCGCCGGTGTTGGGGCCCGCGTCGTCATCGCCTACGCGCTTGTAGTCGCGGGCCGGGATCATCGGCGCCACCGTCCTGCCGTCGGAAAAGGCCAGCAGCGAGGCTTCTTCCCCGACCAGGCAGTCCTCGACGAGTGTCTCGTCGCCGGCGTCGCCAAAGACCCGCTCTACCATCGTCTTGTGCAGCGCCGTCTCTGCCTCCTCCATTGTCGAGCACACGGCCACCCCTTTACCCGCCGCCAGGCCGCTGGCCTTGACGACGACTCCCCCTCTCCCCCGTGGGGAGAGGGGCGGGGTGAGGGGCAGCCCGCGCAGGTAGGCCAACGCTGCGTCGTGATTGTGAAAGATAGCGCCCACACCGGAGGGGATGCCCTCCTCGATCATGAACCGCTTGGAAAAGGCTTTCGATCCCTCCAGTTGGGCGGCGGCAGCGCTCGGCCCGAAAGCGCGTAGACCGGCTTCAGTAAAGGCATCGACCAGCCCGGCGACCAGCGGCGCTTCCGGCCCTACCACCGTCAGGTCGATCTGCTCCTTCTTGGCAAAGTCGATCAGGGCGGGGATGTCGGTGTCGGAGATAACCACGTTCTGGGCGATCTCGGCCGTGCCGCCGTTCCCCGGTGCAACGAAAATCTGGTCTACCTGCGGTGATTGGGCGATCTTCCAGGCCAGCGTGTGCTCGCGCCCGCCCGAACCGATGACTAGGATGCGCATGGATTCCTCCTCTAAGTACCCGTTCAAAATTAACTTCGCACTTTTCAGCACAAGCAAAAGTCATCCTGAGCTTGTCGAAGGGCGACTTTTGCGGCCCTTGCAACCAGAAAACCGCCCGAAATCATCCTTCGACGGGCTCAGGATGATTTCTCACTGACTAGCCAAACTATGAAGTTGTTTTTGAACGACTTCTAAGGTTGACTGTGGTTGGCTGGGCCTATCCGATCCCCACTGCCTGTTGGCGTGTCTCGGCGTTGCATCGGAGCGGCCTTATGGCTCTGTCAGCGCTTCGATCTGCTTAATGAGTTCTCGCAGCAAGGGGAGCAGGTGGGCGATATCCTCGGAAGCCATGCCAGGGCTGGCGAAGAAGGGGTACCGCTCCAGTGTGTACAGGTCCGTGGCCTCCTCGCAGAACTCTCGAAACCTCTCCAACCTCGGCTCGAAGCGGATGGCTTCATTCAGCAGCGCCTCCAGGTTGTGGATGCGCTGTAGTTCCCACCCTTTGAACAACAAGAACCCTTTGAGGTATTTCTCCGCTGCCTGCTGAAGGTGGAACCCGGCTACCTCAGCGTCTCCCTCCTCGCGCAGCAAGATCTCTACCGTGCGCAGATCCTTCTGGGCCTTGGCGAACTAATCCCTGCGGATAGCGAGATTCTTCAGGCCACATACAATACCTTGCCCTGGGATACGATCATCTGCAGGAACTGATCCCCTCGCTCCAGCCGCTCCTCCAGCTCAGAGGGCGTTATCACCAGCAGGTCCAACGGAATGCGGCGCTGCGGGTCTCGGAGCAAACGTCTCACGTGCACAGCGCGTTGATAGGGAGACATCTGGCTGTCCTTGACGATGAGCAGATCGATGTCGTTGCCTCGGTCCGGTGCGCCGCGCACCTGGGAGCCGTAGAGTATGACCTGATGGGGTTGGTATTCTCTGGCCAGTTTGCTGACGATGCCGTCGAGTATCGTCCTGACATTCTGAGGTGTTTCCATGAGCGGACTTCTCGCACTATGCCAGTTCCACTGCCTGCTGGCGTGTCTCGGCGTCGAGGAATTGGGCCAGTCGCTTGCGGAAGAAGAGCTGCACCTTGCCGGTGGGGCCGTTGCGGTGCTTGGAGATGAGGATGTCGGCGACGTTCTGCTGTTCGGTATCTGGGTGGTAGAGCTCGTCGCGGTAGATGAACATCACCACGTCCGCGTCTTGTTCGAGACTCCCGCTTTCACGCAGATCCGCCAGCACCGGGTGCTTATCGCTGCGCTGCTCGACGGCGCGCGAAAGCTGGGATGCGGCCACCACGGGCAGGTCCAGTTCGCGCGCGATGGCCTTGAGCGAGCGGGAGATGAAGGAGACCTCCTGCACCCGGTTCTCGGAACGCACGTCCCCGGTCATCAATTGCAGGTAGTCCACAAAGATCGCGTCCAGCCCGTGCTCGGCGTGGAGGCGGCGGGCCTTGGTGCGCAGTTGCAAGGCCGAGATGGAGGGGGTGTCGTCGATGAAGACGGGGAGGTCGGCCAGCTTGCCGGTGGCCTGGACGAAGAGCGGCCACTCGTCCTCCTTCAAATCGCCCAATCGCAGCCGCTGGGCGTCGATCGCCGTCTCGGCCGACACGAGACGCTGCACGATCTGCTCGGACGACATCTCCAGGCTAAAGATGGCGACGTGCTGCCCGAAGCGGGCGGCGTTTCGCGCCATCGAGAGGCACAGCGACGTTTTCCCCACCGAGGGGCGCGCGGCGACGATGATAAAGTCGGAGCGCTGGAACCCGCCCAGCAGCCGGTCGATATCGACGAAGCCGGTGGGAACGCCCAGCGGCTCGCCCTGGTGGGCGTAGAGGTACTCGATCCGGTCGTAGTAGCGGCGGATGACATCCTGGATGGGGGCCAGGTCGCGCGTGATGCGGCGCTGCGAGACGCTGAACAGCGCCTGTTCGGCTTGATCCACCGTCTGGTCGATCTCCTCGGCTTCGTGGTAGGCCAATTGAGCGATCTGGCTGGCAGCGTTGAGCAGCCGGCGGCGAAGAGCGGACTGCTCGACGATGTGACCGTAGGCCTCGACGTGAATGGCGCTGGGGACGGCGTTGATCAAGTGGGTGATGTAGGCGGCCCCGCCGACCTCCTCCAATTGTCCCCGCCGCTCCAGCTCGTCGCACAGCGTGACGAAATCGATAGGCTCGCGCCGTTCGTGGATCGCCAGGATCGCCTCGTACACCCAGGCATTCTTCTGGATATAGAAGTCCTCCCCCTCGAGAAAGGGGGAGACGCGGAAGAGTGCTTCGGGGTCGATCAGGAGGGAGCCGAGCACGGCTTCCTCAGCCTCAACGTTGTGAGGCACCATTCTGTCGGGAACTGCCATGGGTTTTCCTACTAGACTTGTGGTGCAATTATGAAACTGATCATACACGAAGCATGGCTTCCAATAGATTCCCTCAGCCGTACTCGCCTCGTTTCTAGGCAACCGCGTAGGTCTTCAGCGGTATGGCCTGGATCTGTCGGTTC